>JACQOP010000013.1 GCA_016202485.1 Chloroflexota bacterium | reverse complement strand
GCACTGGGGGGGCCCTCTGGCCCGTATGGATGGGATTTGGGTTCATCTTCATGCTGGTCTTCCTGGCCCTGCTCATCGCCGGGGTGGTGCTAGCGGTGCGTTGGGTGTCGGGAGTGGGCGACGGTCTCTCCGCCGAGCCGCGGGAGAGCGCCCTGGACATCCTGAGGAAGCGCTACGCCCGCGGGGAGATGAGCAAGGAGGAGTTCGAGGCCAAGAAGAAGGACCTGGTTTGAAGGGGCTGGGATGAAGCTCGGCGGGGGAGTCCAGAGGGCGTAGCCCTTTGGCGGGGGTCTGGGGGTGTCCCCCAGATTCTATTATTCCCCCTCTTCCTTGAGGGAGAGGGGCCAGGGGGTGAGGGCCAGCAGCTACGGCAGGAGTTGTAGCCGGCGGGTGGCGAGATTCTTCGCCCCGATGCGTCGGGACTCAGAATGACAAAGGGTAGGCTCAGGATGACAGGGCTTCGCTCCCAAGGGCAGGCTTCAGGTCAGGGGTGCCGGGGACGAGCCGCCCCTGCCACTTAGTAGCTCTGGAACAGCTGGCCCCAATCGGTCTTGAGGGCCTGGGCCAACCGCCGTCGGCCCACGAAGGGATACCAGAAGCTATTGTAGTAGAGGTTGGAGGCCAGATAGCTCCAGGGGGCGATGGGGCTGCGCAGCAACAGCCGCTCCAGGGGCTTTAAGGGGCCCCAATAGATAAGCTTCTGCCCCCGGCTGGCCAGGGTCTCCTCCCCGGCCTGGAAGCGCCAGCGCACCCCGGAGAGATCTTCCCCCACCATCTGGATGTCCCTGGGGTCGCCGCAGCCCAGGCCCCGCTCGTGGGCCAGCCGGATGAACTTGAGGCTCAAGGGGTCGAAGCCCATGAGGCGGGCAGCGGTGGCGTCCAGGGCCACGGGGTCGGCGCTGGCCAGGAGCAGGTTCTTCAGGTGGAAGCGCATGGCCCGGGGGCCGGGCCCGTCCCCCGCCAGGGTCCCATCCATGACGGCGAAGAGGCCGGGGTGAATCTCCCGCTGGATGGCCAAGAGGTCCACCAGGGTCTCGTGGATGTGGGCGTGGGTCCAGTGGCGGTTCCAGTTGAGCAGCCCCCCGAAGGCGTTCTTCATGGCCCCAGTGATGGTGGTGAAGACATGGGTCTTCATGGTGGGCAGGTGCACCACATTCTTCCCCATGAGGACATCGGGGATGGCGAAGCCCTGGGGATAGACCTTATCCAGGGCCAGCAGCTCCGCCTTGGGGCGGTAGGGCACCCAGCGCACCGGCGGCTCCTCCAGGTGGACGCTCTTCAGCCCATATTTATCCAGGACGGCCTGGTGTTTGTTGGCCACCTCCCCCTCGCGGGCGTCCACCACCACGGTCCCGTTCTGCACCGGCACCAGGTCGGCATAGCCTACCTGCTGGAGTGCCCGGATGACTCCTTCCAGCTGCCAGGGGGTGGTGGAGCAGGCGGGGTAGTAGTGCTGCCAGGAAATGTTTATCTTGAGGACGGTGGGGACGCCGGCGGGCAGGTGCTTGCGGTAGTCCGCCAGCTCCATGAGGCGCGCGGTGTCCGCCAGCACCGTCAGGGGCGAGGTGAAGAGGGCCGCCACTTTGGGCGGTGAGGATACAGGGACGGGCCTTTCCCTGGGAAGGGTGGGCCGGGCCTGGGGGACGATGGTGGACATGGTGCAGATTAGCCCGTGGGGGCGAGCTTCCGCTTGAGCAGGTGCTGGGCCAGGTGCTGGATGTGGCTGGCGGTGAGCTTGTGGTGCTCCAAAAGCTCACCCGCCTTGCCGGACTTGGCGTAGGTGTCCTTGAGGGCGATGAAGGCCATGGGGACGGGGTGGAGCCGGGCCACCGCCGCCGCCACCCGGCTGCCTAGGCCGCCGTGCTCCAGATGCTCCTCCACGGTGAGTATGGCCCCCGTCTCCTGGGCCGCCGCCGCGATGGCCGCCTCGTCCAGGGGCTTGAGGGAGGACATGTTGAGCACCCGGCAGTGGACGCCCTCCCCCGCCAGGGCCTGGGTGGCCTTGAGGGCCTCCCCCACCAGCATCCCGCAGGCCATGAGGGTGAGGTCTCGCCCCTCCCGTAGCACTGGTGACCTCCCGATGACGAAGTGGTAGTCCGGGGGTGACACCCGGGGCAGGGGGGGCCGGACCAGGCGGATGTAGAAGGGGCCGGGGGTCCGGGCGGCTACCGCCACGGCCTGGGCCGCCTCCTCGGGGTCGGCGGGGGCCAGGACGGTGAAGCCGGGCAGGGCGCAGGCCAGGGCGATGTCCTCCACGGCGTGGTGGGAGGCCCCATCCTCCCCCACGGTGATGCCGCTGTGAGTGGCCACGATTTTCACATTGAGCCGGGGCTGGGCGATGCTCTGGCGCACCTGGTCGAAGCAGCGGGAGGTGGCGAAGACGGAGAAGGTGCTGGCGAAGACCGTCTTCCCCGCGGCGGCCAGCCCGGCGGCGATGCCCATCATGTTCTGCTCGGCGATGCCGCAGTTGAAGAAGCGCTGGGGGAACTCCCGGCCGAAGTGATGGGTCATGGTGGACTTGGAGAGGTCGGCGTCCAGCACCACGATGTGGGGGTCGGCCCGCCCCAACTCCACCAGGGTCTTGCCGTAGGTCTCTCGGGGGCTCATGGCCACCGCTCGCTGGGGTCGGCCCCCAACTCCGCCAGGGCTTGGGCCACCTCGTCCCCCCTGGGGGCGGTGCCGTGGAACTTGGGGTTGTTCTCCATGAACGATACGCCCTTGCCCTTGATGGTGTGGGCGATGATGACGGCGGGCTTGCCCACCACGGACTGGGCCTGGGAGAAGGCGGCCTGGAGCTGGGCCAAGTTATGGCCATCGGCCTCAATGACCTCCCAGCCGAAGGCCCGCCACTTGTCCGCCAGGGGCTCCAGGTTCATGACATCCTTGGTCCAGCCGTCGATTTGCTGCTGGTTGCGGTCCACCATGGCGGTGAGGTGGTCCAGGCGGAAGTGGGCCGCGGCCATGGCCGCCTCCCAGACCTGGCCCTCATCGCACTCGCCATCTCCTAAAAGGATATAGACCCGGTAGGGACGCGCATCCAGCCTCCCCGCTAGGGCCATGCCGATGCCGAAGGAGAGGCCCTGTCCTAAAGAGCCGGCGGACATCTCCACGCCGGGGGTCAGGGTCATATCGGGGTGGCCCTGGAGACGGCTGCCCAGCTGGCGCAGGGTGGCCAACTCTGCTTGGGGGAAGTAGCCAGCCTCGGCCAAGGCGGCGTAGAGCGCGGGGGCAGCGTGTCCCTTGCTGAGGATGAAGCGGTCCCGCCCCTCCCACTTGGGCTCTTTAGGGCGATGCCGCAGCACCCCGCCGAAGTAGAGGGTGGCTATGATGTCCGTGGCGGAGAGGGAGCCGCCGGGGTGGCCACTGGCTGCCTGGGCCGTCATGCGGATGACCTGGCGGCGCAGCCTTTGGGCCAGGGCAGCCAGCGCCCCCGCCGCTAGAGGCTGCGGGGAGCTAGATAGAGAAGCCTCGGGCGGTGAGGCCGAGGCTCGAGACTGGGGCTTTGGCTCCCGGGAGGGTTCGGTCAAAAGGCGCTGGCCTCCATTCGCGGCCTTATTATAGAGAATAAGACCCCTCGTGTCTAGGCTCCGGAGAGAAGGAAGCTTACAACGCCCTTATTACATGCCCGTATTATATGTCCGTATTACCTAACCCCCTAGCTAGCCCCCATTTCGCTTTTCCTCCCCCCCCGCTTCAGCTTCTCCTCTATCGCCTCCATCACCCAGCGCCAATGGGCCATCCCCCGGTCTATGGCCGCTTTCTTGCTCTCCCTCCATAGACGCTCATCCACTTCCTTCAAAGTCTTGGGTGAAGCCATAATCCCTCCCCAAAATGGTGCCAAAACCCCTTGACAAGTTAAACTAGTTAGACTAGTCTAGTTTTAGCACAGGTGCCAAAAGCCCAGGGCCACGATTATATCAGGCCCCGGGCCCAGAGGATAGCCAGGAGGATTAGCAGATGGCCTTCCGCAAGCAGACGCTGCGCCGCATGGCCCCCACCAGCCGCAAGCTCGCCAAGCTCATCGGGGAGCTGGAGTCCACCACCCGCCGCCTCAAGCACCTCCTGGAGGAGGTGTCGCGCCAGGAGCGGGATGCCGCCGCCCTCAAGTTCGCCAAGGACCACCGCCCCGCCGCCCCAGAGCTGACGCAGGGAGGGCAAGTGGCTAAGCCGCCAGTTTCATATGCTGGAGGCGCGGGTTCGACTCCCGCCCCTGCTACCATCGAACCCCTCTTTGAGGAGGACTCGCCATGAACCTGCTCCCCGTCTGTCCCGGCGGCACCGCCCACGCCACCCGCGTCCAGGCACCCGCCGAAGGCCTCACCTCAGACCAGGTCTGGGGCATTCACCTGGCTTATGGCCCTAACAACTTTTACCTCACTCTGGAGCTGCTCCGGGAGCTGATAGCCCTGGTAGAGGCGGCCCGCTCTGCGACAACCCCCCTTGACCCCGGATGGGATAATTAGGGCAGGTGTTCTAAGATGAATCCCAAGCGCGCTCTCTCCCGCTGCGCCCTTTGCGGCCAGCTCATTGGCTGGCAGCGGGGCCGCGCCCTGAACCTGGACGAAACCCTGCACCTGCCCTCCTGCCCCGGCACTCCCCCCCAGCCCGCCCTCTCCAAGCTCAAACGGGCCCTGGAGAGCCTCGAGCGGGAGCGGAAAATCTTGAGCCTGGGGCAGACCGTCTCCTATGTCTCCCCCCGGAGGCGACATGGATAGCTCCCCGACCCTGACCGAGGCCATCGACGCCTTTGTGCTCTACGCGCAGAATATCCGCCGGCTCTCGCCCCGGACCTGCGCCTCGCATCGCCGCCATCTCGGGGCCTTCGCACGCTGGCGCGGTCCCCAAACCCCCGTCTCTAGCCTGACCTATATGAGTTTGGAGGCCTACATCCTTTCTAAGGCGCAGGTCTCCCCCGGCAGCCTGGCCAATATCGTGGCGGTGCTGCATACCTTCGGGGCCTATCTGCTGCTTCAGAATCTGGTAGCCCAGAACCCGGCCACCCTGCTCCCCTTCCCCCGCCGCACCCGCCCTCTCCCGCTCTACCTCTCCCTGCCCCAAATCGAGGCCCTCATTGCCGCCCTGCCCTTCTCCCCCCTGGGCCGGCGCAACCAGGCCCTGACCCGGGTGCTCTACTCCGGTGCCCTGCGCGTGGGGGAAGCCCTGGCCCTTACCACCCATGACCTCCTCTGGGGCGAGAGCAAGATTTATGTGCGCACGGGCAAGACCGCCGCCGCCTCTCGCTATGTGGAGTTCCTGCCCCCGGCTCAGGAAGCCGTCCGCTCCTATCTGGCCGTGAGGGAGCAGTTCATCCTTCGGCCCATCCCCCTACTCTTCCTCACCTATCAGGGCCAGGCCCTCAGCGGTAAGGATGTGAACCGCTTCCTGGCCCGGGCGGGGGAGACAGCCGGCCTCCCCCTACGGGTCCATGCGCATCTCCTCCGTCATAGCATGGCCACCCATCTCTATCAAAAAGGGGTGGACCTCAAAGAGCTGCGGGATTATCTGGGCCATGCCTCCATTCAGTCCACGGATGTCTATACCCATATGGGCGACCGCCAGGTGAGCGAGAGCGTCCGCCGGGTCCACCCCTGGGCCCAGCCCGCCGCGGTGCGGGAGGCCGAGGGGATTCTCAAGCAGGAGGGATTCCATGCCCAGCCCTAGTCGTCGCCCCCAGCACTACTTCGTCATGGCCCGGGGCCAGAACCAGGACACCCCCGACCTGGACTTGGCCAAGGCCCACGCCCAGGCCCTGGGCAAGCTCCCCCGCTACTCCCGCGTGGTGGTGGCCCGGGCCCTGCGGCTCAGGGGCCTGGAGGGAAAGAAACATGACTAGGCCCAGGTTCTATCAGCGTCCCTCCGTTGACCCACTCCAGACGCCGGAGCAGACTTTCCTGGTCCATTCATGTCGCGCTGCGGGGGCCTCGCTCCTGTGCTCCGACCGCTGCGCCTCCTGCCTTCTGCCCGGGAAGGACCTCTGCAACCTGTGGGGCACGGGCCAGGTCTGCAAGGTCTGCCCCTGCCGCCAGCGCTATTCCCCCACCCTGGTCCGGGGCGTGGGCGGCCTGGGGAGGCAAGAGCCGGTATATAGGAGGTCGCCATGACCACGAAAACCCCCACCCAGAACCCCGTCGCCAAGGAGCCAAAACCCAATGGCCGTCCCAGGATAGATATACCCCCCGACTGGCTGGAGGAGGGCCTGGCTCAGGGCTTGGGCCTCAAACGCCTGGCGGTCTACATCACCCACCGGATGCGGGCCATTGACACCAAAGCCCAGCCCGTCAGCCCTCAGACGGTGGCCCGGAGATTGCAGGAGCGAGGAAGAAGATGATGTCTCATTGTGGGCGCTTCATAAAGCATATCGGCTGGCAGAACCACTGGGGCTGGCTCTCCATGATTTGCCATTGCGATTGTGGAGAGTATGTGCTCATCCCTTTGGGGTATCAAATGCTGGGAGATAGGAAAAATAAGGGATATATAGGTCACCCCCCCCTATGCGACATGCTATAAAAGCTGCTAAAGCCGCCCTGATGAATGACCGATTTCGCCTCCAGATGGAAGCCCTAGATGAGGCCGAGCGCAAGGGCTGGGATTCACTGGCGCGCTACAAGTTTTTGATGTTCGGCTATTGGGCTGCCCAGTGGGTGTCCATTAATCGCTTGGGAGGATTTTCCAGGCCGAATCCCTTCGGGGCGGTGGTAATTGTTGCTCGTGGGAAATCATGTAGAAGGAGTGGCGCATGAAGCAGCAGCAGCGTCTGTTCCGAATGTTGAAGGGAGTTTTGTGAGAGCCGCCCTCTACCTCCGGGTGTCCACCCAGGAGCAGCATACCCAGAATCAGCTCCCCGCCCTGATGGTCATGGCCCAGCGCCACGAGGACAAGGTGGTGGCCATCTATCAGGAGGCGGAGAGTGCCTGGCGCGCTGGCCATCAGGCGAATTTGGCCCGCCTCCTGGAGGACGCCCATAAGGGCCGTTTCCAGACGCTCTATGTCTGGTCCATGGACCGCCTTACCCGGGCTGGCCCCCTGGCCATCCTAGGCCTGGTGGACCGCCTCCGCCGCTCCGGGGTGCGGGTGGTCTCCTATCAGGAGCCCTGGACGGAGGCCCCCGGTGAGCTGGGGGACCTACTCTACTCCATCGTGGGCTGGGTGGCCCGCATGGAGAGCCAGCGCCGCTCCGAGCGCACTAAGGCGGGCCTGGCCCGCGCCCGGGCTGAGGGCAAGCGCCTGGGCAGACCCCCGAGGGGGGCTGTTCTTGAGGCCATTAAAAGGTCCCCCCCGGGGCGAAGCTAAAGCCCCCAAGCTGAGAGGGGCGGAGGATAAAGGAACCTTTTTCTGATGAGTGTTTAATGCCGCGTTCCCCTAAAGCTACCCCTGCCCAAGTTCTCCTGGTTCTCCGCCTGGCCCGCCTGCATCTCCCTTATAAGGCCATCGCCTCCCAGACCGGACTTTCCCTTACCACCATCTTTCGCATTTGGAAAAAAGAGGCCCCTTATGGCCCTGGGGTCGCTTCCCGCCACCCAGCAAAACCTGCCACAATTAAACCAGGGAATCAGCCACCCAATCGACCAGGAAATCAGCCAGGCAAATGACCAGACAATCAGCCATTTGTCCTAAATGCGGCGAAGCTAAGCTGGCCCGCCACGCCAGCTTCTATTGCTGCGGTCATCGTTGGCCTGTTCAGCTTCATCCCAAAGCTAAATCAGCCACCCTGCCCGAAAAACCAGCCAGAAAATCCGCCAGTCAACCGACCAAAAAACCAACCACCCAACCAGCCACGAAATCAGCCACCCCAGAATGGGAAACCCTGGAGGTATCTTTTGCCTAAACCAGCCACTTACACCTTCCGGGACCTGAAAGCCCCGGAAAAAGAGGCCCAGGTGGTGAAAGCCCCATCTCTCTGGGAAAGCCCCTCCTTCTTAGAGCGTCTTCTGGGAGCCATCGAGCAGACCAATTTGACCATCCGCTACGCCATCAGCGCTCGCTCAGGCCATGCTGCGCCCCCAGCCAATTCCTCCCCATCTCCCCAGTCCCATAATACCCGCCAGGAGGTCCCCATGCCTACCCCCAGCGCCAGCCCGGAAGAGGCTATCTACCAAGGTCTCCTAGAGGCCTTGGACTCCCTCAAGGCCGTGGGTGGGGATATGCCGCTGTCCCGAGCTCGGGACCTCCTGGAGGGCAATAAGGCCCTGGTCCAGGCCAACCTCAAAAAATATCTTCCCCCGGCCTTGCCCGAAGCGGTAGCCCCTCCACCCGCCCCGCCAGCTTTGTCCCCAGAACCCCGCCGCCAGAGAGCCAAAACCCCGAAAGCAACCAGGGCCATATCCCACCATTAACCCCATGCAAATCAACCTCAAGGCTAAACGCTTCTGCATCTTCGGCCTGCCCGGGACGGGCAAGAGCGTCCTGGCTCGCTATATCCTGGACCAGGCCCCCTCCTCTTTCGTCTATGACCCCCAGGATGAGCACGATGGCTATTCCCGTTATGTCCCCCGGTTCATTGATTACGGTCCCGAGGCCCTAGAGGAGCTGGACACCGTAGTGGAGCTCTTTATCATCCCTGAGGCCCGGCGCCCCGCTCTCTTCCTGGTGGATGAGGCCGCGTCCTATGCCCCCGGCGGGGGTCGCCCCATGGCCGAGGGCCTGAATCACCTACGCCGCTTCTCCCGCCACCTAGACCTCTCCCTGGGCTTCGTGGCCCATCGCCTGGTGGACCTGGCCCCTAACCTGGTGAACCTCTGCGATTACCTCTTCCTCTTCCGGCTCACCGGTCGCAATGACCGCAACGCCCTGGAGGATACTGTGGCTGGCCTTTCGGAGGTGGTCTCCACCCTCCCCCCCTATCATTTCGTGGTGGTAGACCCTCATCGCCACATCCAGGTCCATCGCCCCGTCCCAATGGAAAAAACTGGCCCCTAACCCCCCCCATCCCCTTCACGCTTCCCCCGCCTTATCCCTTAAACTATGAGAAAAGCCTAATTCCCAAAGGAGGAAATTATGGCAGATGTTCAGGCTATTCCCAGCATGGGGCGCGTTAAATCCGCCGGCGGTCAGGCCCTCTCGGGCATCCTGGGAGGGGTCTCAGTGTCTCTGGGAGCCAGGATTCTGGGCCCTGCCATGGGCCAATTCGTCGGGGGCATCCTGGCCGGGGCCGCCGTGGGCGGCGAGGATGGCCGGGTGGTAACCATCAACGCCGTCATGGACGGCACCATCTCCTGGCTTTCCCGAGCCCAGTAGATTAAGAAGGAGAGAAACATGGGTAATAATCCTCTGAGCTATATGCCCACCCTTCTAGGGGTCAAGGCCGGGCCTGCGGGCTTCCGCAAGACGCTTCAGGCCTCCGATTTCATGGACATAGCGGGTCCCACCGATGTCTCCGTCTTCGCGGGCAAGTGGATTGAGCTGGGGAATGGCTTCACCATTCCCGCCGCTCAGCAAATCGTCTTCGGCTACGGCAAAGCCTCTGAGCCTCAGAACCAGGGCTACATCTATGTCAGCCTCATCGACGATACCACAGGCGACGCCACCCAGGAAAACGGGCTGCTCCGTTTCACCCATGCCGACCCCAACCGCCGTTCTCGGGTGGTCGTCTTCGAGATGCGCACCGAGGAGCTGGATGGCGATGCCAACGACAAGGCCAAACGCATCCCCCTCCCCGAAATCATGGATGCCCTTCCCCGCAGCCTGGCCAAGGAAGACGGGCTGCTCATCCTGGAGTTCAAATCCGATGCCACCGACATTCTCCAACCCGACTATTGCGTCATTCGCATCCCCGCTACTGCCTATTACGCCTAAATGGGGATGACTATGTCTGCTAAGAGTATCGTGGCCCGCCAGCGCGAGCGGGCGGGCCACGGCTCTCCCCCAATCGCCTATCGCAACTCCGAGATTGCCGCCGGAGTTTCTTGGATTGAGAATCTGGAGGCGGACCCGGTGGCCAAAAAATACGCCCCCATGGACTATATTGAGGTAGTCAACAACTCCAACTATGTCCTGGGGCTTTACTTGGACGGGCGCGAGCGCCTGGGCATCCCCCAGCTCTCCACTAAGACGGTGGAGAGCATCCCCTTCCGCAGCTTCCGCTTGGTCAATGAGGACGGAGCTAATGCCGTGGCCGCCGGTAAGGTAGATATAACCATCCAAAAGATTGCCGAGGAGTCTGGGGAGAATCTAGGCAAGGGTTTAGCCCGTCTCCTTCCCTGGCTAAGGGGCTAAAATGAAGGACTGGATGCTGCCAGCTGGACTTCTGGCGGGGGGAGCTGTGCTCTATCTATCCTCTCGCCAGGGCCAGGCTACTACGGGGGCGGCGCCTTCTCCAGCCTCGGGACAGGGTGGGCTGTTCGGGTCCTCCCCGCTCTCCCTGTCTATCAATGTCCCTTCGGGTTCCCAGGTCCCGGCCATCCCCAGCGTCCCGGACCTCACCAAGGTTGCGGCTAGCGTCCTGCCCCAGGCCCCGGCCATCCCCAGCGTCCCGGACCTCACCAAGGTTGCGGCTAGCGTCCTGCCCCAGGCCCCGGCCATCCCCAGCGTCCCGGACCTCACCAAGG
>JACQOP010000135.1 GCA_016202485.1 Chloroflexota bacterium | reverse complement strand
TTGGGGAAGGGGGAGTTGGCAGGGGGGCCGGGGCTGCTGCCGCATCCCCGGCGAGGGCGCGGCCCTATGCACACTGCGAGAAAGAGGTTATTTTCGTAGCAATGACAACGGGTAGGGGCGCAAGGCTCCGATAGGTCGCGAGTCTCCGACCTTGCGCCCCTACCTGTTATGATGGGTTGGTGAAGGCGGACAGGGTTATCTCCAGGCGTCAACGGAGACGGTCTTGTGGTAGCTGGCATCCATGATGCGCCAGTAGCCGTTGGTGTCGCCGCCGACGACCACGACGTGGATATCCTGGGGCCGGTAGACGTGAATCAGCTCGTCCGGGGCGGCCTTGAGCATGGAGGCGTAGGGCTCTTCGCCGAAGGCGGCCCTGGCATAGAGGTAGTTCTGGACGAGTTGGTAGTCCCAATAGACGCCTGCGGGCATCTGGGCGTTTTCGTAGACCCACTGGATGAGCTTTTCTTTGGTGTCAAAGCCGGCGCGGTCAATGAACTGGCGGGCGGTGAGGGGGTCTACCAGGAGGGTCGGATTGCTGTGGCCGCTGAGGCCACGGAGCATATAGCGGGCGTGGTCCTGCCAGTGCTTCTCACGGAGGCCCAGGACGAAGGTGGTGGCCCGCAAGCCGGAAAAGACGCTGACTGCGCTGTCGGTAGGCTTGAAGCCATGCTGGACGTGGAAGGGTTCCCAGGGGCTGTCCTCCTCGTTCTCTGCAAAGGTGATGCTGTTGTAGGCGTAGTTATTGCCGACACTGCCGAGATAGGTAAAGCCGGGGACGGAGCCGCCCTGGAGGTTCTGGGAGAGGAGGCCGTAGGCCCTGCCGATGGTGGCGTTGGCATGGTTGTAGGGGCCCATGGCGCCGATGCCCCAGTTCATGCCGATCTCGCGGCGGATGGGGCCATTGACGACCACCATGGCGGCGGCGGAGCTGCTGGTGCTGGCGCGGGCACTGACCTCGCTGGCGGCCAGGGCCAGGATGACGGGGAAGTACTGGGGCCTGGCGCCGGCCATGACGGCATTGACGGCAACCTTCTCAACGGTATATTCCCAGGCCTCGCGGTGGTTGGTGGGACGCATATGGCCTACCACCTCGCCGGGCTTGTGGCTGGTGGCAGCCAGCATGGCGGCCACACGCTCCTCCGTAGGCAGGATGATGGGGAGCTTATCGGTCCAGTCGTTGTCCAGGAAAAGGCGCTGGAGGTTGTCCTCGGTATCGGGCTCCAGGAGGCGGGGGGTTGAGCGGTCAAAGGGGATGGCGCGGCGGATGCCTGGGGTGACTTCGCCAGTGAGGCCTTCAATGATCTCTTGCAGCACGGGCCGGCCGGACACGGGGTCCTTGCCTTCCACATAGCCCCTGAGCTGCTGGGCGGACTTGCCCATGACAGGCATAGGGACAAAGACGTAGCGGGCGTCGGGCATACCGCCGGTGCGGGTGACGGACTCCACAACTGCCCTGAAGGCGTTGGTGTGGATAGCGACGACGGGGAGGTTATACTGGCTTTCCAGGGTCATGGCATGCGCGGCGACCGCCGGCGCGCAGGTGCTTCAGTGGCCGACGCCGATGATGGCGGCGTGGCCATTGGCCTTAATTTCTTCCCACGTCTTGGGGTCGTCGCGGTGGTAGACGGAGTTAAGCTTGACCATCCTGGTCTTGACGGTGGGCATACGGTCGGCAAAGCAGGCCTGGAGTTGCTCCAGGAAGAGCCCGGAGTCGTCAAACTGGGGGTCTACCAGATAGATGGTCTTGCCGTCCAGGGTGTCCAGACGGGGGGCCATTGGCTTTGGCGTTATCCTTGGAGGGTAGCCTCTGGGATCAAATACGGTGACTTTCTGAGCGTTAACTGTTCCTACCACGTTGGACCTCCCTGTTAGATGATTGTGGGTATTCCTTTACATCTGGAGGGTCAGGCACACGGGGTATCCCGTTTTCTCTATGCGGGGGTATTCTAGCACAGGGAGGGGGGCAGTGGGGGTTGCCTGGCCGCCTGGTTAGCCAGTGGCGTCCTGAAGGATGAAAAGCTGTTGGCAATAGCGGGAGGGCGGGCTGCTGCCGCAGCCCTTTGCGTGAAGGCAGACGGGTGAGAGTTCCTTCGCTCGGCTGGCGCTGGAGATGGCGAGTGCGTTTGACCACCTCACTCAGGATGACAATGGGCGGCGGCCTCTGGCGAGGCGGCGAGCTGCTGCCACAGCCCTCACGTGAAGGCGGACGGGTGAGGGTTCCTTCGCTCGGCTGGCGCTGGGGATGGCAGACGTCGTCGAACCGCCTCGCTCGGAACGACAGAGGGTCGGGGCGCAAGGGGTTGGGTAGGATGTGAGGTGGGCAGGAGGCCAGGACCCAGCCGACAGGCCGTCCGACCCCAGGGCGGGTCTGTTCAGCACGGTTTGACTGTATACTAGGGCCAATCTTTGCAGAAGGGGAGGACGCAGGGATGACAACGGCTCGGGAGACGGGGCGCAAGGCTTGCGCCCCTACGCGGGTACCGATCAAGTGGGAGAGGCTAAGGCGATGACCACGGGCAATACGGAGCTGTGCTACCTGACGATTGCGGAGGCGTCAGGGCTGATGCGCAGCGGGAAGCTGTCGCCGGTAGAGCTGACGAGGGCGCACCTGGAGCGTATGGCGACGGTGGACCGGGTGCTGAACGCGTACATCACGGTGCTGGCGGACCGGGCGATGAACCAGGCGCGGCTGGCGGAGGCGGCGTATGCGGCCGGGCGGGTGGCGTCGCCGCTGCAGGGGGTGCCAATCGCCGTGAAGGACCTGGTGTATACGCGGGGCGTGCGGACGACGGCGGGGTCGGCCATCCTGGCGCACTTCGTGCCCCACGAGGATGCAACGGTGATAGAGCGGTTTGCGGCGGCAGGAGCAGTGCTACTGGGGAAGCTGAACCTCTCGGAGTTTGCCATGGGGGGGACGATGGTGAACGTGCACTTTGGGGCGACGCGGAACCCATGGAACACGGACCACTTCCCGGGGGGCTCCAGCAGCGGGTCGGGGGCGGCAGCAGCAGCGGGGCTGGCCATGGGGGCCATCGGGACGGACACGGGAGGGTCTATCCGGGGGCCTGCCAGCAACTGCGGCATCGAGGGGCTGAAGCCCACCTATGGCCGGGTAAGCAAGTACGGGGTGGTACCGCTGAGCTGGTCGCTGGACCATGTGGGGCCGATGACGCGGACGGCGGAGGACTGCGCACTGATGCTGGGGGCCATCGCGGGGTACGACCCCAAGGATATGGACTCGGCGAATGTGCCTGTGGAGGACTACACGGCGGGCCTGAAGGAGGGGGTGCGGGGGCTGCGGATAGGGGTGCTTCGGAAGGACTTTTTCGTGGACCTGAGCGAGGAAGTGGCCAGGGGCATAGAGGCGGCGCTGGGGGTGTTTGGGGAGCTGGGAGCGGCGGTGCAGGATGTGGCGCTAGGGCGGAGCTGGGACGGGCGGGCGCTGTACAATGCGGTGGTGTACCCGGAGGCGACGGCGTACCACCGGGGGTGGATGCAGACGCGGATCCAGGACTACGGGCCGAACTGCCGGACGCGGCTAGAGCAGGGGGTGAGCATTCCGGCGACGGAGCACGCGCAGGCGCAGGAGGACCGAAAGGCGATGCGGCGGGACTACCTGGCGCCGCTGGCGGGTGTGGACGTGCTGGTTGCGCCGAGCTCGGTGGGGACGGCGCCGCGGCTGGATGCGCCGCCGGCGGGACCGGGCGGGCCGAGCTTCAGCAACCCGTTCAACCTGACGGGGCTGCCGGCGCTGGCGCTGCCCATTGGGTTTTCCAAAGACGGGCTGCCGCTGTCGTTGCAGCTCATTGGCCGGCCCTTTGGGGAGGCGACGGTGCTGCGGGCGGCGCAGGCCTACCAGGAGGCGACAGGGTGGTGGAGGGAGAGGCCAGGGGTGTGAGGGGCAGACACCCCTAGCGGAGCGTCTGGGCCTCAGTGTTTACTGATTTCGTTCAGCACTGATACCACCAGGGGCAATAACCGGGAAAATCCCAATCCTCTGTGTATGGAGTTTCGCTTATCCCATACCCGGAGTCGAAAAAGAGATGCTCACCCTCGGAAGCTAATGTGTGAGAAAACTCACAGAAGTCCGATGTAAGATACGCGAAACCGCCACTTGCTGAGGCCCAAGTTGCATGATTTTGCCAGTGGCTTGAATACCAGCGCTGCAAAGACATTAGGTCACAATATTCCATACCATAATTCTCAACGGCAATAGCTATGGCCTCAGTCGAATCCGAATCAGCACCACCACTCCAAGTCCAAAACAGATGATCAACCATCCAGGATTGGGCAGTCAAATCGACACCACTGATAGTCTTGCTCCAATAGTTGCCGGCGTACAGGCTTGATACCCCCGCGAAGACTATTACTGCTGCGATTGCAATGGCTGAGACCTTTGCCTTCGTAACCATTGACACACTCCTCTTTGCTATCTGATGTAGGGTTCCCAAACTTTGGGCTCAACAGTCGCAAGGTCATAAACGGCAAATGCTTCAAACACAGACTCCAGGAAAAAGCCTCCGACAGTGTTTTGCTCGACGGTTGTTCTGACAACACGACCTGTAGCTCTGTCTAGTGCATGGGTAACAGTAACGCCATAGGGGTTGTCTTCCGTGACTGTTGAGACCTGTCGAAAAACCATACTTTCTTCATTTTCGTCTATTTTTATCCACTTAGAGTCGTTTAGATACTGTTCTAATTTATTAACTTGCGCGGTATCTGGGTCTTTATATAGTTGACCAAGTTCCCGAGGCCGAAATGCAGAGATTTCTCTATCCCAAATCGTTCTTTCCGTGACCTTACCGGTCCGGTCAATCATCCCTTCCTGGAAAATCCGACCGTCAGGCGTTGAAAAGACCTCGTGTCCTTCTATTACAAGATTGTTCTCATCAATCCGATACCAGCTTTCCCTAATAACCTCAGCAAACTGCTCAATGATAACACCAGTCGGGGTCTTCATAGTTGTTGGGAAATTACCTCCCTGGACTAGCCTCACTCTTTGGTAAATAACCCTGTCTTGGTCTGAAGGCGCTTGTCTTATATCAGCACCTTCAGAAGGGGCCAACCTATATGTGATGAGGAGACCAGCGGTAAGGACAACTCCTGTAGCAACGATCATTAAAGCTAACATTTTGGTATGGAAGGTCAAGGGCAAATAACGCATCACGTTCACCTCTTAGTTGGAATGAAGGGAAACTCAGCTAGCATAATTGATAAGGAAACCAGGAGAACACACTATTTATCGCTGTTCCGGTCCACCGGTTCCAAACAGACTTTCTACTCTGTTCAAGCCTACATCATGGACTCAGTGCTGTACACCCGTCATGTGTTGTATATTTGGGGGCGGCCACCAGGGTCAGGGGGCGGGCTGGGGTGGGTCTTCACTCTGCAGGGCCACACCGTCATAACGCTGCTTGGGGCCACCATACCCCTTGCCGGGTTATAAGTAAACACGGTGAACGTGCAATTATCTAAGTAATTGCAGGATGTTTGATACGCCATTTTACACAAATTGGCGCATTCACACTAACAGAAATTTGTAGCTGGTAGCTATGACAATGTGGGCATAAAATAGGTTACAAGTCACCAATGGGTGAATTTCACGGGAATACAGGAAGGGGCGCGATATATCGTGCCCCTGATGCATTTGTGGCGGGTGCTTCTTCTACCGTTCTGCGGGCCGGGGGGCGGAAGCAGGGCGGGCGGCGGCCTGGGGGATGCCCAGGACCAGGAGGGGAAGCAACAGGAAGAGGGCGCCCTCTATGAGGAAGGGGACACGGAGGCCGAAGGAGTGGGCGATGAGGCCGCCGAGGAAGGGGCCGAAGCCGAAGCCGATGGCGTTGGCGCTCTGGACGAGGCCGAAGGCGGAGCCCTGGCGACTGGAGGGGGCCATCTGGCCGACGAGGCCGCTGGCGGAAGTGGCAAGCATGCCGACGGCTAGGCCCAGGAAGACGCTGAGGCCGAGGATGAGGGGGATGGACTGCGCGGTGGTCATAGCGAGGGCGCCGGCTGCGCCGGTGAGGCCGCCGATGATGAAGAGCCAGCGCAGGCCGAGGCGGTGAGAGAGGACGCCGGTGGCGAAGGCGGCGGCGGTGTTGGCGGAGCCCATGACAGTGAAGACGAGGCCAACGGCGGCAGCGGCGTTGCCCCGGGAGGCGATGTCGGCCACCAGGAGGCCGAAGACGGGGAAGACCAGGTTGGGGGCCATCTGCACCAGGGAGACCATGGCCAGGGCGGGGGTGACGCCCGGGGTGTGGGTAAGGACACTGAGCTCGCCGCCGAAGCTCTTGAGGTTGTGGGCCTCGGCCTTCTTCTTGTGGAAGGCCTCGTGCACCATGGTGAGGACCAGCACGCCGCCCAGGGCGATGATGACGCCGGAGAGGAGGAAGGTGAAGCGGTAGCCGGCCTGGTCTACGATCATGCCGCCGATGAGGGGGCCGATCATCATGCCCAGGGAGCTGACGCCCTGGACCATGCCGACGGCAAAGACGAGGCGAGCCCTGGGGATGATGGAACCGGCGAGGCCGAGCATGGCGGGGAAGACGCCGCTGACGGCGCCCATGAGGATGCGGCTGGCGATGAGCTGGCCGGTGTTCTGCAGGAGGGCGGTAGCGCCCATGACGGCGGCGGTGGCGAAGGAGGCGCGGAGGACGTTGCGCTTGTGCCCGAACCAGTCGGAGAGGGTGCCCCACATGGGGCTGATAAGGAACATGACGAGGCCGTTGGCGCCAGCCATAATGCCGGACCAGAAGGCGGCCTCCTGGGGGGTGTAGCCGCCGAGCTCGCGGATGAAGAGGGGCATGAAGGGGCCGACGAGGCCGAAGCCCAAGGCGGTGAGGAACTGGGCGGAGACGATGAAGCCCAGGGAGAGGCGCCAGAGGGATGTCTTTTTGCGGCTTCCGATGGCCGCGGTGCTGAGCATGGATAAACCGCCTTCTGCAGTCAAAAGGGCAGGCCCAGGGAAGGGGGCCTGAGCCTGTTATGCAAAATGATTCATGATGTCGGTAACAGCTATTATACCTGAGGGACCGGGGACAGGAGAAGCCCTATTTTGTGATGGGGAGTATCTGGTTTTTGGATGGGGGGCAAGGGGGATGAATACGCCTTTGAGCTTTTCCTGCATAGCAGAGACTTCTATACCCCCAGTTGCTCCCGGCGAGGGCGTGGCCCTCCTTCGGCAGCCCATTCGCTCCACTCAGGGCTAACGGCTCACTCAGGACGGCATCTGCACAACGGGAGGCAAAGGTTATTTACGTAACGAAGACAAAGGTGCTGGCGCTAGCGGGCTATTGCCGGGTTTTGTGGGTGTGGATGCGCTGGACGAGGGTGCGGGCGGCGGCTTCGGGGTCGGGGGCCTGGCAGACGGCGCTGATGACGCAGACGCCGTCTGCGCCTGCGTCCAGGACCTGGTCAATGTTGGCGAGGTTGATGCCGCCGATGGCGACGATGGGGAGGTCATTGACGGCCTGGCGCACCTGGCGGAGGGCTTCCAGGCCGGCGGGACGGGTGCCGGGCTTGGAGGCGGTGCCGAAGATGTCGCCCACGGCCAGGTAATCGGCTTGCTGGGCCATGGAAGCCATGGCTTCCCGGAGGAGGGCGTTGGAGGTGCCGATGAACTGGTGGGGGCGCAGGATGGCGCGGGCCTCGGGTACGGGGAGGTCGTGCTGGCCGACGTGGAGGCCGTGGGCATCAGCGGCATGAGCGAGGTCGGCGTGGTCGTTGACGATGAAGACGGCGCTATGCTGGTCGCAGAGGGCCTTGAGGGCGTGGGCTACGGGGAGCTGGTCGCCCTTGTCGCGGGTCTTGTCGCGAAGCTGGATGGCGGTGGCGCCTCCTCTGAGGGCGGCCAGGGCGACCTCCAGGACGTCGCGTCCGCCGGTGAGGGTGGGGTCTACGATGACGTAGAGGCCGGCGACCTTTGCGGCAGCCTGGCGTCGGAGGAGGATGAATTCGCTGGGGTCATCGCCGATCCGGCCAAGAGTTGGGCGACGTGCACCCTGGCGGCGCAGGAGGCCCCTGCCCATGGGTGGAGGAACCGGGGGTTGGGTTGTCTCTACCCGGGGGAGGGAAGAGAAAGCCACTCTGGCCTTTTCCAGGTCCAGGCCTTGGCTGTCAAGGACACCCGCAGCCACGCCTTCACCTTCTCGAAGAAGTCCAAGCAGCAGGTGCTCCGTACCGATGTAGTGGTCGTTCAGGCGGCGGGCCTCGTCCACGGCCAGCTCTAAGGTCTTCTTAGACTGTGGCGTAAGGCCGATTTCGCGTGGGGAGGGCTGGCGCTCGCCTGAGCGGATGAGGGCCTCCACCTGGGAGCGGACCTTGGCCGGGTCAATGGAGAGGCGGCTGAGCACAAGAGCTGCCATGCTATCCGTGTCCCGAAGGAGGCCCAAGAGGATATGCTCGGCGCCGATGTAGTTGTGGTTGAGGCGCTGGGCTTCTTCCTGGGCGTAGGAAAGGGCCTGGCGTGCCCGTGGGGAGAATTTTTCAAAACGTGACGCCACGTGGGGCCTCCTTTATTTATTGCGAGGATACTGAGGCGAAGCGGATGCTCTGGCATACAGGCGCTTCACTCTCACCCTATCCTTCTCCCCTTTCGGCTGCTCCTTCACTTTGCTCAGGGTCCCGACTTCGTGCGGGACTTGCGATAGAGTCGGAGCTTCGGCTCACCAGGGCAGGCTCTCAGAGAGAGGGGTTGTAGGTCCTCACCCTGCCCCCCCCAGGGGGAGGGGGAGGGAGATAGATATAGATAATGTCTGCCACCGGTCCAGCTCCCCTGGCATGGCACAAGTCCAGGGTGCGTGGCCTGGCTACAGGTCCAGGCCGCCTGGGGGAGCGCCGTCGCGGGCGGCGTCAATGGTCTCCCGCACCTTCTCTGGAAGCTCCATGCCATGGCGGGCAAAGGTCTCCTCCACGTTGCGGCCTATGTTGCGGGGGTCGCTATAGAAGTCGTTGTCGGGGTAGCGGGGGGTTGGGCCGGCGGCTTCGTGGACCTGCTGGACGGTCTTGCCGATGGCGAAGGTGGAGAGGGCGCGGCGCAGGGCACGGCCGCCGCAGGCGCTGCATACGGGCTCCACAGGAGCGCCGATGGAGCGGGTGAAGACGGTGGTCACCTGCCCGCAGGCGTCACAGCGGAACTCGTAGAGGGGCATGGCTACTCCTCCAGACCGCCGCCGTCAGGGCCAGCGGCCTCAGCATCCATTTCGTCTATCCACTGGTCCATGTCGCGGCCGAAGTCGGGCCCCATATCCCGCCGCATGCCGTTGAGCCACTGGGCCATGCTGCGGGGGTCATTATCGTCAAAGTCGCCCAGGGTCTCATCGGAGGGGAGGTTAGCGTCCCAGGAGGCGTGGACGGCGAAGGTGGACATGACGCGGCGCAGGTCGGGGCTGGCGCAGCGGGGGCAGTTGGGGGTGGTGACGGCGGAGATGCTGCGGAAGAAGTGACTGCTTTTGAGGTTGCACTGGTTGCAGCGGTATTCGTAGATGGGCATGGCGGGCCTGCTCACGATGAAGAACTAGCGATACTGATATTGTACGTCCATGGCGCTGGTATACAATAGGGCCTGGGAAAAGACCTTGCGCAATACATCCTTGCCCATGTTACATGGAAGGCACACAGAGGTTTTTGTCACCCATCCGCCCTCAAACGAGCGAAGCAGCGGGCGCATGACTATGTCCCAGGCGACGTTGGAGCCCTGTACGGTGGCTGACCTGGAGGCCCTGGCGGAACTGGAACGCGTGGGTTTTCCCCTGGACCAGTACCCCAAAGCGCGGCTGAGGTACCTGCTGTCCCATGCCCGGGCCAGCACGTACAAGATAATAGAGGAGGGCGGACAGGTGCTGGCGTATGCGATGGTGCTATGGCGGAAGGGGAGCCGCACGGGGCACCTGTATTCCATTGTGACTCGCGCGGAAGCCCAGGGGCATGGCTTTGGGGGGCTGCTGCTGGCGAAGCTGGAGGCGGAGTCAATTGCCCGGGGTTGCAACCGGATGCGGCTGGAGGTGCGTGCGGACAACGCAAACGCCATCGGTTTCTACGAGCGGCGGGGGTACGTGAAGGTGAAAGACCTACCAGGGTTCTACACAGACGATGCGCCGGGGCTTCGGATGGTGAAGCGGCTGGGGGGATAGGGCTGGCAGCCTTGCGACCGCGCCGCCAAGCTAAGGGGACTCGGCTCAGAGGTTGTGAAGATTTGGTCTAGCCAACGACGGGCCGCTGCCACGGCCCTGCGGTAGGCGGTCGTCGTAGGGAATTCTTCGCGAGGCGGAGCGTAGTTGGGACCGAATGTCGTTTGACCACCTCGCTCTAGAATGACAAGATGGCTCGCTGACTTAGCAGGCACGTCGCGGGCCTTTGTTCGCACTCGCTCAGCATGACAATGGATTAGGCCTACACCTTTACCAGGGGCCAGAAACCCAGTAGTATACCTTCAAACAGCAGCAGGAGGTGTCCCATGACACAGATGCCAGCGCCCCGGGCGGTCATAGAAGCGCTGCGAGCGGAGGGGGTAGACCACGTTTTTGGGCTGGTGGGCACCACCATCAATAGCATTCTAGGGGAGATGTACGGGCGGGAGGACATCCGGTTTGTTGACACGCGGCACGAGGAAGGGGCGGCCTTCATGGCCTATGGGTATGCCCGGGCCTCGGGGAAGCCGGTGGCCTGCCTGACGACCTCGGGCCCAGGGGCCACCAACACCATGACGGGGGTTGCGCTGGCGTACAAAGGTCATGCGCCGGTGGTGGTCATCACCGGGGACACGGCGATGGAGCACCTGAACCGGGACGGCAGCCAGGCCTTTGACCTGGTCAACCTGTTCAAGCCCATCACCCTGATGTCGGCCCAGGTGACCATGGCCCAGCGCATCCCTGAGACGCTGCACAATGCCTTCCGCACGGCGCTGTCGGGAAAGAAGGGGCCGGTGTTCGTGGACATCCCCAGGGACCTGCTGGAGGGGCCGTCCATAGAGTACGACGCCCAGTCCCCGGGGGCGTACCGGACGGTGGACTGGCGCATCGGCGCAGACCCGCGGGCGGTGCGACGGGCGGCGGAGCTGCTGGCGCAGGCGGAGCGCCCGCTGCTGCTGGCAGGAGGGGGCATTATTGATTCGGAGGCCAGCGAGGAGGCGGTGCAACTGGCGGAGTTCCTGGACATGGCCCTGGTACCGTCCTACGGGCACCATGACGCTGTGCCCAACAGCCACCGGCTGTATGTGGGGCCGCCAGGGGGACGGGGGTCGGGGGAGGCGGCGGAGGCTATGGCGAAGGCCGACGTCATCCTGGCCCTGGGGTCGCGCTTGAACCAGCCGTCCACGGGATGGAACTACAACGTCATCCAGCGGGGGGCGAAGATCATCCAGATTGACATAGACCCGGCGGAGATCGGGCGCAACTATCCGGTGAGGGTGGGCATGGTAGGAGACGCCCAGACGGCGGCGCGGCAGCTCCTGGAGGCGCTGCGGGAGCAGTTGCCGGAGGGGCGCGCCAACCCCGGATGGCGGGGTGAGATAGAGGCACTGGCAGCCCGCAGGCGGGCGCGGCTGGCGTCGGAGGCCAGTCTGGGAGGCGATCCCATGATGCCCCAGCGGGTGTACACGGAGCTGCGGAAGGCGCTGCCCACGGACTGCATGGTGACCATTGATGCGGGAGTGGCCCCGGGCCTGGCCTACGACCGGCTGGAGTTTGAGTCGCCTCGGACGATGTTCAACTACGCCCAGCACGGGGGCCTGGGCATGGGGTACTGCGTGGGCCTGGGAACCAAGGTGGGTAGGCCGGAGCGGCCGGCCCTGAGCATCACCGGGGACGGCGGGTTTTTGTATACGTCCCAGGAGCTGAACACGGCGGTGCGCTGGAAGATACCGCTGGTGTGCCTGGTGCTGAACAATAGCTGCCTTGGGGCGGAGAAGGCCCAGCAGCAGCGGCGGTACGATGGGCGGTACATTGGGGTGGACCTGACGAACCCGCGGTTTGACAAGCTGGCGGAGGTGTATGGGGCGAAGGGTTACTACGTGGAGCGGCCCCAGGACATTGCCGAGACGGTGAAGGAAGCGCTGGCCCAGGAGGGTCCCAGCGTGATAGAGGTGCCGGTGGCGGAGTACTTCCCGGAGGGGGCAACGGCCGGGATACGGAGGATGGGGGGAGGATAGGCCGTGGCGTTTCTGATCCAGGAATGGGCCAAGGAACAGGCCAATAAAACTTCATGAAACTGAAAGAATTGTTGACAATCTGGCAGAGATACTGTTGACGCTGCCGCCAGGAAGGTTGTAGATTAGCCTTTCAGAGTAGGCCATATGGCCATATTCCAAGGGGACGGCTGAGCGAGAGTCACGCTGGGACTCATTTATAGCTGCTGATAAGGATAGAGAGCCCTGAGTGCTCTCCACCTGTGCCATTGGAGAACCAGACGCTGACAGTTGGTAAGGGCGACTGCCAGAGGGGCGCCCTGGCCCATAACTCATAATGTCATTCTCTGACAGCCTGGTCATTGCCCTTATATGGATGACCATGGCGGAACACAGAACCCTGGCAACAGGTACGGGCGGCCCTGCTGGCAACGAAGAGGGGGCTGTGCGGAAAGGCGGTAGCGTGGTCTTTTTCTCACGTTGCTGCATGTATCTGGGCGCAACTTTCTGAGTCCACCGACGCAGCATTATCAATCATGGCAACCTATTTAGTGACTGGCGCGGCTGGGATGATTGGCTCCAAGGTGGCGGAGCTGCTGCTGAGGCGTGGAGACGCTGTCCACGGGGTAGACGACCTCTGCAACTCCTATGACATCCGGCTAAAGCGGTGGAGGTTGGAGCAGCTTCATAGCCTTCCAGGGTTCACATTTCATCAAGTAGACGTTGCCGACCTGGGGACAATAGAAACCATCTTTACAGAACAAGGCTCCCGGGGCGGCGCGCCCTTTGCTGGGGTCATCAACCTTGCAGCGAGGGCCGGGGTACGGGACAGCCTGGTGGATCCGTGGGCATTCTTCCATTCCAACGTCACCGGCACGCTCAACCTGTTGGAACTGTGCCGGCGTTTTGAGGTGAACAAGTTCGTCCTGGCATCCACCTCCAGCCTCTACGGGGCCCACAACCCCCAGCCGTTCCGGGAGGAGGCCAACACAGACGTGCTCCTTTCGCCCTACGCAGCCTCAAAGAAAGCGGCGGAGGCGCTGTGCTCCACGTACCATCACCTGTACGGCATTGACATCACCGTACCCCGGTACTTCACCGTCTATGGGCCTGCAGGACGGCCTGACATGGCGCCATTCCGCTTCATCAAGTGGATTCACGACGGCGAAGCACTGACCCTGTATGGCGACGGTTCACAGCAGAGGGATTTCACGTACGTGGAGGATATTGCCAAGGGAACCCTGGCTGCACTGAAGCCAGTGGGCTACGAAGTGGTCAACCTGGGGACGGAACGTACTACCAGACTCATGGACCTCATTCACCTTATTGAGACCCAGGTAGAGCGGAAAGCAATCATTGACCATCAACCCCGTCATCCTGCCGACATGCAGAGTACGTGGGCGGACACCAGTAAGGCCAAGGAGCTGTTGGAGTGGGAGGCAGACACCCCCCTGGAGGAAGGCATCCGCCAGGCAGTGGACTGGTACCGACAGAACCATGGCTGGGCGAGCAAGATAGCCATCTAGGTAAGACGCTGAGGGCAGGAAGTAGTAAAGCACATGTTGGAGTTCAAGTACAGATGCACATAGAGGGAAACACTTTTGTCGTGACTGGGGGATGTGGCTTTATAGGGTCCACGCTGGTAAAGGAGCTGGTGAGGCGGGGCGCTGACTCGGTGCGGGTGCTGGACAAGGAGCCGCGGGAGGCCGCCCTGGGGAGCGCAGGGGCATCGGGGCGGGTGCAACTGCATAGAGTTGACATCGCCAAACCTCAAGAACTGCTGGAGCCGATGCAGGGGGCGCAGGGCCTGTTCCACATGGCAGTGCTGCCCCTGGGGCCATCCAACCAGGACATGCGCCTGGCCCTGGACATCAACGTTATGGGGACATTCAACGTCTATGATGCGGCTCAGCAGGGAGGCGTCAAGAAGGTGGTGTACTCCTCGGCGTCGTCGGTGTACGGGGACACGGAGGCGACGATGGATGAGTCCCATCCGCTCAACACCATCAACATGTATGGGGCGACGAAACTTGCCGGCGAGCTGCTCTTGAGGGCCTTTAGCACGCACAAGGATTTGGATTATGTCATTCTTCGCTATATGAACGTGTACGGTCCGGGGCAAACAGGCGGCCTCATCAATGCGGTGATCAACCGGTTGCGGCAAGACCAGCCTCCCCTGGTCTTTGGGGCTGGCACCCAGTCCTTTGACTTTGTGCATGTGCATGATGTGGTACAGGCCAACATTGTGGCGATGGAGTCGGGAATAAGTGGCGACGCCTTTAACGTGGGCGGGGATGAAGAGTTTTCGGTACTCCAGGTTATTGGGCTGGCGGAGGAGCTTATGGGGAAGCGCATTCCGCCGGAGTTCCGGCCTGCGCCAATTGGAGACGTGCAGCGGCGGGTGGGAAGCAGCCAGAAGGCACGGAAGGCGCTAGGATACAAGCCCAGCATCTCTTTCAAGGAGGGCCTGCGCCAACTGGTCCGGGCCCAGGCATGAACATTCTCATTACAGGGGCGACAGGGTTCATCGGCAGCTATCTGTCACCATTCCTGGCAAGGGGCCACCAGGTCTTCTGCCTGGCCCGGGACACGTCACGGCTTCCAAAGGTTGCCAATCTGGTCCCTGTTCCTGGCGACCTGGCGGCCCCGAATGGTCTGGCGAGTACCCCAGAGCATGTTGATGCCATCATCCACCTGGCCCAGGCGAATGTGCCCTTCCCTGAGCGAGGCAACGAACTGTTTGACGTCAATACGCTCAGCACTCAGCGG
>JACQOP010000128.1 GCA_016202485.1 Chloroflexota bacterium | reverse complement strand
GGGTGGGTGGGGAAGCAAGCGTCTGCCCAAAGGGGACTTTTGGTGCAAAGCCCATGCGGTGATTACAAGAGAGCCAGCGTGTGGACACTGTCCCTATTCCGGCTGCCATGCCGGCTCGTGTAACTCCTTTTGCCCCATACATGCTTCTGGCCAAACTTGCGTGGAAGTCTGTTAGTGTTCCATTCCCTCTAGATTTCTGGCCTGAGGGCAGATGCCATGACAATCTGCCTCTGGCGCTTATCTCCATGAAAGATTGACGGTTCTTCCCTGTACTGCGCAGAAAGTACAAAGCTTGTACTGAGAATTTATTCGTGGAATGTATCACCTGCGGGACTGCGGATGCATCCCCGTCATGGTTTGATAGAAGTGAGACGGTAAGGAGCACAACTAGATGAGTGGAGCTAGGCCCACAGACGAGGCCCAGGCCGAGAACTACAGCAAGTGGCAGATGAGCCGGCGTCGGTTGCTGAAGCTTATGGGGGCTGCCGGTGTGGCCGCTGTAGCGACATCCATGATTCCAGGCCTATTGCCCAAAGCCGCCGGCGCTTCCCCACCTGCAAACGGGCAAAAGCCCACACGGCTGCGCAAGTGGGCCATGGTCATTGATCTGAGGAGATGCGACGGCTGCCAGGGCATAGACCTTCCGCCCCAGTGTACCGAGGCATGCATCCAGGGCCACTATGCCCCAGAACCTATGGAGTGGATCCAGGCTTACGAACATGATTTGCCCGGCGGCGGAACACAGTTCATCCCTACACCGTGCCAGCAATGCCAGAACGCCCCATGCGTGAATGTCTGCCCGGTTGGAGCCACCTTCGCCACTCCAGAAGGGACAATCCTGATTGATCAGCAGCGGTGCATCGGGTGCCGCATGTGCATGGCGGCTTGCCCGTATGATCGGCGTTTCTTCAACTGGGGTACGCCTCCTGTACCTCCGGAGAGTATCCTCGCCGACTACCACGATGAGCACAAGCTCCCTGCCGAGCGGGGTACCGTCATGAAGTGCGACTTCTGCCCGGATATGGCCCGCGCGGGCAAACTACCTTATTGCGCTCAAGCATGCCCCACCAACGCCATCTACTACGGCGATCTAGAGGAAGACATTGCAACTAACGGAGTGGAGGTAGTGAAGCTTTCCAAGTTCCTGGCAGGGAACCAAGCTTACCGCCAAAAGGAAGACCTGGGTACCAAGCCAAGGGTGTACTACATAGGTGGACACGGAGAAGCGGTGGGGAGGTCGCCTTACCAGCGCGGAAGGAAGGCCACCACGTGGCCCTGGCAGGAGAAGATTAAAGGAGCCAGAACATGGAGAAGGTGACCAGTGGGAAACGAGAGGAACTGGTCCAGACTGCCCTCCGTCCCCTCATCCGTACTGGCATGGGGTATTGGTTGGTGGTCGGTGCGTTCGTCCTTGTCCTGGCCTGGGGCATCTTTGCCTACGTAACCCAGTACCACAACGGACTCGTGGTAACCGGGATGCGTGACCGCATCTCCTGGGGCCTGTACATCGTTCTTTTCGTCTTCTTCATTGGGATAAGCCACGCCGGCACGCTCATTTCCGCTATCTTGCGCGTCGTGAAAGCCCAGTGGCGCACCCCGGTAACCCGCATGGCAGAGTTCATCACCGTTGTCGCGCTCTCCGTCGGCGCCTTGATGCCCCTTATAGACATGGGGCATCCAGACAGGGCCTTCAACCTGGTCCGGTTTGGCCGCTGGCAGTCTCCCCTCGTGTGGGACATCCTTGCCATCACCACGTACCTCACCGGAAGCATCATCTACCTGTATCTGCCGCTGATCCCTGATCTTGCGCTGAGTCGGGACCGCTTGACCGAAAATGACGCGCCTGCTTGGAAGCGTCAGCTTTATCGCATCGCCGCGGTGGGATGGCATGATACTCCTCAGCAACAGAAGTATCTGAAAATCGCCATGGGATTCATGATGGTGCTCATCATCCCTGTGGCCGTATCCGTGCACACCGTCGTCTCTTGGATCTTTGCCATGACCCTGCGCGACGCATGGAATAGCACCGTTTTTGGCCCCTATTTCGTTGCTGGCGCTATCTATTCAGGGGTTGCCGCGCTCATCCTTCTCATGGCTATCCTGCGCAAGGCCTTCCGCCTTGGCGCTTACATCACCGACAAACATTTCATCAACTTGGGCTACATCTTGGGCGGGTTTACCCTCCTCATGCTGTATTTCAATCTTCAGGAGTACATCGTCACCGGTTACAAGATGGCGGGCGAATCGTCCTTCCATTTCTTGCAGATGTTTGCCGGACAGTTCGCCCCTGTCTTCTGGTTCTATGTCATTGGGGGAATGGTGCTCCCTGGCCTCATCATCCTTCTTCCCGTGACCAGGACGTTCACTGGCATTCTTGTCGCCTCCGGCTTGGCCCTCACCGGAATGTGGGTGGAACGATGGCTCATCGTCGTAGCAGGGCTCAGTGTGCCGCTGATGCCCTATGAGCCTTCCGTTTATGCTCCCACGTGGGTTGAATGGTCCATCATGGCTGGGGCCTTTGCTATGTTCGGCCTGGTGATAGCTTTCTTCGTCAAGCTGGTCCCGGTGGTCTCCGTCTGGGAGGTAGCAGAACAATACGAGGAGTCAGAGGAGAAACAGGCTGAGCACGCTCCTTCGCCCCAGCTCCCCAGGGTTCCAGTACCTGCGCTAAACGCTTCACGGCTGGCCGCCAACCTGCCGGAGAACCCCCCAAGCTCCTATGTTCCACCAGTCCGAGGAGGAGGCTATGAACATGCGTAGGCTTGGATGGCTTTTGATGCTGCTGCTGGCAACCTTTCTATTTCTGGCGTTAGCAAGGCCGGCGTTGGCGGCAGGTCCAGTTGATCTAGCACTGGAGGCGCCGGATCAGTTGAATCTAGGGGACGAGGTGGTGATCACCGCCGCATTAAAGGATAGCAGCGGAGCGCCCATCCCTGGCGCCACCGTGGTTCTCTGGACACCGGGTCAATTCCTCAGTGTTGAAGGGGTGATGGAGTTGGGGCGGGCTGCAACTGATGCACAAGGCTTAGCAGTTTTCCTCTATCAAGCCCGCAGTGAGAAGTCAGCGACGCTGAACGTCTCATTCTCCGGGGACAGCCGGTATTCCCCAGCACATGCTTCCCTTGAGGTTTCAGTCGCTGGTTCGGCTCAACTCTACCAATCAACCGCGGGCGTGCGTCTCCCTGGCGTAGGCGTGTGGCTCCTCGTCGCCGCTCTGGGAACAGCGTGGTCCATCTACATCGGAATGATGGTGCTGGTGACCTTGATCGCCAGGGCGGGTCAGTCTGCTTCAGAGGAGCTAGGAGGCGCCAATGTTTAGATTTATTGTGCCCCTGGTAGGGTTTGGAGTTGTCGTCACCCTGGGAAGCGTCCTCATCGGGGTGATTGTGCTCCGTAGTCCGGATACACACGCTAACCTCTGGGAGTCAGCCCGCGAAGGTTATGACCGGACGCCTCTTTCCATTGTGGGAAGTGAGGCCAGTCAGGTGGAACTGGCGATGAAGGCGAGTAATGTCCCTGGGCCAAGTGGAGGGCTGGTTGCCTCTGCGTTTGCAGCGTCCGCGGGGGACCCAGGACGCGCGGTCTACTTGAGCCAGGGTTGCGCTACCTGTCATGGACTGGACGCGCGCGGAGGACCGGTAGGGCCGTCCCTTGCGTCGTCCTCTCTGGCGGTCGTGAAGCGTATGGTACGGGAAGGACGCGGCGGCATGCCCATCCATGCAGAAACCCATCTTGGCGAAGCCGCACTGGCGGACCTGGCAATGTACCTCCGGACGATAGATGTCACCCGGCCCAAGTCTGAGGAGGTAGCCGCCCTGCAACGTCTTACGTACGACCCCTCGGTGTCCATGGATGTGCTGCTAAAGGGCAAGACTGCCATCCGCAGGTCCTGTGGCGCATGCCATGACCAACCTGGCCCACAAGACATCCTGAGAGCCTTCAGCAGCGACGCTGAGGCGGCCCGCCTGCTAGCGGATATGGTGTACGAGACAAACTTGAGCCTGGAGGACGCCAGGGCCATCGCCTACTACATGCTGGCCATCCTCAACGGCGCTGACCCGGTGAAGGCGCCGTAACGCTCTAAGGGGAACAGCACGTTCATAGAAAGGATGATGAGAACAAAGCATGAGAAAAGAGGCACAAAACGGCCTCTCAAAAGGGTTTCTAATCTCAATAACGTCCAGAGGACGCAAGGAGGCAACAATGGAAGGTAGAAGAGGAATCAAGGTAGCGGTGCTGATGGCGCTTCTGGGGGTCGTCCTGGCCCTGGTGAGCGCCTGTGGCGGCGGTGTGTCCCAGCAAGACTACGACGCGGTAAAGCAGCAGCTTGCGGCCAAGGAGCAGGAGCTTGCGGCTAGGGGGACGGGCGGGGGCGCTGGGCCGGCGGCGGAAGCGCTCCGGCAGCAGGTCGCCAGCCTTCAGCAGCAACTCCAG
>JACQOP010000126.1 GCA_016202485.1 Chloroflexota bacterium | reverse complement strand
CGGTTGCAGGTGGAGAGGATGACGCCTTTGCCTGTGCTGGCCCGCAACCCGCGGAGGGCGTCGGGGAGCTGTGTGCTGAGCACGGCGAGGCGGTCCCGCAGGTCAACGGGCGCGGTATGGTGGCTGAGGCCAAGGGCAATGATGCGCATGGGTATCTGACTAGGCTCCAACGTTCTGCCTCTCTCCCTTGATGGGAGAGGGGCACTGTCCAGTTGCTAGTTGACTTCGCAGGCCATCAGCTATGGCTGGGGGCCTTTATCGGCTCCGGCTGGTCTTCCAGCATGTGTAGGAGCTTGGCCTTGGCCTCGTCCTGGCGGCCGCTGAGGTACAGCTCCACCAGCTCCTCAGTCATGCACTCCTGCCAGCGGTCGGCGTGGGGGCGCAGGCCCTTCTTGCGGATTTCGTGGCGCACGTCGCCGAAGAGGCTGGCGGCTTCGGCCCAGCGCATGACGGGGCTGGCGTCCAGCTCCTCCCGCAGGCGGCGGGCCAAAGCGGGGCTGAGGCCGGAGGTGGAGATGGCGAAGGTGATATCGCCGCGCCGCACGATGGCCGGGGCAATGAAGGAGCACAGGTTGGTGGTGTCCACGACGTTCAGGAGGACGCCCCGTTTGTCAGCCTCCTTGGCCACCGCCTGGTAAATGCGGGGGTTCTCGTTCTCGCAGATGGCGAGCCATGCCCCTTCCAGGTCGCCGCTCTGGTAGTCCCGGCGCACCCACTCAATGAGCTCGCGGGTGGCCAGGTCCTGGAGGGCGATGGTGGCAGTGGAGGCGATGAGGGTGACGGTGGCGCCGGCCTCCAGGAGACCCTGGGTCTTGCGCTCGCCCTCGGTGCCGCCGCCAATGACGACACAGGGGCGGCCACGGAGGTCCAGGTAGACGGGGTAATAGGATGGCATGGGGGTTATGGTACTCCTGTTGTTTGTTAGATGCCTCTGTATGCGGGTGTGATGCCTAATGGGACTTTTGCTGAGCATACTCCTGTGGATAGGCAATGCCAAACCGCTCGCAGAGGGCAGTGACATCGTGGAAGTCGCTGTCCTTGAGCTTATAGCCTGTGTGGAACTTTACAAGCCACTCCGGCGAGATGCACCTGATGGGGCGCCCATCAATGGAGCCAGTCCCCGTAAGGGATGCGGCCGGGTACATGACGCCCCGCTGTGCTGGGCCATACAGACCGTTGCCTGCGGCGTCAAAGACGATGGCATGCACGTCTACTTCATGGCCGTCGCCGTCGCCCAGGACGAAGTTCCAGGGGCTGGTATCGTCCCGCTCCACATCACGATAGCCCTGGGCCTCTAGGAGCTGGCGGAGCTGCGGCACATCCCGCTGCTGGACCACGATGTCCAGGTCTTTGTGCGGGCGGGTCTGCCGGCCTAGAAGGGCGTCCACGCCCCAGCCGCCGTCTACCCAGACTGCGATGCCTAGGTTTTCCAGTGCGGAATACAGACGAAAAACGTCTAGGGCGGCCATTATAGTCTTTGCTGCCTCATCCAATTGTGTGGCGCTGATTCCATTGCCACGCTTTAGATTCTTCATGATGCTCGCCCTTCGGGACTCACTCATTCAGAATGACAGGGGCTATTGTCATACTGAGGCTGAAGACCGAAGTACCTTGTTTGCCTTTGATTGCACTTGCTCTTGTCCTCGGCGTATGTCTACGAGGTCAGGCCACATTCTTCGCCGATGCGGAGTTTACCCTGAGCATAGCGAAGGGCTCGGCTCAGAATGATAACAAGCTATTCCTCCACGAAGTATCTGACCCGGGTCTTCTTGTATTCGCGGTAGCTGTACAGCACCTGGTAGTCGGTGATGCCGGTGCGGGCGGAGATTTCGCGGGCAATGTCCTCGCAGCGCTCCTTGCCGGTGGCATGAATCATGGAGAAGTGGGTATAGGGCCAGTCCGGGAAAGTAGGGCGCTCGTAACAGTGGGTGACGGCGGGGTGGCCGGCCATGATGGCGCCCACCTCTTCGGAGCGCTCCGGTGGCACCCTCCAGACGGCCATGCCATTGGCGCGGAAGCCGGCGCGGCGGTGGTGCAGGACTGCGCTGAAGCGGCGCATGAGGCCCCGGACCTGGAAGTCTGCGGCGTGGGCGAAGAGGTCTGCCTGAGTGATGCCCAGCCGCTTGGCCATGGGGGCGAAGGGCTCCGGCGCCAGGGGGATGTCCTCCTGCAGCTCGCGGATAACCTGGACCTCAAAGTCGGTCACAGGCTCCACCTTGTTCCACTTGTCCTGTCCCTCTTTGAAACCGTCGGGCGAATAGTAGTCGTAGGCGGCGCTTTCGCCGGCAATCATGTCAAAGTTGACGCCGATCTTGAAGAAGCGGATGGTGGGCATGATGCGGACGGCCTCGGCCTTGGTCTCCCGGCCTAGGCGCTCCACGGTCTCAAGCAGGTCTTCGCCTGGCGGGACGGCGATCGTGAACCAGAGGTTGAAGTAGCCGTTGCGGGCGTAGTTGTGGCTGACGCCCGGGTGACGGTTGATCCAGCGTGCGGCTCTGGTCAGGTCCTCCTGGGGGAAGCGCATGGCAACCAGGGTGGTCTTGTATCCCAGGCGGCGGGTGTCAAAGATGGCGCTGATCTGGCGCACGACGTTTTTCTTCTTGAGAACGGCGATGCGCTGGAGGACCTCCTCTTCGCCCACGCCGAGGTCATCGCCGATGGCCTGGAAGGGGTGCTCCACCAGGGGGAAGGCCGACTGGATGGTGTTCAGGAGGCGCTGGTCTACGGTTTCCTGGACGGCTGTTGTCGCCATGGGTTCCTCTAATCGCTTGGCCTTTACCTTTTTGAAGCTGTCGGGTTTATTTACAACTCTCTGGGCTAGGCTCTTTTCTTCGGCTAACGCTCCATTCCCCCCCACCTGCAAACGCCGGGGGACACCCCCAGCAGCCCCTGGCAGGGAACGTGATCCCTGGCGCCCTCCTTGGGTTTTATAGAAAGCTCTTTAGAGCTTTCAGTAGTGTTTTCGCATAGGACATAGGCACTCAGGGAGGTGGGAGCTTACGGGCGGCGAAGCGCCTGTCATAGGAGCGGGTGATGCCTTGGAAGACTTCGTCGGTGATGGTGTTGACGTGACGCCAGGTGCGGTAGACATCGGCAGGGGTATCTTCGTGGGAAGCGGCCTCCTGGAGGCCCTCCACCAGCCCGTTGCGGAAGAAGGCAAAGGCCTGGGTAGCGTGCTCCACAGGCAGGCCTAGCCGGGATGCCTCGGCCCCATACTCTTCGCCAATGCTGCGGGCCTCGGTAAGGAGCTGCTGTCGCCTGCCGTGGCCGGTGACGAAGTCCGAGGCCAGGGCCAGGAGGCGGTAGCCAAAGAGGCGGAGGCGGGTGCGGTCACTGTCGGGGATGTGCTCGTACCAGGGCTGTTGTGCGACGGTGCGCTGGTTGAGGCGGCGGCGGATATGGCGAAGGGCGGCGTCGGCCAGGCTGCCGGAGGTAGGCCCGGAGGCGGGTGTGCTCTGGGCCTTTTCCGTGAGGGCGTGGAGGTCTTCGAGCGCAAAGCGGCGGTGGCCGCCGGGGGTGCGAAAGGAACGGATAAGGCCCCGGTCGGCCCAGCGGCGGAGGGTGACCTCGTTGACCTGGAGCATCTGGCAAGCCTTGCCCAGGGAAGCATATTGTGGGGAGTCTAGCTTGATCTGGTTACGCACGGCGAAAATCTACGCAAACCTGAGCAATACTGTTATCGTGAAACTGCGCACGATAGGATAGCAGGAGAAAGGGGAGTGGTCAAGGGGTTAGGTTGTCTTCTCTACGTAATTCTTAGGCTCGCGCCAAGAAAGGGCAGGCCAAGCCGGGCCGCTACTCGTTGGGAGGAGACGTTCGCGTGGTCGGTGCTGTAGAACAACGCACGCCCACGAAGTAATGGATGCACCGCCCACCCGGCTGCCGCCGCTGCTGCGAAGCCACGCCCTCGTAGCACTGGAACGGTAATCACGCCGGCCTCAGCACCTTCTGCTCCAAGCCGCGCCGTTATCCCGATGGATGCGATTTCGCCCTGGTACAGCGCTATACACCAGGGCGCCCATAGGTCAGAGACCCCGGAGAACCCAAGGGCGGCAAGGGTCTGTTGCATTCCTTGGTCGGCGGCTTGATTGGTGAGGAAGCGGTCACCCTCAGGAGTACCTGATGTGACGAGGGTTACGTTATGGTCGTACTGGAGGTGACCTGGGAAGCAATAGGTCAGTCCAACGCTCCATCTCTCTACAGGCACTTCACTTGCAAGCAGCCTGATGTAATCATCAAGGTGAATGGGCACGCTGTCTAGCTCGCGGAGCGGCGCCTCGTCGGAAGCCAGGGTGCTGATTGCTTGTGCCGTCGCCTTCCCAACATCGTGGCGGATGCACACAACGTTGCCCGACCCGCATCCTCCAAGGTACAGGCGCGGCCCCGGAGACTGGGGCGGATCGTTCACGTGCTGAATGCGGCCCCCTTCGGTCAGCACGAATAGCGTGGCGACGTCAATCTCAAGCAGATTGCGGTCGGATGTGTCAGGAATCGGGAGCATACCAGCCTCCCTACGCCATCACTGCGCTTTGCCACGTTGCCACGAGGGCTGGGTCCAGCCGCTCTATCCCCGGCAGGCGGTCAAAATCCCTGTCAGCAGAGACGATGCGGGAGACGCCCAGGCGCTGCATCACGGCTGCATGCAGCAGGTCGCGGGCTGCTAACTCCTGGTGGGCGTCAGCTAACGCTGCGGCGCGCTGCACGTCCTCGGCATAGACGGGTTCTATTCGTTCTTGCATCAGTATGCTGAAGCGCCGAAATGCCTGCTGCCCCTGCGGCACCCACATTCGCAGTGCGAGATAGTGGTGAATGAACTCCTGCAGGACCTCGGCGCTGGTGAGGAATGCGGCAGGGTGCTGTGCGATAAGCAGGAGGATTTGAGAGCAGGGGTCTTTCAGCGGGTGGGGGCGGCCAACCGCATAAATGGGAATATTGGCATCAATAAAGGACGCCGGGGTCATGGGCGTCTCCTAATTGGCGGCCAAGGGTTTCAGGGTCAGGAACGTCCTCAATCTCCATTTGGGCCATTTCCAGGGCAGCGCGTATCCGTCGCTCCCGGAGCGCGTCCTCGTAGGCCTCGTCAATCAGGCGGCGCACTACTTCAGAGGTGGGCACGCGGTACTCTGCCACCAGTTCCCGCAGCTTGCGCCGCCGGTCCTGGTCAAGACGAACATCCAAACGCTCTGTAGCCATACATCACCTCGTACACACAGTATTATACGGCATGATAGCGCTGTACGCAAGCAGCCGGACAGAGGTGACGTACAAGGAGAAGGGACGGTTGTCGTGGAGATGGAGGTTTGCACATTCATGCCGTTTTGGCTTGGAGTGAAGCGTGGAGAAGCTAAACCGTTGACTTGCAGGCCCCTGGGTGTACACTTGCCTGATTAGTCATTGAAGGGGACTGGCCTCTTATGCTGGAATACGATTTCATGGTGCGGGCGCTGGTGGGAGGAACGCTGGTCGGGGCGACGGCGCCATCTCTGGGGCTGTTCCTGGTGCTGCGGCGGTTGTCCCTCATTGCCGATACACTGTCCCACGTGGCCCTCATGGGTGTCGCCATCGCCCTCATCACCCACGCCATGCCCACGGTAGTCTCCCTGGCTGCTACCACTGCCGGAGCCGTGGCAATTGAGCAGCTCCGCTTGCGCCGCCTGATGCCCAGCGATGCGGCCATGGCGGTGTTCCTGTACATTGCTCTTGCGGTGGCAGTGGTCATCATCAGCATGGCCCGGGGCTTCAATGTGGGCCTCTTCAGCTTCCTCTTCGGCAGCGTGCTGACCATCACGCCTCTGGACATCTGGCTGGCGGCGGGCCTGGCTGTCGTAGTCCTGGGATACATCACCATGTTCTACTCGGAGCTATCCCAGTCCTCCTTTGACACGGACCTGGCCCGTACCACCGGCGTACCGGTGAACAGCACCAGCATCGCCCTGGCAATCCTGACCGGGGCGGTCATCACCCTGTCCATGCGCATCGTCGGCGTCCTGCTGGTGGGGGCGCTCATCGTTATTCCGGTGATGATCAGCCTGCGCCTGGCCCGGGGGCTGCGCACGGCTTTGCTGCTGGCCATGGGCCTGGGAGTCACCAGCGTTCTCATCGGCCTGACCATCGCCTTCTATGCGGACCTGGCCGCCGGCGGGGCCATCGTGCTGACGGCAGGGGCGATGCTCCTGCTGTCGGAAGTGGGCAGCCTGGCGGCCCGGCGCCTCTTCCATGCGCACTGAAATAATGTCAAAGCTCCTTGGCATCATTGGCTATCCTCTGGGGCATTCAGTGTCGCCGGCCTTCCAGCAGGCGGCGCTGGACTACTGCGGCGTAGACGCCCGCTACGAAGCGTGGGAGACGCCCCCAGAGGGAGTCCCCCAGCGGGTGCAGTGGCTGCGCTCGCCAGAGGTGCTGGGGGCCAACGTCACGGTGCCCCATAAGGAGGCGGTGCTGCCGCTACTGGAGGGCCTTTCCGAGACGGCGCGGCGCATTGGAGCGGTGAACACCATCGTGAACCGCGCCGGTAGGCTGGAGGGCCATAACACCGACGTGGCCGGCTTCATGCGTGCGCTGCGAGAAGAGGGCGGCTTTGATCCCCAGGGGAAGCTGGTGTTGATCCTGGGGGCAGGGGGGGCAGCCAAGGCCGTGGCCTTCGGCTTAGCGGTGGCAGGGGTTGCCCGAATGACCATTGCTAACCGAACGGTAGGACGGGCGCAGGAGCTGGCGGCTGCTGTTGAAGCCGTGCCACAGGTGCGGGCGGTGGCCCTGACGCCCGAAGCGCTTACGGGCGACCCGCCGTGGGACTTGATTGTGAACACCACCACCCTGGGGATGGCAGGCTCCCCAGGGGAGGGAGAGTCGCCACTGGCGGAAGCGCAGGTCCCGCCAGGTGCATTAGTGTACGACATTGTGTATAACCCGAAGGTGACACCGTTGCTCGCGACGGCGCGACGGGCCGGCGCACACACCCTGGGGGGACTGCCCATGCTGGTCTACCAGGGGGCGGAGGCCTTCCGCCTCTGGACGGGGCTGGAAGCGCCAGTGGAGGTCATGTTTGCGGCGGCGCGGCGGGCGCTGTGGAGTACCTGATAAACGGAGGCACTTTTCCTACGAGGGGGCTCCCAATACCTGGCCCCTGGAATTTTGGAGCCTACTACGCAGCAGTAGTTCCTCTCCTGGTACGATAGGACATGGCCCAAAAAACAACTGACACGATAGCCAGCACGGGCGTAAAGAGCGTCCAGAAGGTCATGGCTGCCGAGAGGGCCGCTGCCACAAGGACGATAAGGCCGCCTAGCTTGGGACGCTTTAGATAGACCCATAGGCCAGACAGCATCACTGCGGCCATCCCAAGAGGAATAAGTCCGTTTAGGCGGCTTACCTCGTGGGATTTGTCCAGAGCGAGAAAGATAGAGACCGCAAATGCCAGGTAGATAAGCGATTGAAGGAGTGCAAGGCTGATGAACCCTTTCTGGGCTATTGATGCGTTCATGGTACCTCCTGTCTTGGTGAATATCACCTTCCTCTCCTGGGAGGAGAGGGAGACTTTGTATCTGCAGAGCAAAACGAACGCGTACCGATAATGCGGACCTCGGTTGCATTACAGCACTTCCTTCTGATTCCGCGCTTGCTGACGGGAGCGCCGTACTGCAAAGAACGCCACGGACAAGGCCACAGCAGGGATAATCCCTGTCCACCAGAAACAGACGGCGGCTGGCACCGCGCCCGCAGTAATCAAGCTCCCGTTGCTCCTACTGGAGTGGCGGCTGGCCCAAAGCCCCCCTAAGAGGGCCGCGCTGGCGAGAATCAGCACGATGCCTACACTGACCCGCATGGCTGTTCCTCCAACGTCCACGTTGAGTTGGCCCGAAAGGTACATGATGCCACCACCGAAACTGACGATGGCCAGAGCAGCGGTCATCCCCAGAGCCACCTTCCGAACTACTAAGCCGTTCATGGTTTGCCCCTTTCTTTTCGTTGCTGCCCCTGCGTATTCATGGTGTCATGTGTGGTTGGCCAGGCAGAAAAGCAAGGCCAGGCCAGCCCCTTGGGAAGTTGCCCTGGCGCTAGCAGGTGGCGCCCTCTGTTTTGTCAATGCTCACCGGGTTGTTGGGCTGAGCGAATCCAACCGTACCTGGCGTGCCCACGTGCACCTGCAGATGGAACTTGTGGTACGCTGGCTCCCCCGCACAGTTTTCGGTGTTGCCGTCGGCAATGTCTACAACGGTTGTACCCGGGGTGGACAGGTTGTGGTCATGGTCTGCCAGTGCTGTCCCACCCATAGCCGCTAGGAGCAAGGTCGCCAGCAGCGCCGCGATGATTGATTTCTTCATCATTCCTCCTTTGCTTCTGCCTTCGGGTTTCATGTCCGGACTCGGTCTTAGACACCATCCCAGGCGCCTCCTGCTACCGCAAGGGCCGGTTCTTCTCCAAGGGGCTGACGCTTGCAGTCTCCCACCTCGTCGCCTGGGAGGGATGGGGTCAGCGCCCCAATGAGGCTAAGCAAATAGGCCCACAGGCGTGTTGGGCCTGGGGGCCTATCACTCCTGTGGGCCTAGCTGGATGGGGGGACCTTGTTGACCACGGCGTCATGCTTTGTGCTGTCTTTGTTTGTCCAGACTACGGAACCGCCTACCGCAACCATGACCTGTTCAGGATAGAACTTGGAGCCTTCCATGCGGGCTTCGGTGACGTCTGCTCCGGCAACGCCATCGCCGGTTACCGTTATCCGTTGCAGCATCTGGCTGTGGGGGGTGCAACGGACTTCGTAGTCGCCTGCCTCCGTAAGGGTATAGGATCACGACTCCCCCTGGGCCAGCATGGGGCTTTTGGCCACGCGCTCCGCCGCCGATGCTCCACAGGCTCCAAAGAGCAAACCTGCAGCGGTTATGAGGATGAGCATAAGGAGAGCCCTATTTGTTAAGGCTTTAATGAGAACCATCTTTCGTACCTCTTACTAAAATTAGGGCTTTTGCCGCCCTTGATGGACTGGCGGTTGCAGTCTCCCACACCACGGTCTGGGAGACATGGGGCCGGTATCCCAATTCTGGCAAGGAAATAGGCCCATGATGGACAAGAAAAAAGGCCCACAGAAGAGTGGGCCTGGGAGACCAAGGTGGGGCTGCTAGCTCTGGGACATGGTGACCAGACCTTTGCGCAAGCCGTAGAGGATGGCCTGGGTCCTGTCGTTCACCTGGAGTTTGGAAAAGATATTGGCGATGTGGTTCTTGACCGTCTTTTCACTGATAACCAGCTTGGCGGCAATCTCCTTGTTGCTCAGGCCGTCGGCGGCCAGTTGCAGGATGTGCAGCTCCCGCTGGGTGAGCTGTTCGTAGGGAAGGCCCGGCTGGCGAACCTTCATGTCCGTTCCAAAGTGCTCCATAACCTTCTGGGCGATGATGGGGCACAGGATGACCTCTCCCCGGTTGGCGGCGTCCACCGCGCGCCCCAGCTCCTCAGGTTCGGCCTCCTTCAAGACATACCCGCGGGCCCCGGCACGCATTCCGGAGAAGACCGACTCCGGGTCGTCAAACATGGTCACCAGGATGACACCGATGTGGGGGTTCTCCTGGAGAATGAGTTTAGTGGCGTCAATACCGCTCATGACGGGCATTTTGATATCCATCAAAATAACATCCGGCACGCTCTCTCTGGCCAGGGTCACCACCTCCTGGCCTGTCGCCGCCTCTCCTATGATGGAGACCCCGGGCATCTGTTCCAGGATGCTGCGGACGCCCTTGCGAAAGAGGGTATGGTCATCTGCTAACAGAACTCGTATAGGTTCCAACGTTTGCCTCATTTCGTGGAATGGACATGGATACCCGGCATCCCCTGCCAGGGCTGCTGTGCACGGTAAGGCTCCCTTTGAGCAGCACAGCCCGCTCTTGCATGCTCACCAGTCCCAGGCCTCCGCTGGCAGAGGGATGCGCAGGACTGAGGGGGTCAAAACCTTTGCCGTTGTCTGCAATGGAGATAACAATGCCTTCGTCCTCTTCCCCAATGTGGACCTCCACCTGGCCTGCCCCGGCGTGCTTCTGCACGTTTCCCAGGCATTCCTGAATGACGCGGTAGACCGTTACCTCGGCAAAGGGTTCCAGCTCAATGGCCCCGGAGGTGGTGAAGGACGTCTGGATGCCCGTGTCATGGCCGAAGCGTTCCACCTGCTGCCGCACGGCGGCCACAAGGCCCAATTGGTCCAGGACCATGGGCCGCAGGTCATGGATCAACTCCCTGATCCCCTGGATGTGGCCCCGCAGGTTGTGTATTACCTCCTCCAGGTCTTCTTCTGCCTTGCCGGGGTTGGCCCAGAGAGTCTGCTGGCTTGCCCTCAGCCGGTTACCGATGGCGGCAAGGGAAGGGCCAAGGCTGTCATGCAGTTCCCGGGAGATGCGGCGTCGCTCCTCCTCCTGGGCCAGGGTGACCTGGGTGATGCGCTCATGCAGGGCGCGGGCGCGTTCCTCGGCCAGGGTCGCCTCCTGGAGCGTGCCCAGGGCTGCCGCGGTGGCGTTGATGCTGGCACCCAGGACGCCTAGCTCGTCTTTGTTCTCCACCTGTACCTTTTCCGAGAGGTCGCCTGCTGCAATCCTGCCCATGGCCTGCTGCATCTTCCGCAGAGGGTTGATCACAGATAGGGCAACGGCAATCCCTAGGCACAGGGCAAGTAATGCGGCCAGCAGGGAAAGCAAAGGGGTGAGAGAGAACAGGAGGCCATGCTGTGTTTGGTGGAGGGACTCCAGGGCCATAGGTATCTGAAAGGGGGCGACGAGACGGAGCTCCTGGATCTCATGGACTTTCTGGTGCATATAGTCCATGGCCGTGAAGTTGATAAGGCTGACAACGAAGAAAAGACCAGCCATGAGGGTAATGGCGGTCAGGATTTTCCAGCGTATGCTGAATCCTCTGCGTGCAATAAACCTTGGCAGGGGGCCTATGGCTATGCGTATTGCCAGAGAGATAGTACCAGCAAAGATGACAAGGGGCAGGATGCCTGGCCCCCACACCACAAGGAGCAGCGCCAGCAATGCTATGACGCCGTAGTATACGGCAAGCCGTTTTGGGGCATATATTCGCATTGTTCTTACCCTTTAGCCCCAGTGATTGCCAGTGCCAGTACCGATAATGGATAAAGTATAGCAATTTTTGGGCGGAACGCTGCAGCTTCTCCATTACGGCAAGGCGGCATCCTGCAATTTCCTTACCCGGGGCAAAGGTCCTTGTGCCCCTCGTGCGTAGTCCTGTCACGCCTCAGGAATGCACCGGCCCAGACGTGCATTCATGTGTGGGCGGCCCCCTGCTCGCCTACCTTCGCCTTCCTTTCCTGGTTCTCCCGAAATGCTGCTATAAGGAACATGAGCGGGGCGAATGTAGCCATGAACAGGCCCACAGTGAGGCCCATACCCACGATGGTCATAGCCAATGCCAGAGTGCCAGCGGTGACGGAAATAACTGCCGCACCAGCGACAAACTTGAGGGTTAGCGCCAGGGCTGTAGCTACTTGTCCCGGTTCCACAATGCCGGCTACCAGGGCAACAACCACAGCAGCGACTGCCAGGACAAACAGCACGGCAACAGCCAGGAGCCCCTTGCGGATTATGGATACGCTCATTCTCAATCTCCTACTTCACTTGTGAAGGGCTAGCCAGATCTCCCAGGGTTTTCCTGGGCGGTCTTTCGTAGAGATATTAGCACAGAATAGCTCCTGCGGCCTCCCATGTGGGCTGACCGCAGGAGACTAGACTCATTTTGCAGGTGGATGTTCTCTCCATTTGGTATGGCCTATTCCACGACAACGACTCTCAGGCTGGCCGTGACGTAGGGGGAATAAGGCATATGGTTGCCGTCGGCGAACACCAACTGTAAGGTGTGCTCTCCTGGGGGCAGGTCCAGGGTAGCCTCGGTCTGGCCCCCGCCGAAGTGCAGGTGCTGTGCATCGGAAGGGATGGGCTGGCCCACAGGCGGCAAGCCGGCGTCAACAATAACGTGGTGATGGCCGCGGCCTTCGTTCACCCCTGCTGAGGCCGGCTCCACAATAACGCCTTCTGCTCCCATCTGTATAGTGAAGGGCGAGGTCACCTGCGCGCCGCCCTCCGGCTCCAGAAAGGAGACCTTACGCTGCTCAGTCACCACCACCTTGACCTTGGAGGTGATAAGGGGGTCATAGGGAATGTGGTCTCCAGTGGCGAATAGCAGGTGAAGGGTATGCTCTCCCGGCGGCAAGTCCAGGTTGGCCTCAGTCTGCCCCCCGCCATAATGCAGGTGCTGGGCGTTGGAGGGAATGGGCTGGCCCTTTGGGGGAAGGGTATCGCCTACGATGATATGGTGATGCCCACGTCCCTCATTGATCCCTGCGGAGGCCGGCTCCACAGTGACGCCGCTGGCCGTCATGCGGACGACGAAAGGGCTGGTGACCTGCGCCCCGTCTGCAGGCTGGGTGAAAGAAACGGCGCCGGCGGGTTCCTCGGTGCAGGCGGCCAGGGTTGCCAGCGCCATCGCTGCGGCGGCAATTGCTATGCTCATCCTCAAGGGTCTCATTGAGCGATACCTCCTCACTGGGATGTGAGCAGGATATCTCTTGAGCGCACCGGAAAAATGGGCCGGCAGACCCAAAGGGAATGAGGAAAAAGGCCTGCCTGTCCCCTGGGCACTGGAGCCTATGCCGGTGAAGGACGGGAAGGTGTATGGGTCTTATCACTCTTTGCTTTTACTGCTGGGCCAGCACCGCATCCACCAGGGCCTCCGCCTTTGCCCTATCCGTTGCCGCTGCTATGAAGATGACGTTGCCGATGGACTTGACCACAAGGTAATTGCCGTCCACCTCGCCGGTGAACACCTCCTGGCCCGAGGCGGTGGCGCCCTTCTCCAGCCCAGCCTGGGTAGCAAAACTACTCAGGAAGAAACTGAGGAGGAAGCCGGGGTACCCTGACCTCATGGCTACGATAAAGCTGGCATCCTGCTGGCGGAGGTAATCAGCGCTGAGGGTTTCAATGTCTCCCAGGGGCTGGCCGGCATAGGCAATGAAGGCCATGTCCGTAACCTGCAGCCCGCCCAGAGCCTGGGTGACGCCAGTGAGGCCCAGGCCCATGCGACCCGACACGGAGTCCAGCAGCCCTCCTTCCACCTTGGCGAAGCCGGCAGCCACCGGCGCATCAGGAGGGGAAGCCGGCAGCATGCGCAGAAGCTCCCAAGCGGCGGGGTATGCCTCGGAGAAAAGGACACTGTCGCCAGCCTGGAGGGATGCTTTGACCGAGGCGGGCCAGTCGCCGCTGCCCGAGACAATACCAACGTCTGCGCCTGAGCGCCATACCTCCAGCTTGGCGGGCCGAGAGCTGGCGAGCTGAACGGCAGTCTCCGCCTCGTCCTCGCTAGTAAAGGCGATTTGGCCGCCGAAATGGTCAAGGGTTGTACCTACGCCCAGGCCAATGCTTTGCACGTCCACCGTGTCGCCCAGAGCGGCCAGAGCAGCGATGGCCTGGGGGTCGCCGCCGCCGAACCACTTGACCGGCAGGCGTATGGGCGAGCCCTGGCTGGCATAGAGGTAGGCGTTCAGGCCGGCGTTAGGGATCCGGGCCTCGGTGAAGCCGGGCGGCAGGCTGGCGTCCCTTTGAGCGGGGCCCTGGGTGCAGCCGAGGCTCAGGAGCAGGGCCGCTCCAAGGAGGACGAGGTTGACGAGGTTAGTGATGGGCTTGGGCATGGTGAGCCTCTTCTGGGGATGCTCTGGTCTTAAGAACAGATGGAACAGTGGGCGCTCAGTGGCTGGCAGGGGGAGCCGGCGGGCTTTCTGCTGCGCTAGGCTGCTTGCGTTGCTGGAAGTCCAGGTAGGACTGCAGGATCACTGCAGCGGCGCAGGCGTCCAGCCAGGACTTATCTCTGGAGGGCTGCCCACCGGCCTGCCGGATCAGCCGCTCGGCCTCCACGGAGGTGTACCGCTCGTCCCAAGTCTCTACAGTGAAGGGGGCATTATGCTCGGCAATGGCCTTGCGGAGGGTGTCGCACAGGACCAGGGTACGGTGGGCCTGGGGGCCAAGGGCCCCGCTGAGAGAGATGGGGAGGCCTACCAGGATAAGGCCGGCCTTTTGCTGAGCAGCGCATTCCAGAATGACGGCAAGGTCCCTGGCCAGGCCCTTGCGCCGGATAGTCCCCAGAGGTGTGGCGATGCGCCTGGCTTCGCCGCACACGGCCATACCGATACGCTTGTCGCCTACGTCCAGGGCCAGGATGGGGGAAGAGAGGTGAGGTACAATCATGGGGCCAACCAAGAAACAGAAAAAGGTGGGGGAGCCAGCATAGCGAACCCTCTACCCCCTTCCTTCCTGGTATGTCCTGTTCCTCGCTCCGTGCCCGTACTGCAGAAAAGGGCGGAGCTACGAGATCAAACTCTTGCTAGCTGGTGGGTGCGCAAGCAGCGGGTGCAAATGGACATCTTCTGCATCCTTCCATCTACCGTCAGCTTGACGTTTTGAATGTTCACCAGGGAGCGCTTGTTAGTGGAGCGCTTGGAGTGGCTGACGTTGTTGCCGAACTGGCCGACCTTGCTGCAAATCTGACAAGCCGCCATGGAAAATACCTCTTTGACGGGGGTGGTACCATTCAGTAGAATCTGTTCAGTACAATATCACAGGCTTAGGCCGTGAGGCAACTCCGGTAGCAGTACCGCTTGCATCTGGCGAGTTGACGGGTCTAAAACCCCGGACAGGGTTTGGGTCGCCAGAGGGTGAAGGGTTGGTTTGACAGTCGGGGGGCTAGCAAGCTCAAGACAAGGGGGTACATCCGGTCAAGGGCTTAAAGACTATTGGTAGGGCGTACCCGGACAAGGGGGTAAGGAACAAGGCCTAGGGACCATACCAGGAACAATTGGTACATTGGCACCCTGTACAGCCCTGTGCACACTGGTATGCTGGGGCTATCCTGTCCTCTGGGAGAACTGTGAGCCTGAATCTCAACGGAGCAGACCAACCTAAAATCTCTCTGACCGGCGACGACCTGCTGGGCATGTTTGCCGGCGCTCACTCGTCCCTTGCGATGCACGCTTCGCAGGTGGATGCGCTGAACGTGTTCCCGGTGCCTGACGGCGACACGGGCACCAATATGGTGCTGACCCTGAAGGCGGTGGAGCCGAAACTGGCAGGCATGAGAGGCGGTGGCGCAGGGGGTATCGCTGCGGTCATTGCCCGGGAGGCGATGATGGGCGCCCGGGGCAACAGCGGCGTTATCCTGTCCCAGTTCTTTGCCGGCATGGCCGTTGCCCTGAAGGAGTGCGAGACCTTTGGCGGCAGGGACCTGACTGCGGCTCTGGAGAAGGCGTCGGAGCAGGCGTATAAGGGCGTGAGCAAACCCGTGGAGGGGACAATGCTCACGGTCATACGCGTTGCCGCCGAGTGGGCCCAGCGTGCTTTGACCAATGGGGACACGCCGCCCCTGCTGATTTGGGAGGCAGCCTGCCAGGGGGCATGGAAGGCCCTGGCCCAGACGCCGGACCTGCTGCCGGTGTTGAAAGAGGCGGGGGTTGTGGACGCGGGAGGCCTGGGTATTGTAGCCATGATGGAGGGGGCCAGGGCGTACCTTCTCGGACAAGAGCTGCGCACCCTGGCCGTCCCCCTGGGTAGTACCGCCCCCAGCGCCCATTACCTGGCCAGCACCGAAGAAATAGCCTTTGGCTATTGTATCCAGTTGCTGGTGAGCGGCGAGTGCCTGGATGTGGAGAAGGCACGCCGCAGGATAGAGGAGTTGAGTCACTCCACCATTGTGGTGGGGGACGCCACGGCCATCAAGGTGCATGTCCATGCTGATGACCCCGGCCCCCTGATCAGCTACGCCGTTTCCCTGGGTAGCCTGCGGGATGTGAAGATTGAGAACATGGACCGGCAGCACCAGGGGTTTATGGCCCGCCATGATATGGGCCAGAGCATGTCCCAAGCCGGCGCCATTGCCCTGGTGGCGGTGGTGGCTGGAGAGGGGCTGGAGGACATCTTCCGGCAGTATGGCGTTGGGGCCATCGTCTCCGGTGGGCAGACCATGAACCCCAGCGCCGGAGACCTGGTGGCGGCGTCGGAGCAGACGGGCGCGCCGGAGGTCATCCTGCTGCCGAACAACCCCAACATCCTGGGCACGGCGCAGCAGGCGGCAGCCCTCTCCAAAACGCCAGTCCACGTGGTCCCTACCACTTCCATTCCCCAGGGAATTGCTGCCCTTCTTGCCTTTGATCCAGACGCTGATATCACAGTCAACCTGGCCAGCATGCAAGCTGCCATAGGGAGCGTAGTATCCGGTGAGGTGACCAGGGCGTCGCGTACGGCCCACATAGGCGGTGTGGATGTGCAAAGGGGACAGGCCATCGCCCTGCTGGAGGGCGTGCTTGTGGCGGCAGCGGATGAGCCGGCAGAAGCCCTGGAGGCGCTGTGCCGCAAGGCGTCGCCGCCCCAGGGCGCCAGCCTCATTCTCCTGTGGGGCGGGTCAACCACTGAAACAGAGGCACAGGCTGCGGGAGAGCGGTTGCAGCAATGCATGAGCGGCATTGAAGTGCAGGTGGTGCCTGGGGGCCAGCCTTTCTACGAGTTCCTGGTGTCCATAGGTTGATCAATCCAAGGGCAAGGAGTTCCAGATGGCCGTAAAAGTGGTCACCGATAGCACCGCGGACCTGCCGCCAGAGGTGGTCAAGGACCTGGATATTACCGTCGTACCGCTGAACGTGCTGTTTGGACAAGAGAGCTTTCTGGATGGGGTGGAACTGTCCTCTGAGGATTTTTTCCAGAGGCTCCAGGCTTCTGCAGCTTTGCCTACCACCTCACAACCATCACCCGGGGCTTTCTTTGACGTGTACCGCCGGTTGGTGGACTCGGGGCATCAGGTGGTGTCGGTGCACATCTCGGACCGGCTCAGCGGGACGCTGAACTCCGCAAGACAGGGGAAGGAGCAGCTCCAGGGCGGGCAGGTGGAGATCCTGGACTCTATGCAGGCGACATTGGGCCTGGGGTTGGTGGCGACGGCCGCGGCCAAGGTAGCAAGGGCCGGCGGGAGCCTGGAGGAGACGGTGGCGGCGGCCAAGGAGGCCATAGGCGAGGTGCAGGTCTTTGGGGTGCTGGACACCCTGGAGTACCTGCAGAAGGGGGGGCGCATCGGCAGGGTGAGGGGGATGATCGCTTCAATCCTGAAGATACGGCCAATCGTCACCATCAAGGAGGGTCTGACTGAGTCGGCGGGCATGGCCCGCAGCCGGGCCCAGGGGATACAGTTCCTGGTGACCATCGCCCAGGACCGGGCGCCCCTTAAGCAAGCGGCGGTCGTTTACAGCACCACGCCTGATGAAGCGGACCAGATTGCCGAGCAAGTGAAGCAATACGTGGCAGATGGAGTGGTGATAAAGGCGCGCTTCGGGCCGGTGCTGGGGACCTATGTCGGCCCTGGCTCCTGGGGACTGGTGGTGCAGTCGGAAAGGAAGGACTCCCTTTCCTAGCGGTTTCCCATGGCGTTGGGGACGCCGCATATGGGGATGAACATAACCATTTTCAAGGCAGGCGGCTGAAAAAGGGGGTCCAGAGGGGTTTCACCCCTCTGGTGGGGGTCTGGGGGTGTCCCCCGTGGTACGGGTG
>JACQOP010000124.1 GCA_016202485.1 Chloroflexota bacterium | reverse complement strand
CTCTAAAGTAGAGTATACTGCTGCCACAATACTCCAAAACAGAGTAGATGGAGGTAAAGCATGGCGATTACTGCCGTCTTTGATATCCAGCGGATGTCGGCAGCCCAGTACGATGCGGTCATCCGGGAGCTAGAGGTAACGGGTAATGGCAACCCCGAGGGGCGGCGCTTCCACGTGGCTTCGCCCAGGGGACAGGGCTGGTATGTTGTGGATATTTGGGACTCCCCAGAGGAACTCCAGGCCTTTGGCCAGGTACTCATGCCTCTTCTCGCCCGGCATGGGGTAGACCCCCTTCCCCAGCCTACTGTCCTGCCCACGCACAACATCATTAGCAGCTAGAGAGGTCCGGGGGCATTGTAGGCTTTTTCCCTTTACTGTCATGCCAAATCCCCGCCCATAGGGCGGGGATTTGGCATCTTATCCCCGCAGGCTCGGCGGCAGCAGGTTGGGGATGGAGTCCTCTATGGGATAAGCCTCGCCGCACTTGGTGCAGGTGAGAGACCCTTTGACCACCTCGGCGTCCTTCTCTTCTTCTATCCGCAGGGTGAGGGGGCTTTTGCACAGGGGGCAGGCCATGATGTCCATGATGTCCTTACGCATGAGATTCCCTTCCAGCAGTTGAGAAAGTAACGTATCGTAAGGCAATCCTAGAATATAAATCCACTTCAAGCAAGCCTTTCTCTTTTACCTCCCTCCTCTACCTGTGTGGGCCTCTCCCAGGCAACGTTACCTCCGTGTAACGCCCCCGTAACGGCTGCGAAACAAGTCCTGGCTAGGATGGCTTCAGTTCCTGCATTCCAGACTTGTAGGAAGGGCCGTGTGCGTCTGTGGCCACGCAGGATGCGGCTCCAGGGCCGTCCCCATCTCATCCCTTTTCTTATGGCGGTTACTGACTTCTCATGAACGAGCCCTCTCTTCCACCCAGCGCAGCTAAGGGAAGCCTCCCGGCTGCCCTAGAAGACCTCTCTCGCCTTTTGGTAGCCGGCGTGGACGCCCCTCCTGCGTTTATGTTGCCGGTGACAGGGTTCCTCCCCCGCAAGCGCCGCTCTCTCCGGGATCTGTCTCCCAGCCAGCGGCGTCCCCTGCGCCGGGATGGTCGCAACGTTGGCAGCGCCTCCCGCATGGTCGCCGAGGGCCGCCTTAGCTCTGCGGAGCTGGTTCAGGACTCTATACAGGCAATTGCTCGGCGTAACAGCCATCTCAACGCTTTCGTCTCTATGGCCCCGGAGCCGGACCTGATGGCCCAGGCGGCCAAGCTGGACACTGAACGGGTGGTAGGCAAGGTGCGGGGGCCTCTGCATGGCATCCCTATCACCGTGAGTGACGGCATTTATGTGGAGGGGATGCCCAGTACCGCCAGCTCTTCAGTGCTGGCGGGCGTGAAGGCATACCAGGACGCCGTGGCTGTCCGGCTGCTGAAACGGGCGGGGGCTATCATCCTGGGCAAAACGCAGACCCACGAATTTGGCCTGGATGTCGTGACGCCCCAGAGCCGCAACCCCTGGGACGCCAGCAGGGAGCCGGGCGGCGCCAGCGGCGGCTCGGCCATTGCCGTTGCCACAGGGATGGGGCTAGCTTCCCTGGGCGCCGACACCCGTGGCTCCATCCGCCTGCCGGCGGCCCTGTGCGGTGTGGTGGGCTTCAAGCCAACCTTTGGCCTGGTGCCCACAGCGGGAAGCATCACCCTTTCGTGGAGCCTGGACCATGTGGCCCCCATGACGGTGAGCGTAGAGGATGCGGCGCTCCTGCTCAATGCTCTGGCCATCGGGGGGCCCCTGGGTGGGGCGCAGGTACCGCGCCGCAAGCGGGACTTTACCACGTACCTGCATAAGGATGTGCGGGGCCTTCGCCTGGCTGTGCCTAACCCTGCCCTTGATGGGGCGGAGGCCCCCGTGATGACGGCTTTCCAGTCGGCTGTTGCCGGGTTTAAGGAATCGGGCGTTGATGTGGTGGAAACTGGGTCCCCTACGGATGAAGAGTTTCATCTCGCTAGCAGCATGAGCCTGCTTATCAGCCGGTGCGAGGCCGTGGCGTTCCACTGGAGGTTCCAGCAAAACAGGGGTCGGTACTCCCAGCAGGCGGCGGAGCAGTTGGAGGCGGCGGCGAAGGTCACTGCAGCCGACTATGTGCAAGCCCAGCGGTATCGCGCCGAGTTCCGCATGCGGACCCTGGAGCACCTGGAGAAGTTTGACGGCTTCCTGATGCCCACCTGCCCCATAGTAGCGCCCCATAGCAAGGATGCAGGGCAATACCTAACGGTACTTTCCCGGAACTGCGCCCCCTGGAGCTTCATCGGGTTCCCGGCGGTGTCAGTACCTATGGGGTTTACCTCCGACGGCTTGCCCGTAGGGGTGCAACTGGTGGCCGCGCCCCTGGAGGACGGCCGCCTGCTGGCGATAGCCGCAGCCCTGGAGGGAAGCCTCGCAGGATGATGTGCCTTCTGGAATCTCCTGGTCCTATCCTGTGAAAACTACGCCTGTTCCTGTGGAGGTGCCTTGCCAAAGAGAAACCGCCTCACCTGCACGCTGTACCGCTGGTAGACGAGTCCCGTGCCCAGCAGCAGGACGCCCAGGGTGACAAATGCAGCCACCCGGTAGCCTCGTTCCAGCAGGAAAACATCAAAAGCGAAGAGCTTTGCCACGGGCAGGGCCAGAAGGGCCAGGCCCGCCAACCGGACTGTACTGCTCCCCCGGGCGATCCCTACACTTATGATGACTATGGCGTAGACCGCCCACAGCACCGTGAGGCCCAGGTGCTTTGCGCTTTCCATGTCCCGCCCAGCCATAACCTCCTGGCTATTGAAGAAGCGGGCTACCTCGGCGCTGAGTCCCCACAGAGCGACGGCGTTGGCGGCGACGAGCACTCCTGCCAGCACCTGGCCCTCCCACGGTTCCAGGGCCTCCCGCTGCCGCCAGTACAGGTAGATGGCAAAGCAGAATACTGCCAGTACCAAGATGAAGGTCAGGAACTGCACGTTGAACACGAGGATATAGCTCTGGGGGCTGAGCCGGACGGCCCAGGTGTCGTAGAGCACCAGATTGAGGGCGGCCAGGGACAGCAAGCCCACCCCCGCCAGGCGGGCCGCCAGCCAGCGGGTGCCCAGGGCAACGCCCAGCAGTCCCAGTGCATACACGGCCCATAGCGCCGTCAGCGTCAGGAGCTTGCTGTTCTCAGCAGCCTGGAACTCCCCCGCCAGCACTATCTGGTGGTCAAAGTAGGAGACGACCTCGGCGCTCAGGACCCACAGGGCCAGCAGGTTGGCCGCTCCTGCCAGGGTGACGGCCATGTACTCCTCCCACTCCTCAAGGCGATACTGGTTCTTCCTGTACAGCCAGGCAGCTACCACCGCAGCGGCTACCGATATGGCAAAGGTGGGGAATCGGCTGTTCAGGAACAAGCGGAAGGTCTCCGTGTCCACCAGGGTGTCGTACACGAACAGGCGGTATGCTGCTATGGCAAAAACGCCCAGGCCAAAGGCGCGGGCGCGCCAGCTTCCAGCCACAAAGCCGACCCACACGAGCACTACAGCCTCTGCGGCCCAGGCCACGGTGATCCACGAGCCTGTCAGTTGCAGCGGGGCCGCGATGGTGAGGAACACCAGGCCCGTGCCCCAGGAGAACAGCGTCACCTGAGGTGGCGCGCCGGACCTTCGGGTTGCGGCAAGTCCCACCAGGCCATAAAAGAGGGCTAGGGCCAGGGCAAAGGCGCCGAACCAGGACTGATAGTCCGCCCAGAGCAAGCTGTACGTGGCTCCAAAATAAGCGGCGGCGTTGAGGGTCATTAGTGCCATGTCCGTGGTATTAGGGACACGCTTCCACAGTACATGAAAAAGGGTGGTGGCCCCTACGAAGATGAGGAATATCCCCGTGAGGCCAGCCTGTGCCAGGAGCGTCCAGTCTGCCGGGATCTGTTCCACCCACAAGCTGAAGAGGGCGTAGGATGCCAGTAGCCCCAGGAGGTTGAACCACCGCCAGTGCCGGAAGGTGGAGACGCCCAAGACCCCTGCGTCTACCAGCAAGATGTAGACCAGGAGGAACCGCTGGTCAGGGACGTCCTGGCCCAGCAGGACCGGTGTCAGGAATGCGCCAAAGATGCCCATGAGGGCAATGACCAGGGACTCGTACCGCAATGCTGCCACGCCAGCCACGACGACCACGAGGCCAAGAAGCAACAAGGTGGGAAAGGCAGGCAGCAACCCGTAAAAGGCATAGGCGGCGTACACGGAGAGGTACAGGATGGAGACGCCGCCGCCCGTTGCCGCCTGCGCCCATCTGGGGTATCGTCCCTTGGTGTACTCGCCTGCGCCCAGGAGGGCCATTCCCGTGCCAATGCCCAGGGCCACGCGGCCCGTTGGCCCGATCCAGTTGTTGTCAAAGGCCAGCTTCAGGAAAAAGCCGATGCCCAGGGCTAGGGCGACAGCCCCGATGATGGCTAGCCAGTTCATCCCCAGCACCTGCTCCCAGTCAATCCCCCGGCCCCAGAGTGGAGGCGTCTCACCCACACCAGGTGCTGGTAGGGTAGGGGGTGGAGCGCCTTCGGCCTCCTCTGCTGTTGGCAGAACACCAGCGGAACCAGGGAGCCTGACTATGGCAGGTGAAGGCGCCGCTGGCGCTGGAGTCCGGGCAGTGGCGCCTGCGGAGCGCTCAAGGGCGGACACACGGTCGCTGAGGGCGATAAGGGTTCGGACTATGTCTCGCACCTGCTGCTCCAGGGGGACGCTCGGGTCTCCCCTCAGAGCAGCCTGCGATGCCGGAGAGTCTGTGGACGCAGCACTGCTGAGCAGGGGCGCTCCACAGAAAATACAGAATGCCCCGCCGTCAGGGTTTTCGCGACCGCACCGCTGGCACTGCATTGGCCAATCATTCCTTGATGCAAGCTCTGTCCCTCACCCTATGCAGTTTGGGCAGGTTGTCCTAGGTGCATTCGTACCATCCTGGTTTGGTATGCTCAGTCTGTTTTATTGGTGGAACTCAAGATGTCAGGACTTCCAAACCTGCGGCGCAGCGCCTCTTTGGCCCCGCTACGCATGTGGGGAAAATGGCTGAAGCAGAGCATTTCTATATCTAGGGCGATCATCTTATGCACAGAGTCCATTGCCAGGGTAGCGTCCTGAGTGACCCCGGGTGCTGGCGGGCCTAGCTTCCTGGAGCGGTACATCAGCGCGTCTCCCACAATGAGGACCCGCTGAGGCATTGCCAGCAGGGAGATGCTCCCAGGGGTGTGCCCCGGCGTATGGACTACCACCAGCTTTTCGGAGCCGCCTAGGGAAAGCTCGTCCCCGTTCTCCAGAAGGCGGTCAACCTTTGCTGGGGGATCATACAATTGCTGGACCACCGGCTCCGTCAGGCGCGCCAGAACGTGGTTGTTGAAAGGGCTGGGCGTTACACCACCCGGGGACAGCAACGGCCATTCCTTGGTGTGCATCGCCACCTGCGCCCCTGTCTTCTGCGCCAGCCGGCCCAGGCTACCTGAATGGTCGGGATGATAGTGGGTCAGGACTATCCAGCGCACCTGGGCCAAAGAAAGGCCTAGCGCCTTCAGGCCGGAGGTAATGGCGCCGGTGCTGCCAGGCCCGCCGGTGTCCACAAGAGCGACGCCTTCGCTGCCTTTAACAACTGTGACGCGCGCCCCGATGGCCCGGAGCTGATGGATATTAGGGGCGATATAAATGGGCTTGAAGAAGTTCACTGTGAATTACGCTTTGGATGTGGTGGTTCGTTGACGACCAGACCGGCAGGGGTCTTCTTGCCCATCGGTAAGGCTCATTCTACAAGAATACCCTCCGACTGCCCCAATTGCCAGCGCCCTTCACTGGCATGTCTCTTATCACAGCACCATGCACACCCAGATTACCTCCCCTCGGCCCCAGATAAAGGCTGGGAGTGCCCGCAGCAAACAAAGGCTCCTCCACCCCTGTAATGGTTGCCAGGGCTAGGGGGAAGTAGGATAGTGGATGGGATTTCAAGGGCTGATGCCTGGCATACGTCATTGCTGCGCGGCATTCAGGAACGAAAGAGGCCCAAGATGCTTGATTATTACCAGCTATCCGCCGTGTTCACCCCAGAGGAACGGCAGGTCCAGGCCACGGCTCGGGCGTTCCTAGAGGCGGAAGCGCTGCCCTCTATCACGGACTGGTGGGAAGCAGGGGTTTTCCCCAGGCATTTGGTCAAAGAGTTTGGCAGGCTGGGTTTCCTGGGGGCAAATCTGCCCTCCAGCTATGGAGCAGCGGGCCTGAGCAGCATCGCTTACGGGCTGATTATGTACGAGCTGGAACGAATAGACTCTGGCCTGCGTAGCTTTGTCAGCGTTCAGGGGGCCCTGGCCATGTATGCCATCTATGCCCACGGCTCTGAAGAGCAGAAGCGGCGGTACCTGCCGGCCATGGCCGCCGGTGACATTGTGGGCTGCTTCGGTCTCACCGAGCACGAAGGCGGCTCTGATCCTGGGGCAATGAAGACCGCTGCGCGCAGAGACGGTGATGCCTATGTCCTCACCGGCTCAAAGGTCTGGATCAGCAATGGTAGCATTGCAGACATCACTATTATCTGGGCAAAGGATGAGGAAGGTGTTGTTCGGGGTTTCATCGTCCCGCGGGATGCCCCAGGTTTCACCGTGCGGGACATCAAGCACAAGATGAGCCTGCGCGTCTCGGTCACAAGCGAGCTGATCTTGGATGATGTCCGCATCCCTGTCGTGGACCGGCTGCCGGAGGCCAGCGGCCTTGGAGCGCCCCTGCGGTGCCTCACCCAGGCGCGGTACGGCATCGTATGGGGAGCCCTTGGTGCGCTGGAAGCCGTGCACACCGAAGCCGCCGCCTTTGCCAAGACCCGCAGCACCTTTGGCAAGCCCATCGCCTCGCGGCAGTTGGTCCAGGCCAAGCTGGTGGATATGCTCTCAGACCATACACAGGGGTTGCTCCTCGCCTGGCGGCTGGGAAGGCTCAAGGACGAGGGGCAGCTCACCTATGGCCAGGTATCCCTGGCCAAGCGCCGTAATGTGCGGGCGGCTCTCAACGCTGCCCGCAGCGCCCGGGATATTTTGGGCGCCGGCGGCATCACCCTGGACTATCACGCCATACGCCACATGCTCAACCTGGAGACGGTGGATACCTATGAAGGGACCTACGACATTCACACCCTGATCCTGGGGCGGGAGATCACCGGCCTGAGCGCGCTGGAATAGGGAGATGCTGTGGGTCCTTGGCGGCTCCAGGATTGTTCACCGCCCGAATTGATCCCAGGGGTGAAAACAGGAAGGGGTGCAAAGGGCTATGGATAGCAAGAAAGGCGGTCGGTCTGGTAGCTCTTCTGGCTGGAAAGCTCGCTGAACCACCGGTCAACCAGGTGCAGAAGTGCAACAATGTTGTACGGTTTTACGATGTACTGGTCGGCGCCCGCCCTGAGGCCGCGGCTGATATCGCTTTCCTGGGCCATTGCGCTCACCAGGGCAATCTTGGCAGACGCAGTTTCCGGTATACCACGCAGGGTCTTGCACACCTCGCACCCGTCCATGCCGGGGAGCATGACGTCCATCAAGATGACCTGCGGTCGTTCCCTGAGCGCCAGTTCAAGAGCAGCAGGGCCGTCCTTTGCGACGAGGAGTTTGTAGCGTCCGTCGTCCCTGAAGGTCTCTTTCAACAGCAAAAGATTTGCCTCGTCGTCATCGGCGACAAGCAGTGTTCGGAAAAATTGCTCTGATATCATGGGACATCTACCTAGAGGGAAAGGGAATTGGCTTACACCTCTGCTTGGGACTTGTCATGAGCCTCCATGCCTGGGGACTAGGCCCGCCTTGTGCACTTGCGACAGGATCTGTAGGGGCGACGGCAACTCCTTGAAGAAGGCGACCACTGCGCATCCAAGAGCGGGCAGGATGAGGACTGCATGGAAGAAGAGGGCTGCGGCAAGGGCCTGGTCTGCGCTGTACCCCAGCAAACCCATGAGATGGACAAAGGTAGCTTCAAACAGGCCAAACGCTGCCGGAAGCCCGGGTAGCGCCCCCGCTATCAGGATTGTGCCCACTGCTATGGGAATGGCGTGCCACACACCTATCTCTAGCCCCACGGAAGAAGCCAGCACCCACCCCGCCAGGCCGATGGCCATCCAGCTTGCAAGGGTCAACGAGAGAGTGACGCCTAGCAGTTGCAGGCGCGAACGGCCCTGTCTCAAGGATGGAGGGGTAGGGGTAGCAGGCTCAGGTTGGGGCGCTGGTTTGGCGGCCAGGGCCTTGCCGATAGTCAGCACACTGCCCCAGGCCGCGACCGCCCAGGTGGTAAGGGGCAAGGCGAAGGCAAGCATCGGCCAGAGGCTGTGGGTAAGCAGGGCGCCAACGACCACAACGCCGCCCATAACCAGAGCGTCCATGAACCGCTTCCCTGCAATGGAAGCGAACACCCGCTGGATGGGCAGCCCGTCGCTCTTAGTCAGCATCAAGACCTGGACCGGGATGCTGAAGATGCGCAGGGGGCTGAACACGTCCACCCCGTGAGCGGTGTTCTGGACGAAAAAGAGTCGCCCAGGGCTTATTCCGTCCGTTCCCAGCAGCAGCTTCCAACGCATCGCCCCCAGGAAGCTGCCGAAACCGACCAGGCAGAGCGATGCAGCCATTTCCACGAGGGAAATCCTCGCCAGATACGCCAGGGTAGCAGGCCACTCAATCCGGCTCAGCAGAAACCACAGGGCAGCCCCTCCAATGGCCAGTCCCAGCCCAAACCTTGCGCCTAAAATGGCGACACCCCGGCGGCTAGTATGGACGGTGGGAGTCATCATGGGAGCGCCTCGGAGCCGTGAGATGTAATGCTGCCGCCTTGAATAGCCTTGCCCCGCCCTTTCCTTTGGCTGTTAGCAAAGATATGCGCTACTTCCCTGTCCAGGAGGTCCAGCGCTTCCATCAGCAGTTGCATGTCCTGTTCGCTTCGCACCTGCCCATAAGAGACCACGGCGGCAATGGAGTTCCCTTCGTAGATGCCGGCATAAGGGTCGCTGGGGCCCCAGAACACTAGCTGGCGCGGATCCAGCGGGTGCCAGCGTCCTATGGCGCTGCCTCCCGACCAGTGCTGATAGGGCCTCCAAACGTCGTTGAACCGCCAGCGGCGGCTCAGGAGCCAGGTGCGTTCTCTGGCGAATTGCCGTTCGGCGGCCTGCCGCCCAGCCGTGCTCTCCGCCGTCACGTAGCTCCTTATAGCGCCTGTCAGCTTGAGCCAGTGCTCCTGCCACTCCTCAAGGAAGCGTGTCTCCTGCATGGCGGCGTGAGCATTCAACACCCGGGAGCGCCAGCGGGACGCCATCCGCAGCCACCGCCTGTGTCCTGGTGCAGGGCTGGTCCGGTCCGGTACAGGGGCGCTATCCTTCCGTGCGAGGGCTGCTATCTGCCCCGCCAGGATGATGCCCAGGCCGGCCAGCGCAACGATGTCCCCAACCGAGACCAGGAATGGCCTGGGGAAGGTCGTGGGTATGCGGTCGCTCAGGACATAGAAGCGTGTGGAGGCAGGGTCTAGCAGCACGTTCTTGGCCCCGAAGCGAGAGCCTTCCACCAGCTCCGTGTTGCTGCCGGCCAGTCCATGGTTGACGACGGCCTGGGGCGCGATGGGCATAAGCCCGCCGTTGCCATAGATAGCGATGAGGTTCAATGCGAATCCCAAGCCCACCACGAGAAAACCAAGGTTCCTCCGGTTTACAACAATGACAGCCAAAAGTAAAAAGTGGGAAATCCCAAGGACTGCTTTTGCTGCAAAGGGGTCGTTCATCTCTTTGACCAGGAAGTATTGCAGGGCAAAGCCCAACAAAGCCAGCCCCAGCATTCTCGGGTGCAGGCTGATAGAGATGACTATCTTCTGTGGAAGACCGCCCATGAGGACCTCAGATTGGATAGTTGGGGGGTGTGCCTGTGGGTCGCCTCTTACCCACAGGCACACAGGGGACTGGCAAGAATTAGTCGTCGCCGCCGTCGCCGCCGGGGGCGAGCACCGCTGCGATGAGGGCGATAACCCCCATGATGGTCAGGACAACCCTGGCTGCCTTGCTGGAAAGGAACTTCTTGGACCTGTTCATGACGCCTCCTTGTTGCGTTGCTTAGCTTGTTCTAAGTTGTTGGCCGTATCATAAAACACGGGCACTTACAGAACACTTACAAAGCTGGAGGAGGGTAAAAAGAGGCCCGCCAATCGGATGGCGGGCCTCTTTTCAGGGTTTTCCTGGATTATCGGACCAGCAGTCTCATGGCTTCCTTTCGGAGCGATTGCAGGGCAGGCGCAGGCTCAGCGTCAAGCTCCGTCTCCAGCGTCTCCCGGTACTGCTCGTAGGTCTTCATGGCGGCGACCCCATCGCCCTTGGCAATGTAGCACCGTATCGTCTCCATGACGACGGTCTCTTCCAACTGGTTGTAGCTGGCCGCACGCTCAAGGAACTGCAGGGCCCGGGAGAAGTCTTTCTGGGCGGTGTAGAAGCCCGAAAGATTGGACAGGGCGCTGAGGTACAGGGTATCGGCCTTGCGCTTCAGTGCCTCGGCCCACTCGGAGTAGAAGTCCTCAAAGAGCGTGCCGCTGCACAGGGAAAGGGCCTCCTCCAGGGCGTCGGCGCGCTCCCTTGTGCCCGCGGGCATGTGGTCGGCGGCGCGGACCTTATTAAAGAACTCCTGCAGGTCAAACCAGATGTCCAGGTCGGGGTTGATGGCGTAGCCCCCGGACTCAAAGATGACGGCCGAGGGGTGGATGGCGTTACGCACACGGCGGATGCTGGTGTGGAAGTTGTTGTAGCCGGCGGTGGGGCTGGTCTCGGGCCACAGGTCCACAATGACCTGGTCGCGGGAGACTGGGCCTTCCTTGGCGAGGAGGTAGAAGAAGAGCTCCGTGGCCCGGGGGCTTTCCCACACATTGGAGCCGATGAGCTCGTTCCCCAGGTAGACCCGGGGCGTCCCGAAGCCGTAGGCCCGGACGCTCAGGGAGAGGCGGCCGGCGGGAGAGGACGCAAGCTGGCCCCTGTCGGCAGAGCCTGGAGCGCCGGCAAACTGATGGAAGAAACCGTCTCCGATGATAGTGGTCGCCGCCCAGGCGAAGAGGGCGGGGGCGCGGAGGGCCTCTGCTTTCAAGAAGCCCCAATAGCCCATCTCTGTGCATTCCTTGCACAGCCCTTCCAGGTGGGCCTTTGCGCCTTTGATGTCCCGGGCAAAGAACGCTACCTCTGCGTTGTACAGGGAGAGCAGTGCCCTGGCATGGGCATTGGTGTTTTCCTCAAGGATGGCCCCGGCTTCCTGCAGATGTGCTTTTCCGGTCTGCAAGTCGCCCCTGGAGGCCGCCAGAAGGCCGGAGTACATGGAGGCAAGGGCCGACTCGTAGGACTGCTGCTGCGAACTGGCCAGGCTCTTGGCCTGGTCCAGGAACACCTCTGCCCTGGCCATTTCTCCCTTCAACCGGTAGGTGTCCCCCACTACAGCGGTTGTATAGCTGATCAGGTTGGCCTCCACCACCTGCCCCGCCAGGGCAAGGCCCTTTTCGTACCACTCCAGGGCTGCATCAAGTTCCCCGCAGTCCCGTTCCACATCCCCTAGGCTCACCTGGATAATGGCCTCAAAGCGGGTATAGGCGCTCTCCTGGGCATGGCGGAGCGCTTCGTTCAGGAGCTCCCTGGCCTTTTCCAGGTCTCCCTGGCGGTGCCAGAGCAGTGCAAGGTTGTTGAGGCTCACTGCAAGCTGGGCCTGGTTGCCCGTCCGCTTCCAGACGTGGGCCGCCTTTTCCAGATGGCTCTGGGCCAGTCCCATCCTGCCAAGCTCCAGGTAGGCCCAGCCGGCAGCGCCATTCAAGAGAGCGCTCTCGTATTCATCGGGGTGCGACCGTAGGAGTTCCAGGGCCTTCCTAAACCATTGTTCGGCTTCCTCATACTTCCCTTTGTAAACGTGTATGGTCGCCAGTTGCCGCAGCGCCCGTATGAGGTCGCTCTGACACCCCTTGGCGTCTTCCAGGAGCTGGACGGCGGCCCGGGCGTCTGCCTCTGCCTCTGCCTCATACCCCATGAGCCGGAAGGCTGCGCTGCGGGTGATCAGCAACCTGGCTTGCAGCTTGTCGTCCTGGCGCTCTGTGGCCGATGCAATGGCGCGGTTGAAGTAGGCCACCGCCTGCTCTTTCTCTCCCAGCCGGGTGGCCAGACGCCCTCGCAGTTCCAGCAGTTGGGGCTGCTCCTCCTGGGTCTGCTCCGGGAGCTGGGTGAGCCAGCTTTCCAGGAGACGCCACTTGCCGGCGCGTATGTAGGCATCTCCCTTCAGCAGCAGCAAGAGGGCAACCTCTTCAAAGTCACCGGTCTTGAAGAAAAGAGAAATGGCCTGCTCAAAGCTCCCTGTTTCCCTGCAGTACAGGGCTGTGGCCTTCGCCATGTAGGCATAGGCCCCTGGGTCTTCCAGGCGGAACTGCTTCTCCAGGCCCTCACGGATGAGGTCATGCCATTTGTAGACCGGCGAGGGCCCGTCTATGCGCGACAGAAACCCTGTTTTTGAGTATGCGTTATGAAGAAAGCCCTCGCTGTCGGTAATACGCAGGACGCTATTGCATGCCTCCACGCTGAGGTGGGGCAGCAGACTGGTCAGCCTGAAGAACCACCGCTGCTGCTCCGGAATGGGTGTGAGGGAGGACTCGGCAAAATAGCGGAGCACCTCCTCTGAAGCAGCGTCGTCCAGCTCAGGGTGCTCCGGGTTCAGTTCCAGGGCAAGGATGCCGCCCATCCAGCCCTGGGCCTTTTCCTGGAGCTGTTTCACTAGTTCACTGGGGACTTCCCGGCCACGGATGGTGCTCAGGAGCAAGGCAGTCTCTTCCTCCGTGAGACACAACTCCTGCGGGAGAATCAGCGTAGCTTCCCGGTATCCCAGAAATCGCTGGAGGCTGGGCAGGCTGGGGATAACCCTGGTCCCCAGGATAAGGGTGAAGTCATCGGGCATGTGGGCCACAAAGGAGTCCACCGCCGCAATGATCTCAGGGTTGGCGTTCAGGTGGTGGAAGTTGTCCCAAATAAGGACGCCCCCTCCCCTCTGCAGGTGGAGCTGGTTTACCAGCCTCACGACCAGGGTATTCCCAAGGGTCGCGGGGGCCTCTGACGAGTCCAGTTCTGGAGGGGAGGTAAGCTCAGGGAAAACAGACGCCAGAGAAGCGAAGACCCGGTGGAAGAACGTCTTCAGGTCTGCTTCGGATGGGTCAGCGGAATACCAGGCAAGGGGGCGCTGGGACTCATGGGCAAACTGAGAAAGCAGCGTGGTCTTACCGTAGGCAGCAGGGGCTGCCACGATGATAAGCCGTTGTCCCCCTGGGTTCCGAAGCTTTTCCTGGAGCCTGGGACGTTGGATATGGTCGCTTCGTAAACGGGGGACCTGGAAACTCGTGAGAAATGCAGTTTCCATGTGCCTTCGCGTCCCTCAGAATAAGCCACTTTACATTCTACACCAACTGTGCAAGGGGGGGACTAGTCGTGTTGGACTGCCTTGTTACATTTTTCAACCAAAAAGAGTAATTGATTCCATGCGCAGTGTTAGCAGAGAAAGAGGTGTGCCCCCCAGGAGCAGTGCTATAGGTTGTAGTTAACAAGCCTGTGGAAGGGTCTCTTCATCATTTGCGGAGGGCGCCTTGAGACGATACTTGGAAACACTCTTCAGAGCTAGAGAACTGCTCCTTGTGCCCATCTTGGTCGTGCCTATTATCGCCCTGATGTTCATGTTCCTGGCAGGCCGGCAGCATCAGAGTGATGCTTTGATCTGGGTGCAACCCAGTCCTTTGCATGACCCGTTTAGTGAATCGCGCACCAGGCCCAGTGACTTGGAAGCCCAGACCTTGAGAGGCTGGCTCCTCACGGAGTCTTTCCGACTCCAGGTGCTGGAACGGGTGGGGCTTCTTCAACTGATTGAAGAGGGCGCCTGGCCCGTTCCTTCCCCGCTGGAGCGCCAGCTCAACGCGCTGGGCGTCACCCGCATCCCTGGGGTGCGGGATATGCTGAGGACCGCAGGGCTGCTGATTCCTCAAACTACAGTGGCTAGACGAGACAGGGCCATGAACATGGTAAAGGATTCAGTAACAGTGGCCCCGGAGGGCGATTACCTGGTACAGCTCAAGTATGTGGGAAATAGCCCCCAACTGGGTACACGGCTGTTGGAAGAGGTGATCATCCTGTACCGGGAAATAACCGTTGCGGAAAGAGCGGCGCCCTCTAGCCGCAGCCAGAACATCCAGGTGGTGGACCCTCCGCAAGTGGTGAGAGACGCCGGCTTCACCAAACGCGCCATAGCAATGACAGTGCTTTTTGGAATTGGCGTCGGCGGGATTATCGGGATCGTTCCTATCATCTTGCTGACGTGGTTGGATAAGACCGTCAGGACAAGGGAGGAACTCCAAGAACTGTTGGATACCCCATTGATTGCGCACCTCTCAGTAGCGCCAAAGATCAAAGGCCGTGCTGCAAGAAACCTGCGTTCTGCCATTGCCTATGACCAGGGAGCTTTGCTATGAGTCAAATGCTAAAACGGAACATCGTAGTTGAGCCCCCTCGCCGCAGTGTGCCGCGGGCAAGGCTCTCTAAGGGGCAGGGTGAGACCCTTCAAAGCTGGCGGCATGTGTGGCAGCGAATGGTAAATGAGTTGCTGCACTCACCAGCAACTTCTGTACCCTTTGCCATTGGCGTTACCAGCACCCTCCGGGGCGAGGGCCGGACGACTAATGCCCTTGGCATTGCCTCTACCTTGGCTCTGGAAACCCAGGAGCCGGTTGCGCTGGTAGAGGCCGATGTGTACAGCCCTTGCATTGCCGCTGACTTGATGGTACCGGGCCAGCACGGCCTTCTCAGCGTCATGACAGGGGAAAAATATCTGGAGGATGTACTCATCCATTCGCCTGCTCTGGGATATCTTGCCTTGCTGCCCGCGGGGAGCATCAGCAGCTTGAAGGGGAGCGTGACTTCAGGCCAGCTAGACCGCCTGCTCAGGCATAACCTGGGCAGGATCATCGCTGACTTGAAGCGCCGTTTGTCGTACATAGTGGTGGACCTGCCCCCCGTGTTGGAGAACATCAACGCGGAGGTCTGGCAGAAGACTCTGGATGGGCAGTTCCTTGTGGTGCGGGCCGGCATAACCCCGCGAGACAAAGTAGCTGAGGCTGCATCCGCCATCGGGAAAGGCCGCTTGCTTGGAGCAATCTATATTGGTGAGTCTTCCGCCATTCCAGGCTGGCTTCAGCAACTCATTTGATGAAGGGTAGAGAGAGCGGGCATGGAGTTTTCTTTGCTTGCAGTCCTGGTAGGAACTTATCTGGGGATTTCCTTGTTCGCACGGCAAAACACCTGGAGAATAAAGCTGCTCATCCTCGTCATCTCCATCGTCGTGCCTGCGGCGTTCTATCTGAACTGGTAACCCTTTGCTTGAATACCCCTGAATCCATGTGAATAACGTCGGTCTGTAAGACAATTCCGCTTCTCAACACGAGCAGGGGTTTCTTTGGCGGCCCTGAAATGACTACAAGCAATGCACCTCTCATCGTCACTGGGGGCACTGGGGCATCCCTTCGGACATATGCGGATGCGCTCTTGCGCCGCCGCCTGGCCCTTGGGGCAGGCGCGTTGCTGCTGGCCTTGCTCTTGGGCATGGTGCTTGGCCTCACTGCTTCACCAGCCCTGGCTGTTGTCCTGGCCTTGCCTGTACTCTTGGTGCCGGTGCTCTGGTATCGCCCATCCCTAGCTGTCTACATCCTGGTCATCGGCACTGTTACGTTTGAGACCTTTAGCCTTGGTTTCTCTGACTCTTTGACAGACAAAATACCCTTCTTCCGGTCCCTCGGTGGTACTGGTATTCCGGTACCCATGCCCTTCTTGCCAGTGGAGCTGCTCCTTTTGGGCACACTCGCCTTTGTTATGTTAAAGCGTATGGCGGTGCGCCAGCGGCCTCTAGAACTGGGGCCATTTTTTTGGCCCATTGCCTTCTTCATGCTGGCCGTGGGGTTTGGCCTTGTCCACGGTATTGGCACAGGGGGCAATATAGAGCGGGCCCTTTGGGAGGCAAGGCCCCAGGCGTACCTCCTTCTGGCCTATCTGCTGGTCTATAACACTGTGAACAACCAGCGGCAGCTAACGTTGCTGCTCTGGTTCTTTCTGGCTTCCGTGGTCGTTAAAGGGCTTGTGGGAACTTGGAGATACCTGGTTACATTAGGTGGAGACCTGAGCCTAATACCGGTGGTTTCCCGCTCTAACTCCTTACTGTCCCATGAGGAGAGCTTCTTCTTTGCGCTGTTCTTTATCTTCATTATCGCCGTGTTCCTCTTACGTGGTTGGAGGAAACAGGTGTGGATTCCCCTCCTCCTGTCACCGCCGGTCCTCCTGGCCTTTGCGGCCAACGAACGGCGGGCAGGTACTCTGGTGTTGGTCTTAGGCGTCCTGGTGGCTGTTCTCCTGGTATATGCCCTTGCCAGGCATCGGAGAAGGCTTCTGGTACTGCTGGCGATCGCTGCGATAATAGCTATTCCCCCGTATGTGTTGGCTTTTGCCAGCAGCAACAGCCTGATTGGCGAGCCGGCGAGGGCTATCGCCTCTGTCTTTATCCCCGACCCCCGCGACCTCTCCTCCAACACCTACCGGGAGATAGAGACTCAGAATGTCAAGTTCAATATCATGATGGACCCCCTATGGGGACGGGGGTATGGCAAAAGCATCGTCATGTTTCTGGACTTGCCGGACTTGTCGCGTGTCTTTGAGTTCTGGGACCTGATACCCCACAACACCGTTTTGTGGCTGTGGCTGCGGGTTGGATTTTTTGGTTTTGTAATCTTCTGGTACATGGCAGGCCGTTTTATCGTTGGCTCTTCTCTCATTGCCAAGGAGGTGAGGGATCCCTATATGCAGGCCATCGCTGTGCTGGCTGTAGCAGGTGTTACCGGTTGGCTTGCCCTGGGGCTGATTGATATGGGCTTTGCTGATTTCCGAGTAACCTTATTCGTTGGGATTTTGATCGCCCTTGCTTCACGCCTGCCCAGTATGGCGAGCAGCGGACCAGAATCGGCTGCGACTGTCCAAGTCCAGAGGCCGAGAGTGCTGGCCTATGACCCAAACTCCGCTGCTGCTCGCCTGCACATACCCTAAGTTCGTCTGCGCTTTGTTACTGGGTTCTTCCAATAAGTGCCTCTGTCACTCTTCCTTTGTATCTGGAGCGCTTGGTCCGGTGAAAATCTTGCGCAGCATTGGCCTAGTCCAAGGGTCACTTACTGTTTCATCCCGCAAGCCATATCATCCCTTCCTGCTTTTTGCTTACAGTGGTCTTGCCGTCAGAGTGGCGCTTCCACGACCCTGGCAGAATCATCTGGTGAGGGTAGTTATGAATGTGGTACCGGTGATACTGGCGGACGGCTTTGAAACAGGACTCTGGCCCCTCTCCCGTCAGCAGTATCCCAAGCTATTCCTGTCTCTCCTGGGAAGCCGCAGCCTGCTGCAAGCGACAGTCGCCAGGCTGGAGGGCTTGCCTTTAGTGCAATCCCCCATTGTTGTCTGTAATGAAGAGCACCGGTTCCTTGTTAGAGACCAGATCAACCTTACCAGTGCCCGTCCTGCTGTCCTCCTCCTGGAATCTGTTGCGCGGGGCACTGCCCCGGCGGCAACCTTGGGGGCGCTGGCTGCCCTGGAACTGTCCCGCGGCAGCGACTGCTTAATGATGGTGATGCCGGCAGACCACCTGATCAAGGATGTGGAGGCCTTTCAGTCCACCGTAGCTCAGGGGTACAAGACGGCAGAGGAGGGGTACGTTGTTGCCTTTGGGGTTACCTCCACTGCTCCACTGCCGGAGTACGGCTATATCGGTTTGGGAGAACGGCTGGAGGATGGGTTTGTGGGCGCTCTAGCAGATGGGAGAAACGGGAGCCGGGCAACCGACAATGGTAGGGTAGCGGTCAGGTTGCCTACCAGGGCCTGCTTTGCCATTGCAGACTTCCGGGAGAAGCCTGATGCGCCAACAGCCCGGGCCCTGGTGCAGTCCGGTAGATATTTATGGAATAGCGGTATCTACCTGATGCGCGCCTCTGTGTGGCTGGCCCAGATGGACAGGTGGAATCCGGAGATGGCGGAGGTATGCAGGCAGGCTCATGCAATGAGCACGTGGGATGGCCCCTTCCTCCGTCCCGATGGAGTACTGTTCTCATCTTGCCCCAGCGGTCCCATAGAGGATGCAATCATAGAAAAGCTGGAACAGGAGGACCGGTTTCTGGCTAACAGAAGGGGAGGGTACGACCTGCAAAAGAATGGAGCTGGTGTAGTATACCTGCTGGATGCAGGCTGGTCAGACGTTCTTTCCTGGTCTGCCCTGAGCGAGCAAGCTGATTCCACGGACCCAAATGGGAACGTCTTAGAAGGTGATACCTGGGTAAGGTCAACCCGAGACTCTCTCATCATCTCCCAGAAGCGGCTGGTAGCGGTGGCAGGACTTGAGGAGATCGTGGTGGTGGAGACCCCTGACGCCGTGCTCGTTGCCTCCAAGTCCAGCATGGAGGACATAAAGGCGCTGGTGGAGCAGCTCCATCAGGAGCATAGGCCGGAGCAGGTGGGCCACCAGAGGGTATACCGCCCTTGGGGCCATTATGAAGTTGTTGATAGCGGGCCGCGGTTTCAGGTGAAACGGATTGTGGTAAGGCCCGGTGCGTCCCTCTCCCTTCAAATGCATCATCATCGTTCCGAGCACTGGATAGTGGTGAGGGGTACCGCAAGGATTACCAGGGGGGAAGAGACCTTCCTCCTGGTGGAAAACCAGTCCACATACATCCCCATAGGTGAGACCCATAGGCTGGAAAACCCCGGCGCCATGCCCCTGGAGATTATTGAGGTACAGGTGGGAAGCTATCTGGGCGAAGACGATATCCTTCGCTTTCAGGACACTTACGGGCGGGCAGACCAGTCCCAGTCTCATGTGGAGGGCACAGTCTATGAAAGGCGCAACGCAGGAGGAAGCCCGTTCTCAGCGCAACCGGGTCCCCATAGGCGAGCTGTGCATAGACCCAGTAGACGCCTTGCAGGTAGCACAGCGGTTTTCCGAGGCCATCAGGAGACGAGCGCCTCACCAGGTGGTAACCGCAAACCTACAGTTTCTTAGCCTGGCGCGTAAGAACGCGGAGTTTGCCGGCATTGTGAATAGGGCCGAGACGGTGGTGGCGGACGGTATGCCGCTCCTCTGGCTCTCCCGCCTTATGGGGACCCCCATTCCCCAGCGGATTACCGGGCACGATATGCTGCACCTGTGCGCCCAACTGGCGGTCCGCGAGGGGTACTCTATGGCTTTTCTGGGAGGTGCGCCGGGTGTAGGCGACAGGGCGGCCCAACGCCTGCAAGCCCTGTACCCGGGCCTCCATTTTGCTGGGGCATTCCAGGGCAATTTTACCAGCGAAGGATATGGCGTCCAGCGGCAGGATGAGGAGGAGTTGGTAGAACGGGTACATGCCAAGCGGCCGGACTTCCTTCTGGTGGCCCTGGGATGCCCCAAACAAGAGTTCTGGATCAGCCGTCATATCCAGGCGGTTGGGGCCACAGTATGCATAGGGGTGGGTAGCGTCCTGGATGTGCTGGCAGGCAGGACAAGACGTCCCCCCCCATGGATGCAGCGCGCCGGGCTGGAGTGGTCCTACCGCCTGCTGAGAGAACCGCGCCGTATGTGGAGGCGCTACCTCTTGGGAGATATGCCTACCCTGCTGGGCCTTGCTCCCAAGGCGCTGGCCCAGCGGCGGCGTAACAGTCCCTAGCAGTTGTTGTTGGCATCAGCACCGGCCATGAGCAGCGACGCGTGTACGATGCAGTACGTGTATATATGGCTCCCCATGGCCGTTCAGGGCTAGCTGCACCAGGAGGTATGTTGGGACAGGCGCTTTTGGTCTCCATATCGCTGGCAGGTGGTTCGGTGCTGCTTCTGAGCGGCCTCTACCTGTTGTTGCTCACTATTGCCGGTTTCTGGCATCGTCCCCAGCGCTCCATCCCACGCAGGCAGACCACCCGGTTTGCCCTTCTTGTGCCTGCCCATAATGAGGAACAGACCTTGCCCCGTTTGCTGGAGAGCCTCCAGAGGGTAAGGTATCCTCAGGGGCTGGCGGACGTGTTTGTAGTGGCTGACAACTGCCTGGACGGGACTGCCGCCGCAGCCAGAGCCTGGGGCGCCACCGTTTTTGAACGTTTTGACGAGCACCAACGGGGCAAGGGTTACGCCCTTAACTGGCTGCTTCATCAAATCACCAGCCGTTCTCACCTCTATGACGTCTACGTACTGCTGGACGCAGATTGCACGGTCTCTGAAAATTTCCTGGAGGTGATGGACCAGCGTTTTCAGCGGGGCAGCCGGGTGGTCCAGAGCTACTACACCGTGGCGGACCCGTTCAAGACCCACGTCTCAGCACTGAGGCACGTGGCCATGGCGCTGAAGCACTGGGTTCGTCCTCAGGGACGTGCAATCCTGGGCCTATCCTGTGGACTGTTTGGTACAGGCATGGCCTTTCGCAAGGATGTTATCCAAGAACACACCTGGAAGGCATACAGCTTAACTGAAGACATAGAGTATTTTCTAGACCTGGTTGACCAGGGAATTTGTATTGAGTTCGCTTCCGAAGCCACAGTCTGGTCCCCAATGCCGGGTTCATTTAGGGAGGCTCGGAGCCAGAACGTACGGTGGGAAAAGGGACGCTTACAGATGCTGGTCCAACAGTGTCCCGGACTGGTGTGGAAGGGAGTAAGGCGTAGAGACTGGCGGCGGATTGATGCTGCCCTGGAACAGGCCGTCCCACCCCTTTCAGTCATTGCAGCAGCCGTCGTTGCACTGCTGGGGCTATCGGTGCTGGCAGGCCACATCTTCGCCCTGGCAGTTAACGCCGCAGCGCTGGCCGCTCTGGCGGGACACGTATTTCTTGGCATTAGGTCGGCGAAACTCCCCAGCACGGTTTACCGCTCCTTTCTCTTTGCGCCTATTTTCATTCTTTGGAAAGTAACCCTCTGTCTGGTCAGTGTGCTCCCTGGCAAGTCTCAATGGGTAAGGACTCCTCGTTCCTGACCTTACCTGCGTGCTTTCCCAATCAGCTAATCGCCGGGACACCTTTCCCCCTCTGTCTCTGTTTGTCCTTTCGCCTGCTAAATCATTACGACGTAGTCCTTTTTGACCGCTGGAAAGAGTTGCTTTTCCCTGGTTTGCTGCCTCTTCACACCTGTTGGGCATAGTCCATTCCGCAGTCTGGAACTCCACATAAGGGCGAAGTGATGCGGGTGCTGGCTCAGTACTATCAAGGAAATGGCAACAACGGGATTCAGCGGGCGTTGACAGCGCCCGCTGGTCTTTTGGCAGTGTGTTGGTGAAAGAAGATGGATATTTCAGGGAAGCGGCCCGGTTATCCCACTCAAGATGGCGGACGCCATGGCGATATCCAGGCCAGAACCAGTACCAGAAGCAGGTTCCCAGGCGCCTCCTATCCCCTGCAGAGGTCATGGCAGCTTCGTCTTGCCCGTTGGTCCCAGTCTCACTACCAGGCGCTCCTGCTCTTTGCATTGGACCTGCCTTTGCTGGCCTGTGCAGTTGGCTTAGCCGCCCCCCTCTACACGTGGACGGGCCCAGTGGTACTGGATGAGTCCCCTGTCGTTGGACCGGTGTCTCGGCCTTTAGTGTTTATCGCCTTTACTTTCATCGCTCTCAGTGCAGCCAGAAGGTATGCGGAGCCAGTCATCCTGTCCATCGCCAGGGAAGGCCCGCGTCTATTGGGCGCTATTTCTTTCGCCACCGTAGCCTTTTATGCCGTCATGACCCCGGTGGTCGGCACGGGACCAAGCTTGACCGGCGAGACCTTGCTTTGGGGGGCTGCCATTGGATGCCTTCTTCTATCGGGAGCCATTCACTCATACGTGCTTCGCACGCTGAACCGGCACGGTATCGGGTACAGGAAGTTGCTGGTGGTGGGCAATACGGCCAATTCTCTCAACGCCATTCGTCGACTCAGCCACGATGCCTCACCCTATGAGGTGATTGGCTACGTGAACGTGAATGGCTCTAGAGCAGTTGTCAGGTCCGATGAGGCTTTGCTGGGCGACTTGGAAGACCTGCCAGCCGTTATTGACGCTTATGGGCCTTGCGAGGTCCTGATAGCTGACCCCATTCCCCAGAGGAGCGGTCTGGAAACGGCCTTGCGTGCTAATGTGCCGGTAGGCACCAGGGTGCATTTGGCCATGTATCCACCCCTGGACGAGCTCCCTGTACAAAAGGTAGATGGCCTGGATGGCGGCATTTTCACCGCTCAGTTGAAGGTGGGTGCCTTCCCATGGCACTACGAGGTGGTCAAGCGGCTTATTGACCTCATTCTGACGCTCATGGCACTGATTGTGGCGGCCCCCCTCATGTTACTTATCGGCATCGCCATAAAAGTGGACTCTCCAGGCCCCATCCTCTTCCGCCAGCTCAGAGTGGGCAGGCAAGGGCGACAATTTTACATGTATAAGTTCCGGTCTATGCACCAGAACGCCAGCGAAATGCTGGAGGGCCTTCAAACACAGAATGAAGCCAGGGGCGCAATGTTCAAGATTAAAAACGACCCGCGTATTACCCGCATGGGGCGGGTTATCCGCCGGTTGAGTCTTGACGAGTTGCCTCAGCTCTTTAACGTGTTGGAAGGGACAATGAGCCTTGTTGGGCCGCGTCCCCCCTTGCCCCACGAGTTGGAGCAATACGAGCCCTGGCAGTTGCGGCGGCTTGAGGCGGTCCCTGGCATCACCGGTCTTTGGCAGACCAGCCGCGGCGACGAGATCATCTTTGAAGAAATGGTCCAGATGGACCTGGAGTACATAGAGGAATGGTCTCTGGGATTGGACTTGAAGATCATGCTCAAAACCATTCCCGCCATGCTGTCAGGTAGAGGGGCATTTTAGCTCGCCTCGGTGCTTGAACACCAGCGGAGGGCTGAACGAGCAGCCCCGGAGCAAGATAGATGCAACACGTAACGGCGCCGGTCAGACAGCCGATAGGCGCAGATTCAATTACCCTGACCCGTAACACTGCCATCCTCTTTGTCAGATACCTGGCCTTGTGGGGCTTGAATGGCATCCTAGTCCTGTTCCTACCCCGGTATCTAGGAGAACAGGGCATGGGACAGCTCTACTTCGCTCTGGCCGTGGTATCCATCTTTAGTACCGGGCTGGTCCTTGGGGTACGGCAGTACCTCATCAAAGAGGTGGCCAGGGACGCTTCCCTTGTAAGGACCTATCTTGGCGCCGCTATGGGCCTCCGTCTGGCAATGGCTGTTATCGTCCTCTCTGTTATCGTCATCGGCGTGCAGTTCGTGGGCTATTCCTCCCAAGCAAAGACGGTGATCTACGTGGCGGCCCTGTGGATGGTGGCCACCTCCTTTGGGCAACTCATGGCCACTATCCTGCAGGGGATGGAGCGCATGGGCTGGATGGCCCTGGCAGACCTCGCCAACAAAGCGCTGGTGGTCGTCCTGGGGATTGCGCTGCTGGTCAATGGCTTTGGTGTCATAGCCTATGCCTGGGTTCTCACCGCTGGGGCACTGCTCCAGTTCGCCCTTAATGCTGGATATGTGTCCCGGTGGTCCCCCCTGCGGGTAAATTTTCACGGGGACCGTCTAAGGGTCCTGCTCGTCGGCGGAATGCCTTTTCTGATGATGGGTTTCTTCGTCACCGTCTACAGCCATATTGACGTGGTAATGGTGCGGTTTTTTGCCAACGAGGTTGTGGTGGGATGGTATGCGGCAGCCCTTCAGATTTTCCGGACTGTAGAGTTCATCCCCCTGGTGCTCACCACTGCACTGCTCCCCACGGTGGCGCGGCTTCACGCCCGTGACACCGCCGCCATGGCGTCCATTGCGCGGAACAGCATTGTCCTTGGGGCATTGCTCATGGTGCCTGCTGCGATAGGGATGACGCTCATTGCAGACTGGGTCATAGCCCTGCTCCCTTACCCTGATGGGTTTGCCAACTCCATCCCGCTGATTATGCTGCTGGGCCTCGCTACCCCAATCACCGCACTCCTCACCATCTTGGGCACCATTGCTGTGGCCGCAGACCGGCAGAAGGCATGGGCAAGCGCTCTGGGATTCACCTTGCTCCTGAACGTGCTCCTCAATGCTCTGTTCATCTCCTACTTCCAGAACAGCACAGGGAACGGAGCTATCGGCGCTGTGGTGGCCACGATCATCTCCGAGGCCCTGATGGTTATCGTGGGCATCCATCTAATGTCCAGGGATGTCATCGGCCCGGCGGTGGGTGCGAAGCTGCTCAGTATCGCCGTCGCCAGTGCGGGCATGTTGGGCCTGGGCCTTCTGCTGAAGCTTGTTGGCCTCCCAGCTTTGGCTGCCGCTGGCATAGCCGGCATCACCTATGTGGGGATGGTGGTCTCTCTGAAGGCCATTACCTTGGGCGATATCTGGTTTGTAGTAGCCGCTGTGAGGAAGAAGGCGGCCCTGTAAAGGGCTTGCAAAAGGGAGGATGAGCAATGGACCTTCAGAGGATCAGCATAGTCATTCCTACCCACAACCGGCGGGACATGCTGTTGGAGATGCTGCACTCCCTTTGCCAGCAGACCTATCCCCTTGACCTGCTGGAGGTGATTGTGGTCATGGATGGGTGTGTTGACGGTACTGCTGAAATGCTTGAAGGATTGTCAATGCCCTATGCAGTGCGGCCCGTCTCCCAGGCCCAGGGCGGCGCTGCCGCTGCACGCAACCACGGAGCCCGATTGGCTACAGGCGACCTGCTGTTGTTTCTGGATGACGACCTGCTCCCCTGCGCGCCGTTAGTGGAAGAACACGCCCGTCTCCACCGTGGGGATGTACATGCTGTGGTGCTGGGCCGTTTTATTCCTGTCAAGGGAACTGCAGGGAAGGGGGGTTGGAACATTTGGGAGGAACGGGTGCTGGAAAAACACTATGGCAAGATGCTGGTGGGCGAGCGGCCTGCCGCCGGCAGAAGGCTCTACAGCGGCAACTTCTCCGTGGCCTGCAGCCTTTTCCTGGAGGCCGGAGGGTTTGATGAGCGGCTGAAGCGCGGCGAGGATGTGGAACTGGGCTTTCGTTTGCAGGCAGCGGGCCTCCCCTTTTACTACAACCACAACGCCGTCGCCGTCCATCGCGGGTATCGCAGTTTCCTCTCCTGGTGCAGTTCCGCCTACGTCTATGGCCGGTGTGACGTCCTGCTGGCCAAGGAAAAGCGCCACAACGTCCTGCCGGAGATATTCCAGTGGTACGAGCGCCAAGCGGCCCCTGTAAGGATGGTGCTGGAATTGTCCCTGGACCGTCCCCGTCTCCGCAGTGTCTTCATGGGCGGGTTGCACTGGGGTTCCAGCCTGTGGACTGCCTTGAGGCTCCATGCCCTTGCTCACCTGGGGTACAGCGCAATCTATAAGCTCCAGTACTGGCAGGGCGCTGCTGACGAGCTTGGGGGACGCAGCACTTTCCTTCGGGCTGTCCAGCGGGGGCTGCTTCCAGGGTTTCCTGAAAAGGTAGGCCCCGTCCCAGAGGATGGGCGATTTGCTCCCACAAGGGCCCCTACCGGCCTTGGCGGGAGTATCAAGGAACCGCTTGAGGACAACCTCCGTTCGGAGTAGCTGGCCATGAAGAAAGACAAGCACATCGTGGTGATCGGGGGCGGTACAGGGGTCTACATGGCCCTCATTGGATTGAAGCGGTACTGCCACAACCTGACTGCTGTTGTCAGCATGGCTGACGATGGCGGCAGCTCCGGTCGTCTAAGGGATGATTTCGGGCATTTGCCTCCAGGTGACACTCGCCGTTCCCTTATTGCCCTGAGCACAGACCGGGAGGTGAACCACACCTTGCGGGCGCTGTTTGAATACCGGTTTGAGAAGGGCTTCGGGTTGAACGGGCACAGCTTTGGTAACCTCTTCTTGACAGCTCTCACAGAACTGATGGGCAGCAACGAGAAGGCCATAGAAGAGGCGGCGCGCCTCCTGAACGTCCGCGGCAGGGTCCTCCCTGTGACAACAGAAAACGTCCGTCTTCATGCAGAGCTGGAAGACGGCACCATCATCATGGGGGAGTCCAACATAGACGTGAGGACGGTAAAGTCAGAAGTGGGGATCCAGCGAGTGTACCTTGCTCCAGGGGCGACAGTCTATCCTCCCGCGGCGGAAGCTATCCGAAACGCCGATGTGGTGGTCCTTGGCCCAGGCGACCTGTACAGTAGTCTCATACCCAACCTGCTGGTGAAGGGTGTGCCTGAGGCCATAAGGGACTGCAAAGGCGCCCGGATATATGTTTGCAACCTGATGACCAAGCATGGTGAGACCGATGGCTTCACTGCCTCCACCTTCGTAGCAGAGGTGGTCAACTACCTGGGTGGGCCGGGAGCACTGGACTATGCCGTCGTTAATTCCTACCAGTTCCCTCTATCAATCCGGACTCGGTATGCAGGCGAGTATGCGGCGCCTGTGGAGATAGACCTGGAGCGGCTGGAACAGCAAGTGCTTCACGTGGTGCTGGCGGATGTAGCCATGCGACAGAAACTGGTCCGCCATGCCCCTGGCAGGCTCGCCCGCCTGGTCCTTGAGATCGCCGAGCGAAGCAGTGCCCAGCCTTCTGAGGACATCCCTGTGCCGGCAGCCTCTGGGGCCGCTCTCTAAGGCACGCTTCCCAGCGCTGCTGGAACAGAGAGCAACAGCTAAGGACAACACCAGAGAACTGAAATGACAACTACCCATCCCACCAGGGCTGAAAGCTTGAAAAGACCACAACCAGGGTGGATGCCGGTCCTGATGTACCACCGGATCGCGGACGTACTGCTCCATGCCGATCCATATGCCCTCTGCGTCTCCTCTGGTGAGTTTGAGGCGCAGATGCGGTTCCTGGTGCACCATGGCTACCGCTCCGTGTCTCTTGAAGACCTCGCCTGTAGTCCTGGCCAGTGCGCCCGAGGCAAGACCGTTGCCATTACCTTTGACGACGGCTATATGGACTTTTTTCAAAACGCCCTGCCTGTCCTGCAGAAGTACCGGCTCAAGTCAACGGTGTTCCTGGTAAGCGGTCAGTTGGGCAGCTATAACCGTTGGGACCAGGGGAAAATTGAACGGGTCCCCCTCATGGGCCTTGATGAGCTCCGGCAGGCGCGGCACGCTGGCGTCTCCTTCGGCGCCCATGGCTGCACCCATCGGCCGCTGACTACTCTCACTCCTCAGGAGGCATGGGACGAGATCTCCAGCTCAAAATGCCAGTTGGAGCAGGCCCTGTCTGCAACCGTGGGCGTCTTCAGCTATCCATATGGGCGGTCCACACCCGTTCTGGAGGGTATGGTGGCAGACGCTGGCTACGTTGCGGCGTGCGGCATTGAGCAGCGGGAACACCGGCTGTTCAACCTGAGCCGTATTGATGCTCCCAGGTGTAAAGGCACGGGGCTCACCTGGCGGCTGAAGCTGCGTGGGGCGCACTTCTACACCCGCCGCATGCCCGTGGTGCGCTTTATCAAGAGAGGTATTGTTCGGTCGCTCCAGTAACTCGGCAACGCGTCTACGTGTGACTATCTTCCAAGGAGGTGAAATGGAACAGAACTGGTTGTCCCAAAGCACGACAGGCGTTTCAGAGGAACGTAGCCCTCTCCGCCAGACAATGGATGCCAATGCACCGGCGTACATGCACCGGCGCTGGCTCAAAAGCCGGTCAACCCGGTGGGACTATGCCATGACCCGGCATACCTTGCTGGAGGAGCTCCAGCCTCGTCCCCATGAGCGCATCCTTGAGATTGGTTGCGGCCCTGGGACCTGGACCCGAGAGGTTGTCCCCCTCTGCAAAGAAATGGTGGCGGTTGAGTTGTCGGAAGGCATGGTCGGCCTAGCAAAGCAGTACACCACCCCTCACCACGTGCAGTTCATTCACGAGGATTTCCTCAAGTCCCGTCCTGAAGGCAAGTTTGACAAGATTTTCTCCCTGAGAGCCATTGAGTACATGGGAGACCACCGTTTGCCGGCTGCTAAGATTGCCGACTTGCTGGCGCCCGGGGGGACCATTGTCCTTGTCACCAAGACCCGCTTCTCCCTTTGGAGAGGGCGAATGCGCCTGCTCCATAGGTGGGAACACTCAAAGAACCCCGGAGACCCTTCCAGGAGCGTACCACAGACCCTGCTTTCCCCTGGACAGATTGCGGCGGCCTACAAGCCTTATGGGATCACGGTAGAACGAGTCCGCCCAGTGATCACCCGCCTGCCTATATTCCAGAACGGGTTCTATGAAATACCCATCATCCCCAATGCAATAGCCAGCCCTTTCCTGTTCCTGGCCACGGGGACCTACAAGGTGGCGTCCCACATGCCCAAATTCCTGGCCCCCGTGCCCCTGGCAATCAGCGAGAGTTTTTGCATAACCCTTCGGGCCCAAACCTTGGGGCAGCAGAGCAATTCCTAACCGGGCGGGAACGTGACTCTGGACAAGCAGCGCCTCATATGAGGGAGTGCAGTACCGTGGAGAGAAAGCACAGCAAGAGCGACCAGAGGACCGGTTGTTTGACAAGCGGTCTCAGCCGTGGCCCATCCAGCCATGCCCGCTATGAGGGCCAGGAGAGGCCGGCTCCGGCTATGGATGGGTGGGCCCTGCAGGAACGCGTTGATCGGGTTCTCCATATCCTGTTCCTGCCCAACAACCGCCATCTGCTGGAGCAATACCGCTTTCACGGCAGCACCAACCGTGTCTACAGAATACCCATTTCTGCCGATGGGAAGGATTTCATCATCGTGAAGCGGCTGCCCAGTTGGTGGAAGCACCTCAAGCTCCAGGGCAAACGTCGCCTCCGGAACCTGCTGTACGGCGAGCACGACCTTGCCCTGAGCAGAAAGCAGGCCCAGAGTGAAATCGCCAGGCTGTTGGAGTGGCAGCAAGAGGGGCTGCCTGTGCCCCAGGTAATCCCCGTTTCCATTCCGGACACGCGGGTGTGTATTGGACTACCTTTCCCAACGATGTACACCATCCTTAACGACCCAGCGATCCCCGCCCAGCGCAAACTCAGCATTGTGGCCGCAGTGACCCGCGCTCTGTCGGCGCAGCACCAGCTTGCTCTCCACCGGGACAAGAAGAGCCTGGTGCATAGGGATCCTGGCCCCTGGAACATCATGTATGACCTGGAAACCGACAGCACCGTCTGGTTTGACCTGGAGCACCCAGAGGACTACCCCAGCATGAGCTTGGAGGCACTGCTGACGCGGGCGGTGCGCATCTACCTCCATGGCGTCCTGGTCTATATGCCGGACCACCTTGACGATGTGGTGCACGCAGTGGTGGGCAATTATGCCTTGAAGCACATCCTGGAGAGATATGTGACTGGCATGGAACGGCGAAACGTACCCCTGGTCCATCGTATCCTGGACCGCCTGGGCGCAAAGGGCGCATCCCATCTGCTGTTGCAAGGTGTCCCCCAGCGAGTGCACTCCCGCTTGGAAGCTGAGGCGTCTCTGGAAACACACCGGGCGGGTTGGGCGGGAGTGAGTGCATCCCGGTCTGACCTGTCCGGCGCACCGTCTACACCATCCCCAAAGGAGGGACTTCAATGAGCAATATCACCGTGATTGGCGCTGGCTATGTGGGCCTCGTGACCGCTGCTTGCTTTGCCGAAATGGGCAACAGCGTGGCATGCGTGGACATTGATGAAGCAAAAGTGGGCTTCCTGCGCCGCGGCATTGTGGACTTGTACGAGCCGCAGCTTGAACCCCTGGTCCAGCGAAACATGCAATCAGGCAGGTTGTCTTTCACCACCGACATCCGCGACACCGACCCAAGCCCTGACTTCGTCTTTGTATGCGTGGGCACGCCTCTGAATGGAGACCGCATTGACCTGACCTATGTGTACACCGCGTTCACGAGCCTTGCCGGTTTCCTTGCTGCCAGTGCTGCCAGGGTGGTCATCAAGAGCACCGTTCCACCTGGGACCAGCAAAGAGATGGCGGCGTTGCTGTCCAGGATGCGCAACGCCAAGGGCGTTCAACCCGTTGTCTCCAACCCTGAGTTCCTCCGCGAAGGACGGGCGGTCCATGACTTCCAGAACCCCAATCGGATCATCATCGGAGCCACGGACGCCTGCGCTGCTGAGGCTGTCGCAGACCTGTACCGGCAAGTAAATGCCCCGCTTATCATGACGGATCCCTCCACGGCGGAGCTGATCAAGCTGGCAAGCAATGCCTTCCTGGCAACAAAGATATCCTTCATCAACCAGGTTGCGGCCCTCTGCGAGAGCGTTGGGGCGGATGTGACAGAGCTGGCCCAAGGGATGGGGTTTGACCACAGGATTGGGCGCGACTTTCTTGACGCAGGCGTTGGGTACGGAGGAAGCTGTCTGCCCAAGGATACCCAGGCCATGACGGAGCTTATGGTAGCCCACGGCTTGCAGCCCTGGCTGCTCCAGCATGTCATGCGTATCAACGGCGAGCAACCCCTCAGGCTGGTAGACAAGCTGGAACATGCCCTGGGCGGCCTGGCAGGTAGGCGGATCGCCGTCCTTGGGCTTGCCTTCAAACCCAATACCGACGATATCCGCTGTGCTCCAGCCATCTCCCTCATTAACGAGCTGCAGTTCCGTGGGGCTGAGGTGCGGGGGTGCGACCCTGTGGCGTGGAACCGGGCCGCCTACGCCTTCCGGGGTCAGGTGCAGTGCCTGCATGACCCCTATGTTGCCGCCCAGGGTTGTGACGCCGTGGTTCTGGCTACTGAATGGCCGCAGTTTCTAGGAATGGACTTGCATCGCCTTGCCCAGGAGATGTCCCGCCCTATCCTGGTAGACGGGCGCAACAGCATAGATCCAGAAAAAGCCCAGGAAGCAGGCTTCACCTATATCGGGGTCGGACGCAGCAGATTGCCGGCGCCTGCCAAAAACCAGGCCGCCATCACTGAACGCGGGGAACTAGTCCATGTGGAATCATCCAAGTGACGGCAGGAATGTGGTATTGAGGCCCGTGCGTTGCTAGGTTTTATCAATGCCAGGGGAGCAGCCAAGCGACCGCTGGCTCACCAAAGGGAGGGAATATGATCAACGTCGCAGTCGTTGGATATGGCTATTGGGGGCCAAACCTGGTAAGGAACTTCTTCCAATTGGACTCGTGTAACCTTGTATTGTGCTGCGACCTGGACCCTCAACGCCTTGCCCTGGCGAAAAAGCTCTATCCAACCGCCGGGATGACCACCAGCTTCCAGGAAGTCCTGGAAAGCAAAGAGGTAGACGCAATAGCTATCGCCACCCCAGTGAGGAGTCATTTCAGCTTGGTGAGCCAGGCCCTCCAAAGCGGCAAACACGTCCTGGTGGAAAAGCCCCTGGCTGCCAATTCTAACGAGGCCCAGCAGTTGGTGCGCCTCGCCGATGCTCAGGGAAGAGTCCTGATGGTGGGGCATACCTTCTTGTACAACCCTGCTCTGCACAAGGTCAAGGACCTATGCAGGCAAGACTACCTCGGAGACATGCTCTATCTCTATTCCCACCGGGTCAACCTGGGTCGCATCCAAACGGACATCAATGCCCTGTGGAGCATTGCGCCCCATGATATCTCCATAGCCCTGCACCTGGTGGGGGAGTTTCCCTACGAGGTTTCAGCCCACGGCGCTTCGTACCTTACCAAGGGCCTGGAGGATGTCGTTTTTCTCACCCTGTTCTTCCCCAGTGGGATCATCGGCCATATCCATGTGAGCTGGATTGACCCCAGCAAGGTGCGGAAAGTCACCGTTGTTGGCTCTCAGCGGATGATTGTCTATGACGATGTGGCCGATGAGGGTAAAGTGAAGGTCTATGACAAGGGTGTGTGGAAAATCCCTGATGATAAAGCCCCTCAGTTTGGGGAGTTCCATTACCGGCTCCACTCCGGAGATATCTTTGAACCCAAGATTGACATGGTGGAGCCGCTGGCAATTGAATGCGCTCATTTTATTGAGTGCATCCGGGAAGGCAAACGCCCCATAACCGATGGAGTCAACGGTCTTGAGGTGGTACAAGTGTTGGAGGCCGCAAACACCTCACTAGAGCGGCATGGCGCGCCAGTGAAGGTGGGCGGGCAGCTTGCTGTGGTATAAAGCTGGCTTTAACTTTAGTGAAAGGAAACATCCATGAGGATACCCCTCGTAGACCTTAAGGCCAACTATCTCTCCATAAAGGCTGAGGTTGATGAGGCTATAGCTTCAGTCCTGGAACGGGGTGACTTCATTCAAGGCCAGGATGTGAAGCTGCTGGAACAGGAGTTTGCTGCTTACTGCAGCGCCCGTGAGGCGGTAGGCGTCTCCTCGGGTACTGACGCTCTGGTGTTGGCCCTCATGGCTCTCAATGTCGGTAAAGGTGACGAAGTCATAACCACGCCCTTCACCTTCATTGCCACTGCCGAGGCGATTTCCCAAGTGGGCGCTACCCCCGTTTTTGCAGACATAGACCCCAGAACCTGCAACATTAACGCCGCAAAGATTGCAGAGGCCATCACCCCGCGTACCAAGGCGATCCTGCCCGTACACCTGTATGGGCGGCCTGCAGAAATGGGCGCCATTCTCAGGCTGGCAAGGAGACATAACCTCTATGTTATTGAGGACGCAGCTCAGGCCCACGGGGCCGCTTATGAGGGGCGACGGGTAGGGTCACTGGGTGACGTGGCATGTTTCAGCTTTTATCCTGCCAAGAACCTGGGGGCCTTTGGCGATGCCGGCATGGTGGTGACCAGCAATCCCAAGGTCGCGGACCGGGTGCGCCTGCTCAGGGACCATGGCAGGAGGGACAAGTACCGGCATGTGGAACTAGGAGTCAACGCACGGCTGGACACCTTACAGGCTGCAGTCCTGCGGGTGAAGCTGCGGCGCCTGGATGCCTGGAACCAGAGGCGCCGTGCAGTCGCTTCCCTCTACCGGAGGCTCCTTGTTCCCGACCTGTTGGCGCTTCCACCAGAGGACCGGGGTTCAGAGTCTGTGTACCATATGTTTGTCGTCCGGACGCCCTTCCGTGAGGCGCTGCGGCAAAAGCTGCAAGACCAGGGCATAGAAACAGGGATCCATTACCCCGTTCCCCTGCATTTGCAGCCAGCCTATAGCGCCCTCTGGCACAGGGCCGGCGATTTTCCAGAGAGCGAGCGTGCCGCCGGGGAGGTGCTGTCTCTGCCCATGTTCCCCGATATGACACCAGAGCAGGTGAAGAGGGTGGCTTTGGCGGTGACAGATGTGCTGCAAGGGCTTCAACAAAGACAGGCTGTGGCATGACCCCCGCATGCTCGTATCTTGTGTAGGGTGGCAAGCAGGCTTGCTTGCAAGGAGCCTCTCTCGTGGTAACGCCGCGGGAGAGGCTCCTTTATTTATTGCTAGGAACCGTGGCTGGGCGCGAAGAGTCTTGAAAAGTTAGAGGTCCCTTCGTTCGCGTTGTGGCCCTGCACGCAACGGCAGGACATTCGTCTCACGGGCTGGAGGTGGGGCGCCGTTCAGCGAACATTGGTTCCGCCAGCGGATTACTAGAGGCAGTGGCGTCCCTTTTGCTGGGGGCACCGGCTTCCCGTAGATTTAGGCGTAGGCGTGGGAGTAGGCATGGGTGTTGCCGTCGCCGCAGGCGCAGGGGTAGGCGTAGCTGTTGCTGTGACCACAGGCGTCGGTATCGGCGTGGCAGGGGGAGTGGGAGTGGGTGTAGGGGTGGGCGTTGAGGTAGGCGCGAGTGTAGCCGTCGGCGTAGCGGTAACTGTAGGCGTGGCAGTAGGCGCCGGTGTCGGCGTCGGCGTAGTCGTAGGTACAAGGGTAGCGGTAGGTGTGGGTGTTGCTGGGGCCGCTACAACGAACTGGAGGTTGTCCACATAGAAGGTCGGCTGGGGGTTCCCCGTGGCGTCCTGTAACTGGACTCGTGTAATGG
>JACQOP010000123.1 GCA_016202485.1 Chloroflexota bacterium | reverse complement strand
GCATGTTCCCATCCCCAACTGTGGCGTACTACAACGCATGAGGAACTGCTAGAGGAGTGCGGACTAAGGAGGCCTGTAAGCCGAGTTCTGTATCCCGACAAGGATCGGGACGGCGGCCATCTCTCTAGGCCCCGGTTTACACCGGGACTCAAGCAGCCAACCCGGGGACTGGCCGGGCGCCTGCGTCCCCCTATTTGGCCTTGCTCCAGGTGAGGTTTACCCGCCCCGAACGTCGCCGCCGGGGCCGTGGGCTCTTACCCCACGATTTCACCCTTATCCCCCCTGACCTAGCCAGGTGAGACGGTGTGTTTCTGTGGCACTCTCTTGCGGGTCGCCCCGTCTGGGTGTTACCCAGCACCCTGCCCGGTGGAGCTCGGACTTTCCTCCCCTCCGACCTTCATCGGAGCGGCGGCCGCCCGGCCTCCTTAGCCCACTTCTAGTGTAGCACACATCCGGACGCCCCTTACTCATCCCCGCGCATTGTTCCCCTAAGCCTTCCACCGGCCCGATTCCCAAATATCTGCTTCTTGGTCCAGGGCCCCCAGAAGAAGTAGGGGACAAAGAGGAGCAGGCGGGACCCAATGGCTAATGAAACGGCCCACGCCACACCGTACTGCCCCAGGCCTGTGACGACCGGCAGCGGCGGGTGCCAGCCGAAGAGAGTCCAGGTTTCACTCACGCCAGAAAGAATAAGCGCCATGGGCAGCTCAACAAACCACACCGTGACCAGCGTGGTGATCATGGGCATCATGGTATCGCCGGCTATTTGATAGGTCTGCATGAAGACCTGGGTTGGCCCCTGGAAGAAAAAACCGACCACGAGAATGCGCATCCATACTGCCCCAACTTCCAGCAACTCCGGTTCCGAGTTGAAAATAGAGAGAAAGAACCTCGGAAAAGCAAACAGCAGTGACCCTGTAATGACGTTGATGGCCATAACGTACCCCATCGCCCACCACACCGTTTCCTTCGCCCGCTCCGGTCTCCCGGCTCCAATGCTCTGCCCGGCAATAACTCCCGTGGCATTACCCAGGCCCTGGCGTCCCAACTGGGAGATATTTTCCACGCGCCGGGTCAGGGCCCACGCCGCCAGCGCATAGTCGCCAAATGTGGCAACGATCCCAATAATCAGGAGCTGCGCCAGGGAACGCTCTGCATTGGTGATGGAGGCGGGGATGCCTAGCTTCACCATACGCCCCATGAGAGGAAAGTCCAGGTTGTAGCCATGGAAGGTGAGCTTTAGCTTTGAAGAGCCTTTCAGCAGGCCGTAGCTGTTAATGCCAAAGGCAATGAGCCCTGAAATGACGTTCACCACCGCGACGCCGGGGAGCCCGAGGGCGGGAAAACCCAGCCAGCCAAAAATCATAAGGGGTGTCAAGCCTAGGTCAATGATCCGCGCTATCGTTGTGGCCCGCATGGGCGTCAGAGTATCCCCCGCCGCCTGCAGGGCCGACCCGCTGCTCATACGGAAACCCTGGGCAGTTGAGGCCACAAACTGGATTTGCATATACGTCTTGCCAACGGCAATCAGGTCATCGCTAACCCCCAGGATCCGGAGGAGAAACACGGTGAAGATAACGCCCGGGACAATCGTCAGAAAGGCAAGGAGGATATTAAGGTTCAGGGCCTGCAGCACCGCATGGTTTGCCAGGCGCATATCGCCCATGCCCACAGAGCGGGCAATCATGGCACGCATACTGATGTCTATGCCCTGGCGGCCCAGCCGGAGGAACTGGATGTAGGTCTGGGCAACGCCAATGCTGGCGATGGCGTTGGCCCCCACGCCACGGCCCGCCCAGAAGAGGTCCGACAACTGGTCCAGGGAGTTAAGGCCCCCTTCTATCACCTGGGGCCAGGCCAGGAACAACAGGTTGCGGGGGATGGAGCCGCTGGTCAGGTCCCTGGTTGCATAGGCAGAAAGGCGCCGGCCGCCGCCCCTGCCCATGGACGCCACAGGCCCCACGGTGGTCTCTTGCCCGTTGGCGCCCGCTCCATCGCTGGAGGACGCAACCACACCAGAACCCAAGGGAGACTGCTGCCCATCTGCGGGCTTCCCCCCATTGATTTCCGCTTCCTGCGGTGCGGAAGTAGACTGCTCCCTATCTTGGGCCATCCGTGGGTCCCTTCTTCCTTGCTCCTTGGACCTTCGCACTCCCGGCTGCTTCAGCAAGAGGAGCACTCGGCGTATCATAGTCCTTGATAATAAAAGGGTCAACTACGTCATGAAATTGGCAACACCGTACCCGGTGTCACAACACCAATCTGAATAAGCCGGCCAGAAGGCTTCAGAAAAAGGGACTGCAGAGGGGCGCAGCCCTTCTGCCGGGGGCACTGGGGGTGTCCCCCAGATTCAAACCTCTCATTTGAAGGGTGGACGAGAAGGCTAGAGTGGGGGGTTTCGGCGCCCTGCCTTGAAAATTGGGGGTTACCGTCGTTCCAAGCGCAGTAAGGAACCTCTCCTGGCTAGCTTACCCGCTAGGGAAAGGCGCCACCTCACAGGACATGCATCCAGGAGAGATTCCTCGTCTCTTCGTTCCGTCGGAATGACAGGGGCGCGTCTATCCGCTATTTTCGCCCCTGTTTGTGGCGTACAGCAACGCCAGGGGCGCCCTGCTAGAGAAAAGAGAGAGGTAATACATTCTACAGATTCCACTACAGGCGCAACCGGACCGTGACTGCGCCACCGGCCACCACTATCCGCTGCACCCAGCGCTCCAGGCCTTCCCGTTGTTGTGCTTCGTTCAGGGCATCCCAGCGGCTCTCCTCCACCAGCGCCGCCCCCGTAAAGGGACTCCCCTCTTCAGTACCAGCAGGGTGGGCCTCCAGGGCCGCCTGCTCTTCCCTGCGCAGTCGCTCCACCAGCTCCCGCAGCCGGGAAAGGGTGATGGCCCCCTCTGCCGCCTGCTTCACATAGGCAAGGTACCGCCGGCGGAAGCCCTCCTGTGGCGGGCTTTGCACAACAGCGTCCCTCAGCGGCGGCGGCTCCGTAGTGAGCAGCTCAGGCCGCTGCAGCACCTGGCGGCGCACCTCGGCCAGGGTCGCCTCCTCAAGGGCCGTGTCCCGCCAGGTATGGTACTGGCACACGCTCTGGTTGGTGCGCGACTGGCACTGATAGTAGCGGTACCGGTTGCTCTGGCGAGCCCCGTCCTTGTTGCGCCACGTCTGCTGTCGTGTCACGCCGATCATGTTGTTGCCGCACTGGCCGCACACCGCCAGGCCTGAAAGCAAAAAGGGATGATACACCGCCCTTCGCCGCATCGGTGCACGAGAGTCCATCAGGTCCTGCGCCTTGCGGAATGTCTCCCGGTCAACAATAGCCGCATGGCTGCGGGGAATGCGCATCCCAAAGCGGCGATAGGTGCCCACATAAGCGGGGTTCCGCAGAATATCGCGGATGGTGACCATGCTCCAGTTGGCGTCGCGCCGCGTGCGGTGACCCTGGCTGTTCAACTCCTTTACGATGTTCCGGATACCCTGGCCTTGCTCCACATACAGCCGGAAGATCAGCCTGACCACCTCGGCCTCCTGGAACGCCGCCTCTAGCTTGTCGCTCTCTCCCAGGCGGTACCCGTAGGGCGGCTTCCCCAGTCCCTCGCCCCGGGCCGCTTTTTGCAGCATGGCCTCTCGGATATTCTTGGCACGCTGTGACGGCTGGGGCGCTTGCACCTCGGGGGGAGCTATTGCAGCATACAGCACCGGCAGTGGAGAGCCCTGCCCAGGCTCAATGCCCACCACCTGGGCATTCAAGCTGTCCAGCTTCAGCAGGGTTTCAACAGCCGCTTGGGGGGAACTGCCGAGTTCAAAGGGGTCCACCAGGGCCACCAGCACCGGCGCCCCACGCTGGGCCTCCAGGAAGCGGCAGACCTCCCCAAGGGCCTCTTCCGGGGTCGTCTGGCCTTGGGGAAAAGCAAAAGACTGCTCTAGGGTGTGGTGGTTGGCTGCGCAATAGCGCCGGAAGGTCCCCTCCATGCGCACACGGGTGGTTGGCTCGCCTCTGGGGGCGGCCGGGTCGTAGAAAAAGAAGGCTATCGCACGCACGGTCAGCCTGCGTACAGCATGCGCCCGCAGCTTGGGCACAGCGCAGGCTGCTCCCTGGCCGCGCGAGCGTGCTGCATCTCCCGCGCCGGCAGGGCCACCCGGCACCCGGAGCACATGCCCCGCTCCACCCTTGCCAGCGCCTGCCCCTGCTTCAGGCTCCGCAGCCGCTCGTACTGGGACAGGAGCGCCGTGGGGAAGCCCCTCACCCACTCCTGGCGTTTCGTCTTCAGAGCCGGCAGCAGCCGTTCCATCCGCGCTTGCTCCGCAGTGAGCTGCTCCACCAGCCCCAGCCGCTCCCGCTCCAGGGCCGCCAGGTCCACTGTCGCCTTCTCCACCCACGCCTCCTCACCTTCCAGCCTCATCATCAGCCCCAGCACCTCCTCGTCCTCTATCCTGCGGGCCTGCTCCTGGAGGCCTTTCACCTCGTTCTGCAGGGCCTCCATCTCCTTGGT
>JACQOP010000125.1 GCA_016202485.1 Chloroflexota bacterium | reverse complement strand
GTGGTGACATTGGCGTGGTTGGCCGCGGCCTTGCCGCCTGCCTTCTTGATTTCCGCCACCACCTGGTCAGCGGGGCGCTGGTCGGAGCCCGAGCCATCCAGGGCCACCCCGGCGTCGTTGACCACCACCGAGGCGCCTTCGGCGGCCAGGGCCAGGGCATGGGCCCGGCCGATGCCGCGACCGGCCCCGGTGACTATGGCAACCTTTCCTTTAAGTCTATCGGCCATGGTTTCCTCCTAATCTGCTCTTTCTTTGAGGGGTCTCACTGCTTGGGGGCCTGAGGAGGCCACTGGTTCACAAAGCCCTCGCAGAGGGTCTTGGGGACCAGGCGGGCCAGCTCATCCACGGTCCAGTTGTCCTTCTTGCGCAGGGTCTTCATCAGGACTTCCTGCTCGTAGATGCCAATCATGCCCGTGAAGGCAGTGAGAATCTGGCCGTTGACATTGGCGGCCTCGTCGGTGCAGAGGTAAACCAGCATGGGAGCCACATCCTCGGGACGCCGCTCCGGCTGGGGCGCTACCTTCTCGCCCCGGGCGATGCGCGCGGCCCGGGCCGCCTCCATCTCCGGGTTGGCGGTCATGCGCGTGGTGGCCAGGGGGATGATGGCGTTGGCGGTGACCCCGTAGCGGCCCATATCCCGGGCCACGGCACGAATGAAGCCCAGGATGCCCGCCTTGGCGCCGGCGTAGTTGGTCTGGCCCGCATTCCCCATGGCCGCCGGGGAGGAGATGCCGATGATGCGCCCGCTGCGCTGCTGTCGGAAGACCGTGCAAGCCGCCTTGGTGCAGGAGAAGTGCCCTTTCAGGTGCACTGCGATGACGGCATCCCAATCCTCCTCGGCCATGTTGAAGACCATGCGGTCCCGGAGGATGCCGGCGTTATTCACCATAATGTCCAGCCGCCCAAAGGAGTCCAGGGCGGTCTTGACGATGCTCTCGCCGCCGGCCATGGTGGTGACATTGGCGTGGTTGGCCGCGGCCTTGCCGCCTGCCTTCTTGATTTCCGCCACCACCTGGTCAGCGGGGCGCTGGTCGGAGCCCGAGCCATCCAGGGCCACCCCGGCGTCGTTGACCACTACCGCGGCGCCCTCCGCGGCCAGAGCCAGGGCATAGCCCCGACCGATGCCTCGGCCGGAGCCGGTGACTGCCGCCACCTTTCCCGCTAATCTGTTGCCCATCCTTTCCTCCTTAGAAATCTTCTTGAACGTTGCTCACCCTGTCCCGGGGCTATTTCTTGGCCCGGGAGGGGAGAATGGCTACGGCGGTGCCCGGGGTGGTCTTCTCGCCCTTGGGGTTCTCCGACCAGACCTCCAGCTCCACCAGATGGTCGTCCCCCTGGACCTGCTTCTTGACCACCTTGCCCTTGCAGATGCAGTCCTGCTCCGGGAAATTCATGCCCCGGTAGCTCACGTTAAGTTTCTTCAGGGTGCCCTCGTCCCCCACCCAGTCGCTGACCATCTGGCGCACGAACTGGCACACCAAGGCCCCGTGGACGATGATGCCGGGGAGATTGGAGCGCACTTTGGCGAAGGTCTCGTTGTAGTGGAACTCGTTGTAGTCCCCCGTGGCCCCGGCCCACTGCACCAGCTGCCGCGGCATGGGGTGTTTCACCAGTTGGGGGAGCTCCATCCCCTCGGTCACATCCTCGTAGTAGACCTGCTTGGCCATCCTTAGCTCCTTTCCTTGGGTCTCTAGTAGTTGATGGTGGTGCCCCGTCCGATGGCCACCACCTCGCCCCGCTGGTTGCGATAGATGGTCTCGGAGCTGGTGTAGAGCGTCCTCCCCAGGCGGCCGTCCCGCTCCTGGAAGTCGGTTATCTTCCGGGTGGAGATGATGGTGTCTCCGGGGCGCACGGGCTTGATGTACTCGTACTCGGTGCCGCCGTTGAGCACCCGCTTCAGGGAGACCTCGTAGGGCTGCTGTCCGAACGCGCCCGAGGAGACGGGCGTGCCGAAGAAGCCCAAGGGGGCGATGATGCCGCCATACTTGGTTTTCTTAGCGTATTCCTCATCCAGGTAGAGGGGGTTGGTGTCCCCCACCGCGATGCAGAACTTGCGGATGGCGCCCTTCTCTACCTCGTATATGGTAGGCGGGCCCTCCACGCCAATCCACTTTTTCATCTCGGGGGTGATGACCGATTCTTTCTGCTGCTGCGCCATAGCTTCCTCCTTTGCCTTAAACCATCTCCCTCGAAGAGAGGGCTGGTGGTGGGGCACTCTGGTGGCGCCCCGGCCCCCTTCTAACAAGCAAGAAGGCCCCAGAGGCTCTCTGAGGCCTTTATCTTTACCTCCTGGCTGGGAGCGCCACGGTGGCGGTCCCTGGCGTGGTCTTCTCTCCTTTGGCGTTCTCGGTCCAGACCTCCACATCCACCAGGCGCTCTCGGCCCCGGGTGTACTTCTTCACCACCTTGCCCTTGCACTTCACCGTATCCCCTGGGAAGTCCATGCCACGGTAGGCGACATCGATTTTCTTGAGGGTTCCCGCCGGCCCCATCCAGTCGGTGACCAGCTGCCCCAGGAAAGCGGCCTTGAGGCGGCCGTGGATGATGAGGCCAGGGAGCCCGGTCTTCTCGGCCCAGGGTTTGTCGTAGTGGATTTCGTTGAAGTCGCCCGAGGCGCCCGCCCACTGGACCAACTGGCGGGTGGTGGTCTTTTTCTCCAGGACGGGGAGCTCCATCCCTTCCTTGACATGGTTGAAATATATCTGCGCCATGATGCCTCCTCTTTAATAGCGAATGGTGCGGCCAACCATACGCGCCACCACCTGGCGTTTCTGGTTCCGCCAGGTCACCTCGGTCTCAGAGAAGAGCATGGGGCCGGCACGCCCGTCTCGCTGATATATGTCCTTTATCTTCCCTGTGCCCGTCAGGGTATCCCCGACCATGATGGGTCTGATGAAGGTCCAGGTGCCGCCGCCATCCACCCCCCGGGGTAGCCGCACCGGCGGTTCCGGAGCCCGAGGCAGCTCGGGGACGAGGTAGAGGCCCATGAGAAGGCCGGGCGGGGCAATGAGTCCACCGTATTTGCTCTTTTTGGCCACCTTCTCGTTCAGGTAGAGAGGGTTGGTCTCACCCACGGAGGTGCAAAACCGCTTGACCCACCCTTTTTCCACATCGACGACAACAGACTTGCCTTTTTTGCCTATGACGGCTTTCATCTCAGCGGTAACCAAGGACTGCTGTTGGGCCATACTGGCTTCCCTCCTTGTCGTTTTCTTATTTACCCGGGGCCGACGCGCGGGTGCGGCGCTTCTGGACGAGGATCTGGCTCCTGGGGTTGCAGGGAGGACTGAGGGCGAAAGAGAGCAAGAAAAAAGCGCTACCTCTCTTCCACGGAATCCCTGGATTTTCTCCCTGCTAGGAGCCCTGGCCGGGCCCATCTGGTCGGATACTCCCGAAACAGGTTACCCAGAACCCTGAGTAAAAAAGGGGCAAACGCGGCGATAGTCTACCCCATTTGCCCAGGCCTGTCAAGGAGCGCGAAATTGGGCAGAAGCAGCCTTTCGGGCCTAAAGGAGGCGGGGCGAACGCTCCCTCCCCTCGCCTTATGGCCCCCTCCGGCCCAAGCCTTTAAAACACCCCAGGGCTAGGCTATAATCTATCCCAAAGCAGACGGAAAACACCGTCAAGGCTCGGGAGGCAAGGGTATGCCCATATATGAATATCGCTGTCTCAAGTGCGGCCATGAGTTCGAGGAGCGGCGCTCCTTCGCCCAGGCGGAGGCGCCGGCCCGCTGCCCCCACTGCGGCGGGGACACGCGGAAGCTGGTGACCTCGGCCTCCTCCAAGGTGGACTTCTACTACCGTCCCACTAAGAAGCCCTTCCGCGGCCCGGAGCCGACCCCGCCCCCTGCGCCGTAGCCGTGGCGGCGACAGTCGCCGAGGGGGCCAGCCCTTGATTTGCCTCCCCCCCGAGGCTATACTCTAGGGGCGCAAGGCTTAGCGCCGGGCGGGTGTAACTCAGTTGGTAGAGTTCCTGCTTCCCAAGCAGGTTGTCAGGGGTTCGAGTCCCCTCACCCGCTCCAATTTCATCTCCCTGACTTCACAGGAGCGCCAAAGGGATGGGGCCAGACCTAGCGGTCGTTGAGGGCGGCCTTGGCCTCGTCCCACAGGGCGTTTTGCTGGTCGAAGGAGAGCTCCCCCAGGGACACCCTGCGGCGACGGCAGGCCGCCTCCATGTGGGCGAAGCGCCGGGAGAAGCGCCTGTTGGCCAGCCGCAGGGCCTCCTCCGGGTCCACCCCCAGCCCGCGGGCGGCGTCGGCTAGGGCGAAGAGGACATCCCCCAACTCGTGCACCTTCTCCCGCTGGCTTTGGGCACGCCGCAGCTCTCCCACCTCCTCGGCCAGCTTCTCCAAGATGCCCTGGTAGTCGGGCCAGTCGAATCCGGCCCGGGCCGCCCGGCCCTGCACCTCCTGGCTGTAGGCCAGGGCCGGGAGGGCCTGGGGGATGCCCTCCAGGAGGCCCCTATCCCCCTTCTCCTCCTGCTTGAGCGCGTCCCAGTGGGCCGACACCGCGGCCGCGGTGTCCAGGCGCTCCGACCCGAAGACATGGGGATGGCGGTGGATGAGCTTGTGGGTGAGGCCGTCGATGACCTGGGCGATGGTGAACTCCCCGGCCTCGACGGCGATTTGGGCGTGGAGCATAATCTGGAGGAGCACATCCCCCAGCTCCTCCCGCAGGCGGGCAGCGTCCCCCAAGTCCAGGGCCTCCAGGGCCTCGTAGGCCTCTTCGAGTAGGAAGGGCTTGAGGGAAGCGTGGGTCTGCTCCCGATCCCAGGGGCAGCCATCCGGCCCCCGCAGGCGGGCGATGATGGCATCCAGCTCCGCGAAGGCCCCCGCGGCCGTTGGGGCCGGCGCCGGGGGCAGATAGAGATAGGCGGCGGAGCGGGGGGCCTGCCTCGGCAGGTCGGCCAGGGCGAAGGGCCGCTTCCTGCCAGAAGGGCCGAGGAGCGCCGCCGGGTGCTGGGAAGGGTAGAGCTGACGGAGCTTATCGGTCAGGGAGGACAAATCCCGGGGCAAGTTCAGCACGAGGGCGGGGCGGGAGGGGTCGAGGGCCGGGGCCAGGGCGTCCACGAGCTGAACCTGGGGCGGCAGGGTCGCCAGACCTGGAGCCAAACTCAGGCTGAGGCCGGGGACAACGCGGGGATGGCGCTCCTTAGCGCTCCGGGCCAGGAGGGCCGCCACCACCGCCTCCCCTTCTAAAGGATGGCCGGGGACGGCGTAAGCGACCTCTCGCCCACGAGCGCGGGCCAGGAGCCGCCGCGCCAGGGATTCTTGGGCCAGGCCGCGGCCCAGGCGCCCCCGACCCAGGCTATGGAGGCGCAGGCTGGGGAGCAGAGAGGCCAGGGCCGCGGGCCGGCGGCCCCGCACCCAGACTTCTGCTGCGCCCTCCAGGGCCTGGCGGGCCTCCGGGGTAATCTGTTCTATGGGGCCAGGCCCCAGGCCCACGATGGTGAGCGCCATGCGGTCCTCCCCCTGCTATCCTCGCGGCAACTTGACAGCGCCCCCAGGCCCACCTACCATGGCTTCGGACAAGGAGCGTGTATTGAGCTTCAAACGACGCTGGATGCTGAACCCCCTGGGGGCCCTGATATCCCTGCTGGCCATCCTGGCCGTCCCCACTGCCCTGACCAGCGCCTCCCTGAGATTCGCCACCAACTCCCAGGCCCTTTACGAATACGGCTTCGACAAATACCAGGTCGGCCTCTATGTGGGGATGGAGCGCGCCGAGCTCTCTCGGGTGGCCCGGGAGATGATAGCCTATTTCAACTCCCGAGAGGAATTTTACCAGACCGAGGTGGTCTCCTTCGGCCAGCGCCGGCCCCTCTTCAACCAGCGAGAGGTCATCCACCTCAAAGATGTCAAAGGCCTCATCCAGGGGGTGGCCCGTGCCAACGAGGCCAGCCTGGCCATCCTCATCGTTTATGTGGCCTTCAGCCTGGGAAGACAACGGGGCACGGCCGCGGCCACCCTGGCCCGCGCGGCCCTCCGGGGGAGCGTCCTCACCCTGGCCCTCTTCCTGGCTTTGGGCCTGGGTTCCCTGGTGGCCTTCAACTGGCTATTTTACCAGTTCCATGTGCTGGGCTTCAGCAACCTTTTCTGGCAGCTGGACCCTGCCCAGGACTACCTAATCCGTCTCTTCCCCCAGGGCTTTTTCTACGACGCCACCCTCATGGTCTTCGGAGCCACCCTGGCCGGCGCCGCGCTCCTGGGGGCCGGCTCCTGGCTTTACCTCCGGAGGGGTAGGCTCGGGGCAAAAAAAGAGCCCCAGGGAATGCCTGGGGCTTGGCGTTCATCCCGCTAATTGGGGCTGGAGCAGTAGCCCTGGTTAAAGGCGGCGCAGGAGCCGCAGGCCGGGCCGGTGGCGGGGACCAGGGCCGGGGACGAGCCCCTGGAGATGGAGGCAAAGATAGATAGCGTGCGCCGGGCCCCGTTGTGGCACTGGGGGCAGGAGGCGGGCGCGGTGGCTTCGCTCATGGGGCGGCGGAGCTCAAACTTGTGGTCGCAGCTGGGGCAATGGTACTCGTAGATGGGCATGGCCGCGGTCTCCTTCCCGGCAATCCGTATGGCTCCTATTGTAGGCCCCAGCGCTGGGGCCGTCAAGCCGAAGGCAGGGCCTGCTCGCAAAGGCCAACCCTGGTGCGATATAATCAAGCCGCCCTGACCATGCCACCACGAGACCCCACGAGAATGGAGCCGCCCGATGACCACCCCTAACCTCAAGTCCCAGGCCCTGGCCCAGGTGGAGCGGCAACGCCCCGACCTGATAGAGCTGAGCCTACGCATCCACAGTCACCCGGAACTGGGCTTCAAGGAGGAGAAGGCCGCCCGCTGGCTCACGGACTACCTGGAGGCCCAGGGGTTCGCCGTAGAGCGGGGGTTCTGCGGGTTGCCCACGGCCTTCCGGGCCACCTACGGCTCGGGGCGGCCGGCCCTGGCCTTCCTGGCGGAGTACGACGCCCTAGCGAAGCTGGGCCATGCCTGCGGCCACAACATCATCGCCACCGCGGCGGTGGGGGCGGGGGTGGCGGTGAAGGAAGCCCTGGCCCGCCTCAGGGGTCAGGTCCAGGTCATCGGCTCCCCCGCGGAGGAGGTCTATGGGGGCAAGGCCATTATGGCCCAGCGGGGGGCCTTTTCTGACCTGGATGCCGCCATGATGATTCACCCCGGGGTGCGCAACACCCCCCAGGCCCGGGCCTTGGCCTGCATCGGCTTGGAGGTAGAGTTCTTCGGCAAGGCCGCCCACGCCGCGGCCCGCCCTCACGAGGGCATCAACGCCCTAGAGGCCCTCATCCTGGCCTATGGCAACATCAACTCCCTGCGCCAGCACATCAGGGAACGGGCCCGCATCCACGGCATCATCACCGATGGCGGCGAGGCCCCCAACATCGTGCCCGCCCACGCCGCCGGGAGCTTCTTGGTGCGGGCGGTGGACGCCGCCTACCTGGAGGAGCTCCGCCCCCGGGCGCTGGCCTGCTTCCAGGCGGCGGCCCAAGCCACGGGCGCCAGGCTGGCCTATCGCTGGGCGGAAGTCCAGTACGAGGCCTTCCTCACCAACGAGACCATGGCCGACCTCTTCCGCCAGAACCTGGAGACCCTGGGGCGCTCGGTGCGGCCCCTGAACTCGGAGGCCGGGCTGGGCAGCACGGACATGGGCAATGTGAGCCAGCTGGTGCCCGCCATCCACCCCACCATCGCCATCGCCCCGCGGGAGGTGAGCGCCCACTCGCCGGAGTTCGCCCGCTGCGCCGCCGCCGAGGAGGGCCAGCGCGGCCTCCTGGACGCAGCGAAAGCCCTGGCGATGACGGTCGTAGAC
>JACQOP010000142.1 GCA_016202485.1 Chloroflexota bacterium | reverse complement strand
GGGGTAACCTCTGCTAGCTGCTATATTATCCGACAGCCATCCATTTACCCACCCTCCCACCCAAAGGTCCTGGAGGGAGAGGGGTTTGCCAATGGCAAACCCCTCTCCCTCCAGTCTTTCACAATGGTCTTGACCGTGAACGACTTGAAGCTGGCTCAGCCGTGGACCCGGCCAGCATCTCCTGCCCTGTGGGACAGCCATCGGCCAGGGGGCAGCGGTCGCACAGGGGGCGGGGCGCCTTGCACACCTGGCGCCCATGGGTGATAAGGGCGACGTGAAAGCGGTACACATCCCTGGGGGGCACCATAGCCTCCAGGAGGTCGTGGGCCTGATCGGCCGTGGTCTTGGGGGCGATGAGGCCCAGCCGCCTGGCCACCCGGTGGACGTGGGTGTCCACGGCCATAGCCGGCATTCCAAAGGAGAAGCAGAGCACCACAGCGGCAGTCTTTTTGCCCACACCGGGGAGGGCGGTGAGCCAGGCCTTGGCCTGCTGCAAAGGCAATTCTGCCAGGAAGTCCAGGTCCAGAGCGCCGCGCTGCTCCAGAATATGAAGGAGCGCCCCCTTGATGCGGGGGGCTTTCTGGTTTGCCAACCCCCCGCTGCGTATGGCACCGGCAATGGCGGACTCCTCCGCCTGGGCCACCGCCTCCAGGGAGCCAAAGGCCTGTATAAGCTGCTCGTAGGCCCGTTCGGCGTTCAGGTCCGAGGTATGCTGAGAGAGAATGGTCACGACAAGTTCCGGCGCTGCATCCCGGCGGGGCGTCCATTGCAGAGGGCCATAGAGGGGTTCCAGACGGCGCAGGATTTCCGTGGCCGTGAGAGGAACAGCCCCTTGAGAAGCCTTCTCGGGAGGAGGGGCAGCTTTTGTGGGAGTGGGGGCTTGCATGAGGGGGGAAAGTGCCTTTCCACTGGACTGAGTAATAGTATAATGCCCCCAAACCGAGGGGGAAAAGGCGGCGCTCCGTCATTGCCAGTCCTGGAATCCTCTTATAGAATGGGCCTAGCCCCCTTGCTGATGATGAAACGATAGTACAGACATGCGTGACCAGATTACAGAGGCGCTGAAAGGGCATAGCGCCCAGTACATTGAAATACGGGTGGAGGAAAGCGAGACCACAAACCTCCGTTACCGCGGGCGTGACCTTGAGGAACTGGGGCGCTCGTCGGGCCTGGGGGGTAACGTGCGGGCGCTGGCCGGCGGCGGCTGGGGGTTCGCCTCCTTCAATGACCTCTCTCAATTGCGGGAGCGGGTGGCTGCGGCAGTCAGCCACGCCCGCCGGGTGGGAGGCGAGCACATCAGTCTGGCCCCCGTTGAACCTCAAGTGGCTATGGTGCCTGCCTATGCGCCCAGGGACCCGCGGCTGGTCCCACTTGCCCACAAGAAGGGCATCCTGGACCAGTATGTAGAAACGATGCTGGGCATTCCTGGCGTCAATTCCTGCTGGGTGAGCTATAGCGATGGCTCTCGGAAGGTCTACTTCGCAAGCTCCGAAGGGGCGTACATAGAGCAAGAGCGGGTGGATATCAACATCAGCCTCTCTGCCATGGCGCGGGATGGCGGCGATGTACAGCAGTCCACCGAAAGCCACGGCGCCCTGGGGGACTTTTCTTTTGTGGAAGGCCTGCATGGGATGGCTGAAGGTGTGGGACGCAAAGCCGTGGCCTTACTCAGCGCCCCAAAGGTAAAGGGTGGGGAGTATACAGTCATCCTGGACCCTGTTCTGGCGGGGGTATTTATCCACGAGGCCTTTGGCCATCTCTCCGAGGCGGACCACGTGTACAGCGACGAGCGGATGCGTGAGCTGATGCCCCTGGGGAGGCGCTTCGGCGGGGCTCACCTGAACGTAGTGGACGGGGCGGCTATTCCGGGTTTGCGGGGCAGCTATGCCTATGACGACGAGGGGACACCGGCCACGCGCACGTCTCTCATCCGAGAGGGGGTGCTGGTCGGGCGTCTCCACTCGCGGGAAACGGCGGCTTCCATGGGCGAAGGGCCCACGGGCAACGCCAGGGCCATCAGCTACAGTTTCCCGCCCATCGTGCGCATGACCAACACACTGATTGAGCCTGGCAGCGCCACCTTCCAGGATATGATTGCAGGGGTCAAGAAAGGCGTGTATGCCTGCAACTGGTATGGCGGGATGACCAGTATGGAAATGTTCACCTTCTCCGCGGGCGAGGCGTATATGATACGGAACGGCAAAGTGGAAGAGCTGCTGCGCCCGGTGATGCTTTCGGGCTTTGTGTTCTCGACGCTGGCAAACCTGGACATAGTGGGCAACGACCTGGATATGAACCAGGGCGGCGGCTGCGGCAAGGGAGGCCAGAGTCCCCTGCCTGTCTCCAACGGCAGCCCCCACGTCCGCATCCAGGGATGCCTTGTGGGAGGAGCCTAGATGCTATACGAGGTCCTGGAACGTGCGCTGAAGGTGGCCCAGCAGGCGGAGGTGTATTACAACTCGTCGGTAGAGACGCCTGCCCACTTTGAGGCCAATGCCCTCAAGCGACTGGAGACCACAGAGAGCCAGGGGATTGCCCTGCGCATTGTGAGGGACGGGCGCATTGGCTTTGCCTCCACAACCAACCTCAATGACATCCCCGGCTTAGTGGCCAAGGCGGTGGAGGTCTCAGCCTTCGGCGCGCCGTCCCACCTGGAGCTGCCGGGCAAGACTGAATATCCGGAAGTGCCCATCTTTGACCCGGAAGTTGAACGGGTGAGCAGTGACGATATGGCCCAGCTCGGCCAGACCCTCATAGACACCCTACGCAGCCGGCATCCGGACGCCCAGTGCGAGGCCACGGTCTCAAAGACCATCTCCACCACGGCTATCCTCAACTCTCGCGGATGCAACCTCTCCTACACGCAAAGCTTCTTTGAGGTATCCCTGGAGGGGACCGTTATTCAGGGCGAAGATATGCTCTTTGTGTATGACACCTTGCACTCGGGCCGGGTCATCAGGGATGCAAGGGAGTTAGTGAGAAGCCTGGACCGGCAATTGGAGATGGGACGCAATGTGGCCCCACCGGTCACGGGCCGGGTACCGGTCATCCTGACGCCCCGTGGCGTTGCTGGGGCGATGCTGTGGTCCCTTACGTCCGCCCTGAACGGCCGCGCTGTTTTCCAGGGTACCTCGCCGCTGACGGGCCGCCTTGGGGAGCGCATCGCCGACGAAGGGTTTAGCCTATGGGATGACCCGACGACTCCCTTTGCCCAGGGCAGCGCCATGGCCGACGACGAAGGCGTTCCAAGCCGCCGTTTGCCCTTGATTCAGCAAGGAATCGCTGTTAACTTTCTTTATGACTTGCAGACAGCAGGGCAGGCCGGCAAGTCCAGCACTGGGAGCGGCACGCGCTGGAGCCTGGGCATGGCCCCTATCCCTTCCTCCAGTGTCATGATCGTGGGGCCTGGCAAAACCTCCTGTGAAGATATGGTCAAAGACATCAAAAAGGGCATAATAGTGGAGGCTATGCTGGGGGCCGGGCAGAGCAACATCCTGGCAGGGGATTTCAGCGCCAACGTGCTGCTGGGGTACCGCATAGAAAATGGTGAGATCACTGGCAGGGTGAAGGACACGGTTGTGTCCGGCAACATCTATGAGATGCTGAAGGACCTGGCCGCCATTGGCAAAGATTCCCATTGGGTAGGCGGACGGCTGTCCACTCCACACCTCTATTGCAAACAGCTATCCTCATCTGCAAAAGAAGCATGATGGTGCGCTTCTATGACCCTTGAAAGCTATCTCCAAGAACTCATCCAACTGAATACCACCCCCAAACACGCCCAGCTTATCAATCTCTCCGGGCTGAATAACGATGAGCTGGAGGTCTTCAGCCAGTGGTGGCCGTCGGTGCCCGCTGACCGGCGCCGGTTGATGATAGAATGGCTGGTGACCGTTGTGGAAGACAATGTGGACCTGGATTTTAACGCCATTTTCAAGCGTTCCCTGGAAGACCCGGACCCGGAGGTGAGAGAGAAGGCGGTGGCCGGGTTGTGGGAATGTGACGACCGCAGTATCGTGACTCCGCTCATGAACCTTCTGAAGTCTGACCCTGATGAAAAAGTCCGGGCCTCGGCGGCAATCGCGCTTGGGAAGTTCAGCGTCATGGCCGAGACAGGTAAGCTGCTTCAGCGGGATGGGGAGCGCATTAAAGAGCTCCTGCTTGCTGTAGTGGACAACCCCGAGGAGAGCGTAGAGGTCCGCCGGCGTTCCCTGGAATCTGCGGCCTGCTACAACACCAGCCGCATCAAAGACCTGATCCGCTGGGCATACAGCAGCGAGGACCAGAAGCTACGTCTCAGTTCCGTGTACTCCATGGGCCGCACCTGCGACCCCTCCTGGATGGGGACCCTTGTTGCCGAGACTCAGAACCAGGACCCCGCCATGCGCTTTGAGGCCATCAACGCCTTTGCTGAGATTGGCGAAGAGGAGGCGGTGCCCTACCTGGTGCCTTTGCTGCAAGATGACGACCCCCAGGTACAGCTTGCGGTAGTCCACGCTCTGGGGGCCATTGGCGGTCCCCTGGCAGAGCGGGCCATCACGCGGTGTCTGAAGCACCCCGATGAGGCCATCCAGGATGCGGCCCGGGAGGCGCTGGAACAACTTGAGTCAGAAGGGGACCCCTTGGCATTCAAGTTTTTGCACCGTCCAAGCTAGGGATGACGGATTCACCAGCCTCTGAACTCGTCCATCCAATGCGCCCTCGCTAGCAATACACTCACTGAACATAGAGGACTGCCATGCCCCCCGCTAGAAGGATTGAACACCAAGTCTCCGCTGGAGGCGTGGTATGCCGTATGGCCAACAACCGACTGGAAGTGGCGCTGTGCGGACGCATCCAGCCGAAGCTGTGGGCGCTGCCCAAGGGAGGCCCCGACCCTTCGGAGACGCTGGAAGAAACGGCCAAGCGGGAAGTGAGGGAAGAAACGGGGTTGGAGGTCAGAATCCTAGCGCCTCTGGGTTACATCCAATACTCGTACTACCGTTCTCAGGACAATGTGCGGTGCCACAAGACAGTCCATTTCTACCTGATGACTCCGACCGGAGGGTACACCGAGCAGCACGACCCCGAGTTTGATGTAGTGAAGTGGTTTCCTCTGGAGGAAGCCCTGCAGGAAATGAACTACGAGACGGAAACTGGCATAGTGAAGAAGGCCGCAGAGCTGGCACGAGCAGAGTTGGTGGCGACATGACCACAACGGAGACCATTCATGCGGGCAAGGTCGTCCTGCGCCCGAAGCGCCCTGAGGATGCACCGGACGACTACGCCTGGCGCTGTGACCCTGAACTGGCGGAGCTGGACGCCACTTCTCCTCTGCGCCAGGCCTATGCGGATTTTGCGCGCTACTACCAGGAAGAGTTGCGCTTTCCTTCGCCCTGGTCCATCCGCTGGGGCGTTGACAGCGCCTCCGACGGCAGGCATATCGGGAACTGCATGGCCTACGACATCAACACGTCCTTTGGAGAGGCGGAGCTGGGCATCATGATTGGGG
>JACQOP010000011.1 GCA_016202485.1 Chloroflexota bacterium | reverse complement strand
TTGGGAGGGGGTGCGATGACCCATGCTCTGCAACGGTCTACAAGACCCAGGGGCGAACGGTCTATCGCACCCCTTGACCCCGACTGCTATCTTGTCAATAACCACGTCCAAGATACAAGGGGCAAAGCCCCTTTGTCGGGAGTTTGAGGGTGTCCCTCAAAGACCAATTCCTCCCCCCTTCCTGGACAGGAAGGGGGTCAGGGGGATGGTCAGAAGGGTTTTTCAGCACCCTGCTAGTAGACTGGAAAGGAATCCGGCCTTTGAAATCTACCTGGTCGCCCTTTGGCAACCTGAAGCAGCCTATGCCATTATTCACCAAGTTATGGCTTATGAGTCGCAACCTCTGGCGGCGCCTCTACCGTCTCCAGCCCTGCTGCGGCCACCCAGGCGAACCCGGCTGCTGACAGTCGCCTCCATCTCCCCCGTCGGGGGACACTCCCCATACACACACGTAGGGGCCGACCAATGTGTCGGCCCCAGGGCGGACACACCGGTCCGCCCCTACGCTCCTGACCCTGATCAGCTTTACCTATGGCCCTCGCTGTACTCATAGGCTTGCTGAAAGGCCAGCAGCAAGTCCTCGTAGTCCTGCCGTGCCTGCTGCATCTGCCGCCGGATGTCCGCCCGCACCGGTTCCGGCGCACGCTGCAAGATGACCTGGGACCGGAACTCCATCATCTGGAGGTGGGCCTCTACCGTGTCCTGTAAAACCCGCAGCTCCTGCTCACGCCACCCGGCCGGTGGCGTAAAGCTGGGACGCAGCCCCTCATGGTATCCCGGCGGAGGGCCAGGCATGGCCACAATGGTAACCTGCCCCGGCAAGGCGATCACACGCACAAAGTATAGGTTGGCCTGGGCCTCACGGCGCAGGCCCTCGGCCCGCCGCACATCCCCCCGGGAAGCCACCCCTGCAATCTCCTCCAGACGCCGGTCCGCAAAAGCCATGTAAAGCTGCGCCTTGGTCTGCGGATCCCGGGCCACCACCAGGCGGGCCCGCTCCACCGTCCGTTTTATCGGGTACAACACCTCGCCCGGCTCGCTGTTGCTGGAAGCAGCCACGGCGCCCGTGCTGGCCATAACCATGAACACGGCCGCCGTCGCTGCGGCCATCGCCACCCCCCGCGATGCCATCATCCGCGTCATGTAAGCCCTGAGGGTATACCACGGCCCCCTCAGGCGCAGGCGGGCCTCCCGTTCCTGGATAGCCCGGTGAAGGACCGCCCTGGCCGCTGCCTTGGTGGAGGGGCTCGGTGTATACAGGGCAGCCTTCTGGCTGGCCACCGCCAGGCGCAGCACTGCCCCCAGCTCCTCGGCGTACTCAGGATAGTCTTGCAGGCACGCCTCCACCGCTTCTTCCTGGCGAAGCACCCGGTCAAGACACAGGTCTAGGATGTGCAAGTACTCTGGACTGTTCGTCATGCTTTCCTACCCCCTCTCATCCCCCGCCGCCTTTTCCTGCCATCGGTTGCTCAGGATTCGGCGCAGGTTCTTCAGGCCGCTGCTCTGCAGCTCCCGCACCGCACCGTTGCTCCGCTTCATCACCTGGGCCGTCTCCTCACTGGTCAGACCCCCAAAGAACCGCAGACTGATAGCCTCCCGCTGGGCCTCCGTCAGAGACTCCATCGCCTCCAGCAGCTCCTCCCGTTCAATCGCAAGCAGCGCCGTATCCTCCGGGTTATCCGCCGCCGCCACATGCTCCGCCGCCTCAATGGGCACAGACCGCCTGCCGCCAACCTTCCGTAGGTGGTCCACCAGCATGTTGTGCGCAATGCGGAAGAGCCAGGCCTGTATGGGAATGCCCCGCCACTCGTAGGTGTCTATACGCTCCAGGGCGCGCACAAAGACATCCGACGCCAGCTCCTCCGACATCGCCCCATTGCCAATGCGGGCATAGAAGTACCGCACCAGGCGCTCGTACTCCGTCTCAAACAGGTCTGCCAGGGCTGGCGCGCCCTGTTTGGTATCATCAGCCCCGGCCATGAGCCTCCTCGCGCCGCCGGCGGCCAGTCCCCCCTGGTGCGGGTAGGCAGCGCTGGCCAGGGCGGGAGCGTTCAAGGTGCCAGGGCCGTCGGGCGAAGATGTCGCTGTTGCTGCCTTCATGTTGCCCACACAGTACAGTTGGGAGCGGCGGGTCACAAAGTTGACTCACCCATAATAACGGAAATGGCCGCCAGAAAGTCAGGCTTTCGCGAAATACCGCGCCAGCTCGTCCCTGGGAAATACCGGCAGGTCCACCAGACGGCCCCCCCTCCTGAGCTTCACCCCCTCCCCCTTTGGCGTCACCCGTCCGATCACCCTGGCCTGGACCCCCAGTTCCGCCAGCCGCTCCACCAGACCGTCTGCCTCTTTCTCAGCCAGCGTCCCTAGTAGCGATCCCGACGCCAGCAGCCCCAGCGGGTCCAGCCCCAGCGCCCTACACACCGCCTCCGTCTCCGGCAGCACAGCAACGGCCTCCTCCCACACCTCCAGTCCAACGCCCGCTGCCAGCGCCACCTCCCGCAGGCCCGTCGCCAGGCCGCCCTCCGTGGGGTCGTGGAGCGAATGCACGGAGAAACCGTCGCAGGCCGCCAGCGCCTCCCGCACCACGCTGATGCCCGGCCGGAAGAGCAAATCCTTCGCCTGGGCAAGGATACCCACGCCAACACCGGCCTGCCTCAACGCTCCTTCCGCCTCCCTTGCCAGCAACGCCGTGCCCTCTAGCGCAATGCCCTTGGTCAGCACGATGGCGTCGCCGGCCTGCGCCCCGCCGGTGCGCACAATACGCTCCCTGGACGCCTCCCCCAGCATGTGGCCGACGACGATAGGCCGCACCAGCCCGTAGGTGACCTCCGTGTGCCCCCCCACCAGGGTTATGTCCAGGCCGTCACAAGCACTGGTAATCTGGCGGAATATATCCCCGGCCAGTTGCTCCGTCGCCCCTTCCGGCAGCAGAACCGCCGCCAGGAACCACCGGGGCCGCGCCCCCATGCAAGCCACGTCGTTGGCGTTCACCTGCACGGCGTACCAGCCAATGACGTCCGTAGCAAAAGTGATGGGGTCCGTCTTGGCCACCAGGACGCGGTCCCCCATGTCAATAACGGCGGCGTCTTCACCCACCCGCGGGCCCAACAGCACCCGCGGGTCCCGGGCCGTCACCTGGCCCAGCAGCCGTTCCAATAGGTCATGCGGTAGTTTGCCAACGTCCATAACAGGCGGCATAATAGCACAGGCCGTTTATGACCACTATCACCATTGCGCCCCACCGTTCTCCCGCTATAATAGGTGGTTAGTTGCTCATGCCTCAAGCAGCCAGAAGGGACCTATGACCCAGGAACAACCTGGAAGCCGCGCTGCCCAGCAGCAGTTTGGGCGGCAGGCCCACATGTACGCTCAGAGCGCCGTCCTCCGCAGCGGCGAAGGACTGGATACCCTCGCCGACCTGCTGTCCTTGGCCGCTCCCTACAGGCTGGCCGTGGACGTTGGGGCCGGCGCCGGCTTCACCGCCTTCGCCATCGCCCCCCACACCGGCCAGGTCCTGGCTACAGACATCGCCCCGCAGATGCTGGCCCAAACGCGAAAACTGGCCGCCGAACGGGGCATCACCAACATCACTACCCTCCTGGCCGAGGCCGAGACCCTCCCCTTCTGCGATGCCTCCGTGGACCTGGTCACCTGCCGCCATGCAGCCCACCACTTCCATGACCTCCCCCAGGCCCTGGCCCAAATCCAGCGTATCCTCAAGCCCGGGGGCGCCTTCATCTTCGCCGACCCCCTCGCCCCCGGTGACGACTACGACGACCGGTGGCTCAACGACGTGGAGGTCCGCCGTGACCCTACCCATGTACGTGACTACCGTCTCTCGGAGTGGATTGCCTTGCTGGCCGGCGCCGGCCTGACGCTTACCCATGCCTCCATGACCAAGGTACACCTGGAATTCAACGACTGGGTCCTCCGCTCCGGTACCCCACCCCAGAATGTTGAGCCCCTGCGCCGGGACTTCCAGAACGCCGGGACCTCCGTCGTCAACGCCTTCGGCATCCAGCAAGAGGGTGACACCTTACGCTACTACTGGGATGTCCTGGTGGCCCGCACAGTGAAATGATCTCCTCCAGCCTTCCAGCGCATCTAATTTATAGGAAACGCCACCATGACCCTTGCAGAGCCGAGAGGCCGGGGGCTGCTGGGGGTGTCCCCCAGCGCTACGGGCGGTTGGGCGGGAACAACAGGGCCCGTCGCCCAGGGACCAGCGTGTCCGCACCCTTGAGCGTTACAGAGGGCCGTCCCCTCCCCGGGGGCTGCAAAGCCTGTCCTGGTGAGCCGAAGCCGCCAAAGCCCTGAACGCAGTGAAGGGACAGCAAACGGAGCTACAGCCGTGAGGCCGGGGGCTGCTGGGGGTG
>JACQOP010000121.1 GCA_016202485.1 Chloroflexota bacterium | reverse complement strand
TTTGCGCAACACTGGCATAGACGAGCTGCCGCAGTTCATCAACGTGCTGACGGGCAAGATGAGCCTGGTGGGGCCGCGCCCCACGATTCCATCCCAGGTGGAGCGCTACGATGATGAGCAGCGCCGCAGGCTCTTGGCGAAGCCCGGCGTCACCGGCCTGGCCGTCGTGCGGGGGCGGAACGCCCTTTCCTGGGAGGAGCGCATCAAGCTGGACACCTGGTACATTGACCACTGGTCCATCTGGCTGGACATCAAAGTCCTTGTGCTCACGCCCTGGAAAATCCTTGTGACGCGTGAAGGGCTGTACGGAGAGGGCGGGGTGAACGAGGACTTTGGCAACACGGCTGAAACCCACCTGCCAAAGGATAGCCGGTGAGCCTCCAGCCGGTCATCGTTTATGGGGCTGGAGGCCACGCCAAGGTGGTCATAGACATTCTGGAGTTGGCGGGCCACCTTCGCATTATCGGCCTCATTGATGACGACCCCACCAAAGCAGGTAATCTCTTTTGTGGCTACAAGGTCCTTGGGGACATGAAGACGCTCCTGGAGTGGCATGGTGATCCGGTGGCTCTCGTTCTGGCAATAGGCGATAACCACGCCAGGAGCCGTCTGGCTGGCCGCCTGACGAGGTTTCAATTTGCAACGGCGGTCCATCCTACAGCGACAGTAGCTCAGAACGTCTTGATAGGAGAGGGGACAGTTGTGATGGCCCACGCCGTCATCAACCCTGGAGCAGTGATTGGGAACCACGCAATCGTCAACACGGGTGCGATTGTTGACCACGACTGCCTTATCAGTGACTTCGTGCACCTGTCCCCGGGGGTCAAGCTGGGCGGGCATGTCACCATCGGCTCCAAGGCCCATGTGGGCATCGGAGCATCGGTTATCAACGATGTGGGCATCGGCGCTGGGAGTATCATAGGCGCAGGCGCGGCAGTTGTGGAGGACATCCCTGACGGCGTCCTTGCCGTAGGCGTCCCGGCCCGGGTCATCAAGGCAATAGAAGAGCCTCATCAATGACCAACCTTCCTCTTGCTGCGCCAGACATCACCGACCGTGAGCGGGAGCTTGTCATGCAAGTCCTGAACACACCCATCCTCAGCGGCGGGCCGATGGTGCAGCGCTTTGAGGAGATGGCCGCGTCTGTGGCGGGCAGGAAGCACGCCGTTGCCGTCAGCAGCGGCACCGCCGGCCTGCACGTCATAGTCCGCGCCCTGGGACTGGGGGCAGGCGACTCCGTTATCACAACGCCCTACAGCTTCATCGCCTCGTCCAACTGCCTTCTGTACGAAGGCGTTGACCCCCTCTTTGTGGATATTGAGCCAGACACATTCAATATTGACCCGGACCAGGTGGAACTGGCCCTGGACTTTCACCCCAAGCGACACCGCATCAAGGGCATCCTGGCGGTGGACATCTTCGGCCATCCGGCGCGGTGGGACAGGCTTGAGGCCATAGTACAGGAACATGGGCTGAGGCTCATTGAGGACTCGGCGGAGTCCCTGGGCAGCAGGCTGGACGGACGTCCGTGCGGAGCTTTCGGTGACGCGGCGATCTTCGCCTTCTACCCAAACAAGCAGATCACCACCGGCGAAGGCGGCGTGGTGCTCACTGACAGCGACGACCTGGCGGAGATGGCGCGCAGCCTGCGCAACCAGGGCCGCGGGCCGTCCAACGAGTGGCTAGAGCACGTGCGCCTGGGCTACAACTACCGCCTCAGCGAGCTGCACGCCGCCCTGGGCGTGGCCCAGCTTGAGCGGCTGGCAGAGTTGCTGGGCAAGCGGGCGCAGGTGGCCCGCTGGTACACTCAACGCCTGAAGGACCTGCCATTCCTCACGCCTCCTACTGTCTACGGCAATGTGGACGTAAGCTGGTTCGTGTATGTAGTGCGCCTGAAGGATGGTATTGATAGGCGCCTGGTTATGCAGCACCTCCAGGCAAAGGGCATCCCTACCCGCCCCTACTTTCCGGCCATCCACTTGATGCCGTTTTATGCAGAAAGGTTTGGCTTCAAAGCTGGTGACTTTCCCGTCACAGAAGCTGCCGCCTCTGCCACACTGGCCCTGCCCTTCCACAACAACATGACAGAAGACCAGGTACACTATGTGTGTGACCAACTCCAGTCCCTCTCGGAGACACTAGGATAGTGGCTTTCCTGTCTTTAAACAGCAGCTTTCTGCGCCGGCATCGGCGGCCCCTGGTCATTGGCGTCCACGTGGCCCTGGTTATTGCGGTGTATTGGGCAGTGTTCCTACTTCGGTACGATTTCCAACTGAGAGCCATACCGGCTGGCCTGGTGCTCATGAGCCTCCCGCTTCTCTTGGCTGCCCGCATCGCCGCCATGGGCCTTTCCCATCTGTACCAGGGGCTGTGGCGATACGTCACCGTCAAAGACATCTGGCAAATCATCAAGGCCAGTACCCTCGGCTCCCTGGTCTTCATTCCTATCGCATTGCTGGCCTTTGGCAGGAATGAATTCCCCACAGGGATTTTTGTTATGGACTGGGCGGGTAACATCCTTGCCCTGGGAGGCGTGCGCATCGCCGGGTTGCTGGCGCGGGATGCCCTGGGCGTAGGCAGAGCCAAGGCCGGCGAGAGGAAGCGCCTCCTTATCATCGGCGCAGGCGACGCAGGGGCAGTGCTGTGCAGGGAAGCCCTGGAGCACCCCCAGCGCGGCTACCAACCGGTTGGCTTCATAGACGACGCCCCCTGGAAGGCAGGGGCATCGGTACACGGCGTCCCTGTGCTGGGCAAGCGGGAAGACATCCCCCGGATCGTCACGGCACATCACATAGACACGCTGTTTATCGCCATACCTTCTGCCACACGAGAGCAGATGCGGGGCATTGTGGAGGTGTGCCGCGGGACGGGACTGCCCTTCACGACATTGCCCGCGGTGCCCAGCATCCTGGGCGGGCGGGTGAGCCTGGATATGCTGAGGCAGGTGGACATTACGGACCTGTTGGGCCGGGAACCTGTGGAACTGGACCGCGAGGCTATCGGCGACTGCATCCAGGGTAAACGCATCCTCATCACAGGGGCCGCTGGCTCTATTGGCTCCGAGCTGGCCCGGCAGATTGCCGCTTTTCATCCCAAGCTCCTTATCCTGGTTGACCATGCAGAGAACCCCCTCTACTTCTTTGAGGGAGAGTTTAGCCGGGTCTTTCCCACGCAACCCTTCGTGGCCGAGGTCCGGGACATAGTGGATTACGCAAGTATGCGCCAGCTTGTGGACACCTACACACCCCACCTGGTGTTTCATGCCGCCGCTCATAAGCACGTGCCGCTGATGGAACGCACTCCCGCAGAGGCGGTGCGGAACAATATCTTGGGTACACACAACCTGGTCCGGGTCTGCCAGGAGGGGGGGGTAGAAAAGCTGGTGCTGATCTCCACAGACAAGGCGGTGAATCCAACGAACGTCATGGGCGCCACCAAACGAGTGGCGGAACTCCTCCTGCAGGCCATGGGCCAGCAGGGCCCCACGCGGCTGGTGGCAGTGCGCTTTGGCAACGTACTGGGTAGCAACGCCAGCGTGGTGCCCATATTCCAGGAGCAGATTGCCCGGGGCGGCCCGGTAACCGTTACCCATCCCGAGGCGAGGCGCTACTTCATGACGATAGCTGAGGCGGCGCAACTTGTCTTGCAGGCGGGGGCTGTGGGCGAAGGCGGGGAAATCTTCGTGCTGGATATGGGGCAGCCGGTGCGCATTGTAGACCTGGCGCGAGAGCTTATTACCCTGGCGGGGCGTGTGCCGGACAGGGATATCAAGATTGTGTTCACCGGCTTGCGACCAGGAGAGAAGCTGACCGAAGAGCTGGCCCTGGAAGGAGAGGACCTTTTGCCGACGAGCCACCCGAAGCTTCGGGTGCTGCGGGAAGCTCCACCGGCGGGATCCTTTGAAGACCAAGTCAGCGTCCTTACCCATCGCCTTTCCCAGCTTTCGGTAGAAGAGGTCAAGGAAGAGCTTCGCCGGCTCGTGCCGGAATACCGCCTCTCGCCGGAAGCTGCCCGCCGGTGACGGGTAATCACAAAGGGGTTAGAGC
>JACQOP010000122.1 GCA_016202485.1 Chloroflexota bacterium | reverse complement strand
GGACTGCATGAGAACCTCCGGACACCCTGTGGCGATGCTGCCGCAGGTATGCTTTCTTATTGTAACGTACAATGCCTCCATAAAGGAAGGTTTGGAGATATTTTGGTGGGTCCTCCCACAGGGAGCGGCCCTCAATCCACGGCCCCCTACCTGTCTTACGCTGCAGGCGGTAAGCTAGACCCACCCGGTACCAGGTGGCCTATTCCCAATGGCCGAGTTGACTACAAGCATTGCTCCGTGACTGGCCTTATCTCACCCTTCCCCATGCGGCGAGGGGCCACCAGCGCAGCCACACCTTGCCAATGATATCGGCGGTATCCACAGGTCCCAGCCTGCGGCTATCGTAGGAGTCGGTGCGGTTGTCTCCTAGGAGGAAGACCTGGGCCTGGTTTACTATCCACTGGGTGGGTGTGCCCTCCAGTATGGATCGGCTATGCCCAGCATACGGGTCCTCCAGAGTCGCTCCGTTTATGAGCAAGCCGTTCGTAGACACCTCAACATGCTCGCCCGGCAGCCCGGCGACACGTTTTATGGAGTTCACATACTGAGTCCGGCCGGGGAGCCGCTGCCGGAAGACGACGATGTCCCACCGGGCAGGCGGGGCGTCCCGGTAGGCGTCGCCGTCTACCAGGACCCGCTGGCCATGACGCAGGGCAGGGGCCATACTATGACCGTGGACTGTGATGGCGATGGAGGAAAGCAGGGAGGGCATAAGGAAGTTACAGCTTTCACAAACAGATTAGGCCTGTAATTGACACTCTTCCTGTGCGGATGCTATCGTACTCTTTCGGACGGTACCCGCTGGGCCGTACCACCTGCGTTGTTTGTCTTCTGCTGAGTACGACCTACGACCTGGCGAGTGAGGGGTTCTTTTGCCTGAAGAATATGCCCTGGACTGGGCTGCGGCAACCATTGGTATCGTCGTCGGTGTGGCGGCCATGGCTGGGATGTTTGCAGCCTCCGTGGTCCTTGCCCCCAGACGCCCGTCGCCGGAGAAGGGTATCCCTTTTGAGTCGGGTATCCTCCCCTCGCCCTACGTGCCATCCCAGCTCCACATCCGCTACTACATCTTCGCCATCCTGTTCCTTATCTTTGACATAGAGGCCGTTTTCCTGATTCCCTGGGCCGTGGTGTTCCTGCAGGTTAAGGCGGAAGCAGGCAACCTCTTTACCCACGGCGTTGCTAACGCAGTCTTTTACGAGATGGGCCTCTTCCTGGCTATCCTGGGCTTTGGCATAGCCTACGCCTGGCGGAAGGGGGTGTTGCAATGGCGGTGAAGCCGGGCAACATGACGCCGGTGAAGTGGGACCCCAAGCGGGACCACAAGCTGAATATCCCCCTGCTCCCCGGCGGGTGGGAGACGCCCCAGGCCCTGCCTGGGGGCAACCGGCCTGCCTCCAACCTGTTGCAGAAGTCCGGTGTACCTGGCGTTATCACTGCAAAGGCCGACCAGCTTTTCGCTATGGCGCGTTCGGCGTCCTTATGGCCCCTCACCTTTGGCCTTGCCTGCTGCGCCATTGAAATGATCAGCACCTACATGGCCCACCACGACCTGGACCGCTTCGGCGTGGTCACCTGGCCCTCGCCCCGTCAGTCTGACGTAATGATTGTGGCCGGCACCGTGGTCAAGAAGATGGCCCCCCCTATCAAGCTCTTGTACGAGCAGATGCCCGACCCCAAGTGGATCATTGCCATGGGAAGCTGCGCCACCAACGGCGGCCCCTATTACCGTTCCTACTCCGTGGTCATGGGTGTTGACCACATCATCCCCGTGGATGTGTATGTGCCCGGTTGTCCTCCCAGGCCCGAGGCGCTGATGGAGGGCATCCTGCGCCTCCAGGAAAAGATCAAGCAGGACGCACGCCGCAAGTGACCCAAGAACGACCCGCTAGGCCACATCCTGCGCCCGCCGAGGCGCCCTCTGCCCTCACAGAAGAAGGGCAGGCCCTTAGTGCGTTGCTGGCCCAGGCCCTGGCCGTGTTCAAGCCTGCTATGGACGCAGCCCTGGATGAGGTGGTGGTCACGGTGGAGCGGGATGTCCTGCCCCAGGCAGCGCTGGCGCTGCGCGACGACCCCCGCCTTTCCTTTGACTACATGATGTGCCTCTCGGTGGTGGATTACGAGGACCGCTTTGAAGTGGTGTACCACCTGCGCTCCCTGGAGAAGGGGTCCCGCTTTGCCTTGAAGGTAAGCCTGCCCTATGATGATCCCCGCATACCGTCCCTGATAGGTGTCTGGCCCGGGGCCGACTGGTACGAGCGGGAGGGGCACGACCTCTTTGGCGTGGTCTTTGAGGGGCACCCCAATCTGGCCCCCTTGCTGCTCTATGAGGGGTTTGAAGGATATCCAGGAAGAAAAAGCTACCCCATCAATGATTACCAGGAGTGGTAGAGGAAGGCCTTCATGGTAGATGTAGCTCAAACCACCATAGAGTTCCGGGCGGAGGTGTTCAAAGAAGGGAAAACCTATGTGGCCCTATGCCCCGAACTGAATGTCTCTAGTTTTGGCCCCACTCTTACCAGAGCAAAGACAGCCCTGAGAGAGGCGGTGTCTGCATTTGCAGAGGGATGTTTGGAGTTAGGAACACTAGAGGAGGTTATGGAGGAGGCAGGATTCCACAGGCAGGAAGGCAAGTGGATTAGCCGCAGTCCTTTGGCTCAAGAGCGGCTCACTACAGCTCTGTGAGTTTGCAGGCGAGACGGTAACTATTGTCATTCTGAGCCGAGTGGTTTGGAGCCTCTGCCTTTGGCCTCGGCTGCTCGGCGAAGAATCTAAGGCGTGAGCAAGAAGGTTGGGGTTGCCTTCGGCAATAGGGAATGTTGCTTACGGCAAAGGCCTTAGATGTTGAGCGAGACTGGGGCTGAGAACGGCAAGCGCGTTTGACCGCCTCGCTTAGCATGACAATGCGACTGCCGCTTCAGAAGGACAACCGAACCTTGGGGGGAAGAAATGGCTCTCGTGCGTTGTCTTGAACATGGAATCGGGGGAGCGGGCGGAAGTAGAGGTAGTCGGCACCAGTATGCCGCGAGAGTTCAACCTGAAGGAGCACCCAATCCGGCACTAATATGTGGGAACAAGAGCTGTGTTGTAGAGGGCTGGATTTGGCTGACAGCAGAAGAATTCAAAGCCTTTCAGCAAGGCGAACGTTATTTTTCGCCAAATACGGCTTCGCTGAAAATAAAAGCCTCAAATAGACCGGTAATATTGTAATATCCATAAAGCCACCTTCGAAGACGCGACCCGAAGAAAATCCCATGGCCATAGACAAACAGCTAGACACGCTAGAGGTCATGCTCAACATGGGGCCGCAGCACCCAGCCACCCATGGCGTCTTCCGCATGGTCCTCAGCATTGACGGCGAGCGCATTGTGGACGTGGAGCCCCACATCGGCTACCTCCACCGCGGCTCGGAGAAGCTGTGCGAGCACGAGCAGTACAGCCAGATTATCACCCTCTTTGACCGGCTGGACTACATCGCCAACTTCAACAATGAGCTGGTGGTGTGCATGGCGGCGGAGAAACTCATGGGCACGGAAGTGCCGGAGCGCGCACAGTACATCCGCACCATCCTGTGCGAGCTGAACCGCATTGCCAGTCACATGCTGTTCTACGGCACCTTTGCCCTGGACGCCGGCGCTATGACGCCTTCTATGTATGCCTTCCGGGAGCGGGAGCGCATCCAGCAGATTTTTGAGGCCACCAGTGGTGCACGCATGATGCACAACTACTTCCGCATCGGCGGGGTGAAGCAGGACGTGCCCGAGGACTTTTCCCAGCGGGTCGCCGCCAGCCTCGGCCCCATCAAGGAGACCATTGAGGAAGCGGATAACCTCGTCACCTTCAACGAAATTTTCCTGGCCCGCAGCCGGGACGTGGGCACCATAGACGGCAAGACGGCGGTGGCCCTGGGCCTCACGGGGCCAAACCTCCGGGCCTCCGGCGTGGACTATGATGTCCGCCGTGTCCAGCCTTACCTGGTGTACGACCGCCTGGACTTCAACGTCCCTCTTGGCGACCGGGGCGACTGCTGGGACCGCTTCTGGCTGCGTATCCGGGAGATGGACGAGTCGGTCAAGATAGTGGAGCAGTGCCTGGCGCAAATGGAGACTGGCCCCATCATGGCCCCCATGCGTCGTATCTCCCGGCCACCCAAGGGTGAGGTGTACGTCCACGCCGAGAACCCCCGGGGCGACCTGGGCGTGTACCTGGTGAGCAACGGGGGCGACCGGCCCTACCGCTTGAAGATTCGCCCGCCTTCCTTCTGTAACCTCATGAGCCTGAAGCACATGATGCGCGACGCCTATGTGGCCGACGCCATCATGGTCCTCGGTTCCATTGATATCGTCCTGGGTGAGGTGGACCGCTGATGCTGGAAAAACTCGCCATCCTCACTATCCAGCTCGTGGTCCTGGTGACCGCCCTTACTTCTGTGGTGCTGACCCTGGTGTGGGTAGAGCGTAAGGCCCTGGCGCGCTTGCAGCGCAGGATGGGCCCCATGCGGGTCGGCCCCCACGGTCTCCTCCAGCCCGTGGCCGACGCATTGAAGCTCCTGGTGAAGGAGGACCTCGTTCCTGCCCAGGCGGACAAGCTCCTCTTCTGGCTGGCCCCACTGGTGGTGTTTGTGCCTTCCTATGTCATCTGGATCACCATTCCCTTCGGCCAGGGACTGGTGGTGCGCAGCATGGACATGGGCCTCTTCTTTATCGTCGCCTTTTCCACCCTCTCCATTGTGGGCATGGTAATGGCCGGCTGGGGGTCGGCTAACAAGTATGCTATCCTGGGTGGCCTGCGCTCTGTGGCCCAGCTCATCAGCTATGAAATCCCCATCATCATGGTGGTCATCGCAATCGCCATGCTACCCCAGTCCCTGAACCTGAGTACCATCGTGGAGGACCAGCGGGCCGTCCCCTATGCCCTGCTCCAACCCTTGGGGCTGCTCATCTTCCTTATCGCCGGCGTGGCAGAGGTGGGCCGCACCCCCTTTGACATCTATTTTGCCGAGTCCGAGGTCATGGGCGGCCCCTTCATTGAGTACAGCGGCGCCCACTGGGCGGTCTTCTTCCTGTCGGAGTACGTCCATACCTTTGCCATCGGCATCCTTACCGCTCTGCTGTTCCTGGGCGGTTGGACCTTCCCACTCATGCCCGATGTGGTATGGCTGGGGTTCGCGTGGGTGATGCTGAAGACCTATTTGGTGGTCCTGGTGATTTTCTGGTTCCGGGGCACCTTCCCCCGCCTGCGCATTGACCAGCTTATGTCCTTCGGCTGGAAGGTGCTCATCCCCCTGTCCTTCGTAAACATCCTGATAACGGCGGCCTGCCTGTTCTATGGCTTGCCCAATGTGGTCATGGGTTTGCTCTCCCTGGCGGCGACGGCTGCTGTGGCTTACGCTATTTACCGCAGGATGACCCTTCCTGCCCGTGAGACGGCGGAACAGCGCATGGCGCGGGCAAGGGCCTACCGGCGCGTGGAGGTGCGAGATGCTGGCTAGCCTCAAAGGTATGTGGGTCACCCTGGCCAATGCCTTCAAAAAACCGGTGACGGCCCAGTACCCCAAGGAGCACCTGCCGGTGCAGACGCGGTACATGGGCTTCCCCGTGCTCACGTGGGACTACGACGTCCAAGAGCCCTTCTGCACGGGCTGCATGGTGTGCGTGCGCAATTGCCCTACCAGTTGCATGAGCGCCCAGATGATGGACAACCCTCTCTTCAAAGACGGAAAAAGCAAGCGGCGCAAGATTATTGAGAGCTTTGAGATAAACTTTGGGCGCTGCATCCTCTGCGGCATCTGCGTGGATGTGTGCAACTTTGACGCCATTGAGATGAGCCACCAGCATGAGCTGTCCGTGGTGGTGCGCAACGGCAACCGCGCCGACCTGCCGCGGCTGCTGGAGATGGGCAAGGCCTACCAGGCCGAGGTGGAATGGACGCCCAAGACCAAGGAAGAGGCAAAGCAAGAGGCGACCGCATGACGGAACTGGTGCTCTTTTATGTTACCGGGGCCTTTGCCCTGGGGGGCGCTGTTGGGGTGGTGGGCGCGAAGAACATCGTGCACGCCGCCCTTTTTTTGCTGGTCGCCCTTCTGGGCGTGGCCGGTATCTATCTCTTGGTCTTCGCTGAGTTCCTGGCCCTGGTACAGGTGCTCATCTATGGCG
>JACQOP010000120.1 GCA_016202485.1 Chloroflexota bacterium | reverse complement strand
GTCGATGAACTTGAGGGCGTCGTACCGGCCAGAGGGAGCGATGGCCGTGGTGGGCCAGGGGCTCTCGGGGATGAACACCCACCCCAGCGCGGGCGCCGGGTGTGGAGGGATTGCCTTTCAATCTCCCCCCAGATGTGCCTTCCGCCTCTTCGGCCCGCTGCCCTCCATGCATTACGATTGCTCCCAGAACCACACGGCGGAGCTGGGTACCAGCCAGTTCCTGGCCGTGACGAAGAGAGTAGATTCACTGGGCAAACTTGTGCACCAAGGTCAAGAGATTCGCTGTAAGCGATGCCACACCTTGCTGGCCGAACAATATGGCCCCCTGGTCCTCCTGGACCACCGGGGGCGCCGCACCCTGATCGCCGGCGGCCAAGTAGACTTTGAGTGGCCGACCTGTAAAGAGTTCAATTCCTTTGGGCTACTTGGAAAGTGTTACGAAGTATGGAATTCTGTGTAAGCCTGCCCCACCGGGGCGTGCTATTCCAGGATGAGCTGCCGGAGCTCGGGCATTACGTGTTGGAGGTGCTACGCCAGCTTCTGGAGAATAGCGTGGTCCCCATCAACTGGGCCTCCAGTAATGTCACCTGACGGAAGCGGCAAAGTACGCCAGGTCCGCCAGGTAAAGAAGGGGAAATAAAACCTACCAAAAGGATTTAGCTGAAGAGTTGTCCCAAACTGCAGTCAGAAAAGCGGGCGATTCCGCTACTAGGCTCACGCTGCGGACAGCAGACGATAATCGCTATTCAGGGCGGGTTCAACTCCCCCCCGTCTCCACCAAAAACACGGAACGCCACCCGTGCTCTGTTCAAAGCCGAGTTCTGTTCCCGCCAGCATGAAGCCAGGGGTATGCGGGTCGCACCGAGGGCGGGCGGGCGATGATGCTCCGATAGGCTTGCCGCGACACTCACCAGGTAATGGCGGGTTTCAACCCGCCTTACCCTACCTTGTCATTCAGCTTTCCTAAGTGCGCAACCAAGCTAGCGGAATCTCTGTCACCAAGGGAGAGTCTAGCTGTGGTACCTGACGAAACAGGTCATGTTGCTATATCCCGCTACACCCACGTCAGCTCGCACCGTCACCTGCCTCGCGCCCGCCGTTCCTCTAATCTGCTCAACGCAATCTCTGTAGTGCGCAGCGCGGTTGTGTCCGGCGCCGCTGTTCCCTCCGCTAGACAGGAAGGGATGGGGTCCCTCCACTCGGATATCGCCGGCATAGAAGTCGTGCGCCTCTCCTAGCCCAACTCCGTGCCACTTAAAGCCCTCCAGATAGAATTGGGTGAAGGTGAGGTAGCCATCGTATGGATTGAAGATGTCCACGTCCGCAGGGCCGATCCCAGCACCTTCAAGTATCACGTCCGCCAGCTCGGCACACGATTCCTGCTGCTCCTCTACTACGGTTTCCCCCTTCCCAAGCTGGTGCAAGCATCATTCATCGTCATACAGAACCACGGTTAGCTGAAACGCCTGTCCTCTCCCCTGTTTCCACCTTTTCAGTGGTGCTTTCCGCACGTTCCAGGAACAACGCCAGACACTTGGCGCCGCCGCCAGCCTTCAGGAACTCGCTCACCTCCACCTCATGCACCATATAGCCACGCATTTTCAGTTCTTGGCCGGTTACCGGACACTCCGGGCTCATCACCACATGACGACCCAGGACAATGGAGTTGCAAGCAAAGCGATGCGCCTCATTTTCCGGAACGGGGATGGCATCGGGGAAACGCTGAGTAATGGCACGCCGGCTTGCCTCCGTAAAAGCCTGGGGAACATAGAGCACCGTCTCCCGATTCAACGGGCAGAAGCAAGTGTCCAGGTGGTAGAACCACGGATTGGCGAGCTGCAGAATAAGGGCCTCTTTCTCCAGCAATTCACTCACGCGCTGCACCGCCTCCCTATCGGACCGGAAGCCGAAACCAGCCACCAGCAGGTCCCCGCAGACGAGCACATCTCCCTCGCCCTCAAAATACAGCCCGAGCGGGATTTCATAGCTCCCATAATCGTGCACCTCAAACCAGGCCCGCCAGTGCTGTTCCTCCGCCGACCGTTCTGGATATCGGAAGCGTGATGGAATGACAAGGCCATCCAAGACCAGCCCGCTGTTTGCCGCAAACACAAAGTCGGGTAGGCCGGGCAATGGGCGCGCCAGCTCTACCGTGGCCCCGATGTCCTCACTCAGCACACGGAAGAGGGTATACCACTGCCGCCGGGCTTTTGTCCCGTCCACGGCCTCCCGTCGCTTCATCCAGGGGTTTATCTCATATTCCACTGCATAGAAGGTCGGGGGGCACATCAGCAACGCAGGCTGTGCCCACTCTGTGTGATGGGTCTTCAGTTTTACTGTCATTGTAGTTTCTACCTTCAAAAGACTCCTCCTCAGTAGCTCTGCCCGGTGACTTGCCTTTGGCTCCACATGGCTAACCACCTTCCACGGACCCATCGTACTCAAGGCAAGCCGCTCTCGCCTCAGCCGAAAAGACAAGGCATGGGAACAAAATAGCGCAGGCCACTCTTATAAGAATGTCCACCTGCGCCAGATCACCTCTCCGCACCTGCCCATGCCATCGCTCAACTTGCCAATGAAACTACAAGCTCTCCCCACAAACCTGATAATTTAGTCTACCCATGAATACAGAAGTGCGTCAACATTGTGTCTCAGTGCACAGATGACGTGGCAGAGAACAGAAGAAGGTCAGTTACGGTAGCCACCATACATTTGACGCCCGTGCAGTGGCACACCACACCATCGCAAGCCCTTGTCCAAATCCCGCAGTGTGCTATAGTCTTGGCACGCAGCAGCAGATTTTCATCCTGCAGCTCATGCTGTTTTGTACACCCTTGCGCTATCCAGAGAAGTTGTGGCCCTCAATGACAACGCCCTATGATGAAAGGAACAGCATAGGGACGCCCCTGCCCCTCAGCGGAGTGCGTGTGCTGGACCTGACCTGGGTGGTCTCGGGGCCTCAAGGCAGCCGCATCCTGGCGGACCTCGGCGCTGAGGTTATCAAAATAGAAGCCCCTGGGCGGCCCGACCAGACGCGCCGTTCCCAGGGAAGTTTCATCTATCTCAACCGTAACAAGTTGGGGCTTTCCCTGAACCTGGGCACAGAAGAGGGGAAAGCCATCTTCCAGAAGCTCGTGGCAGTCAGCGACGTGGTGATGGAGAACTTTAGCGCTCACGTGATGGAGCACTGGGGGTTTGACTACCTTCATTTGCGGGCCATCAACCCGGCTATCATCTACCTGAGCATGCCGGGCTTCGGCCACTCAGGCCCCTATCAGGACTACCAGTCCAATGGGCCCACTATCCAGGCCCTTTCAGGCCAGAACTTTATGATCGGCCTGGCGGGTATGCCCCCTGCCGGCTGGGGCTACTCCTATATGGACCACACCGCAGGCCACTACGGGGCTATGGGAGTGCTGCAGGCCCTCTACTATCGCAATAACACCGGCAAGGGCCAGTTTATAGACCTGGCCCAATACGAGGCCGCCTGCAACCTTATGGGCGTCTATCTCCTGGACTACGCCGTCAATGGGCGCAGCCAGCGCCGCCCAGATATGCCCGCCGATAACCGCTCCCTCTACCCGCCAGCGGCGCCCCACGGCGTGTACCGTTGCAAAGGAGAAGACCGGTGGTGCGCCATCACCGTCTTCACCGACGAGGAATGGAGGGCGTTCTGCAATGCCCTGGAAGACCCCCAGTGGGCCAGGGATGCCAAGTTTGCTACTGCCGACGCCCGAGTGCAACATCAGGAGGAGCTAAACAAACGAGTGGAAGAGTGGACCAGCAAGCTGACCCACAAAGAGGTGATGGACCGCCTACAGGCGGCAGGCGTCCCTGCCGGCGTGGTGCAGGACCCCCAGCAGCGGGCTGAAGAAGACCCCCAGCTCAAAGCCCGCGACCACATCGTAGAGATGGAGACCGCCGGCCGCACCCTACGGGTGGACAGCCTTCCCATGACCATACCGGCAGTTCCCCACGAGGCGTACAGGCTGGCCCCCGAGCTGGGCGAGCACAACAGGCGAGTGCTGGTGGACCTGCTGGGAATGTCCGAGGAAGAGTTGGAGCGTCTGACCAGGGCAGGAGTAATCTGACCTGAGGTTGAGCTTGATTGGGGAGGCCCTTGTGGAACCCAAACTGTTTGACGGCCTTCGTCTCCTGGAGCTGACTGGCTTGATGGGCCAGCAGTGCGGCAAGCTCTTCGCCGATATGGGCGCAGGCGTGGTCAAGCTAGAGCCGCCTGGCGGCGCGCCCAGTCGCCGGGTGGGGCCTTTTCTTGACGACGTTCCCCATCCCGAGCGGAGCCTCTCCTTCTGGCATTACAACACAAACAAACGGGGGGTTACGCTAGACATCACGAAGCCCCAGGGACAGGAGCTATTCCTCCGCCTGGCCAGGCAAGCAGACGTTATTGTAGAGGACACTGCACCCGGCACATTAGACAGCTTGGAACTAGGCTACCCCCAGCTTGCCGCCTTCAACGCCTCTCTCGTCATGGTGTCCATCACTCCCTTTGGCCAGACAGGGCCATGGAAGGACCGGAAGACTTCGGACCTGGTGAACTTGGCCCTCGGCGGCCCTCTGTGGAGCTGCGGATATGACGACCACTCCATCCCACCCATGCGCCCTTATCCGGACGCTTCCTACCATTTGGCCTCCCACTACGCCTTCATCGGGGCCATGGCGGCGCTGGTACAACGGCAGAGCACCGGCCGCGGCCAGCACGTGGATGTCTCATGCCACGAGGCGTGCCACGACTCCACCGAAGGGGCCATGCCCATCTACTACTTCAACAACATGCGCGTGCGCAGGCAGACAACCGCCATGCCTCCCCCCGCCAGACCCAGCCCGTGGTGTTCCCCACCGGCGACGGCAAACACGAGTTCACCCGCGTTCCAGCGGAACGACGGGCGTGGGACCGGTTTGTGGAGTGGATGGAGGCAGAAGGTCTGGGGTCGGACCTGCGGGACGAGAAATACCGGGACCCGGAGTCCCGCCAGGCGACAGCGGGGCAGTTAACAGAACTGGTGGCCGCCCTATGCGAACGCCATACGGCAGAAGAGCTGTTCCACGAAGCCCAGAAGCGGGAGATGGTGTGGGCGCCCGTGCGCTCCCCCGATGAGAATGCTCACGACCCCCATCTGCTGGCCCGCGGCTTCTTCCTCCAGGTAGAGCATCCGGAGCTGGGCCACTCTTTCCCGTACCCCGGCGCTCCTTATCGCTTCAGCGAGACCCCCTGGGCTATCCACGCCCACGCTCCGCTTCTGGGCGAGCACAACCAGGCGGTGTATTGCGGGGAACTGGGCCTCAGCCCTGAGGAGCTGGCTGCCCTGAAGCGTGGAGGAGTGGTGTGAACCGTCCCCCACTGGGGGGTAGACCAACTACCAGCCCAGCTGGCTTATCCTGCAAACCTACCTCCCCCGCTGGAAGTACCCTGCTCTCCTGGGCCGGCGTATGGTCCTTCCCAGACGCTTCAGCCCTTTACCCTCAACAAAGTCCTGCTCTACTGCGGCGCGTAGCGCGGTAGAGCAGGACAATTGCTGCCCCTCTCCCCGGGGTACTCAGTTTATTTATGGCTTCTGGGTCTTTGCTTCCTCCCCGGGGAGGGGCGCACATGAGCCGGCTCAGAATTCGTTGCCTGTGTTACATGAGGAGAATCCTCTAGGCGCTCCTGGTCCTTCTCCCAGAGGGCCAGCGCCGTGAAGTAATGGTCAAGCTGGCGTCCTTCAGGCCGCCCTTCCTCCTCCCACAGGCGGTAGGCAACGCACCTAATCGCCTCTTCACGTTCAGTTCTTATGGTCGTCATTTCCTCACCCTCCTTCCTCGTGGAAGGCCACCGCTGTTTTCATCCAGGACATCCTCGTTGCAAAGAACAGAGGGGCCGTTCTCTCACATCGTGCCCAACTGAGTTCTGTGGCTGGAACCGGTTCCGATGGATGGAGATTCTACGCCGCCATCCGCCTGGCAGCGCCCATGCCCAGCAAAAGGTCGTGCATGGGACGGTCCATGGCCTGGGCAATGTCTGACAAAGAGACAAGACCGATCAGGCGCTCTTCGTCAACAACAGGCAGACGCTTGACCCCCTGCTCCACCATCAGACGAGCGGCGTCCAGGATATCCATGGTTGACGCCGCAGTGGTCACGGGGCTGGTCATATGGTGGGACACCCGGCATCCCCCAGGGTTATGGCCTTCAGCAAGACAGCGCACGGTAAGGTCGCGGTCTGTAACGATGCCCTGGACTGAATTGGAATTAGTGACGATCAGACATCCCACGTTGCTCTGTCGCATGAGCTTGGCGGCATTGGCCACGCTTTCCTGGGGGCTGACAACGACTGGGTTAGTAGCCATAATTCTGCGTAGGAACATTGCCACTTTCCTTTCATTTTTTTCATTGGGTCCATTTGGAGCGCACACATGGGTCTACTCTCCTCCTACATACCTCCTTTGTCCTCCCTGTCTCAGTCTTGTGCTGCGGGACTGCCCGGACGGGAGGCGCCCGTAATACTCTAGCATCCCCACTGTACCTGACACCGGCTCAACAGCAGGGCAATCCCCTGCATCGTAGCAAGTACCCCTGAACAGGGCCTGAATGGAGGGAGCGGTGGGCTGAAAAAAGCCTGATTTTGCCGGCTGGCGGGGTTGGAAGAACGATGGAACTCCTACAGGAGCCATTCACTTGGACGGGCCTATTCAGTCCTTTTTCAGGGTAAGCAGGAGTTTGTTCAGGAGTATGATGGGAGAGCGTGCTATGATAGTGGTCACTATGTTGTGGGTCGGGGCTGTGGCAGCCTCTGCATCTGGAAATAGCTGGAGATGGACGCCATGAGTTCGTCTACACGGTGGTTGATCGGAATAGCCCTTGGAGTTGCCCTCCTTACCATCGTCAGTGCGGTCATCGCTCTGGCAAGAGAACGCGACGCCCCGCTCCTTCCTGAGGGTACCCCGGAAGGAGTTGTCCAACGGTTTCTCAACGCCATCCAGGGCCGGGACTATGTCCAGGTCCACAGCTATCTGAGCAGCCAGCTCCAAACCTATTGCACCGCCAGCCATATCCGAGAGTCCCTGCGCTGGTGGGAGGAAAACACCCGTAACATCCGAGTTGAACTGCTCTCCACTACTGAAGTGGAGGATGGTAAGAAAGAAGTACGGGTGCGAGTGACGGAGGTCACCACATCCCCGCCCTTTGGCGCAAACGAGTACTCCCATCAAGAGTTCTATTTGCTGGTGCAGCAGGACGAGTCCTGGCGGATTGATGAACCCCCGTGGCCCATAGGATGGTGTCCAGACCTGGAGAAACGTGCGGCATCTGCACCCCGCTAGAGAAGCGGACCTACGTTAAGGTTTCACAAGAGCCCATTCCCTAGTAACGGGAGGCCAGGCGTGGCGGTAGCCATCATTACTTCACTGCTGTTCCCCCTCGCCCTCATTGCCGGCGTGATCGCCCTCGTGGCCACGCTGGCGCGGCGGCGGGAAGGTGCAAGACAGGAGAGCAGGGCCGTCTCTCTACGCCGGCTGTTCACCTATGGCCTCACCCTTGTCAGCCTGGCGGCGGGGGCCGTGGGCATTGCATTGCTGGTGCAGGCCCTCCTGAGTGCGCTGTTCACAGAAACCATCATCACCAGGCGCAACGATATCCTCGCCCTTGGCCTGGCCCTTACCGTAGTCGGCACACCCATCTGGCTGCTGTTTTGGACGGCCTTGGAACGGACCGTGCAGCGGGAACCTTTGGAGGTGCAGTCCCTGGGCCGCCGCCTTTATTTTTTCCTGGTTATGGCGGCTTCAGCCCTTGCCTCTGCCGTCACAGCAATTCAGGTGCTCCGCTGGCTTATCAGGGGCACAGATTTCAGCAGCGCCAACACTGCCACCCTCCTAGTCGCCGCCGGCGTCTGGACATTCCACTGGCTGATGGAGCGGCGCGAAGGCCCATTCGCGGGGGAAGCCAACACAGTACGACGGCTCTACGGCTATGGCATTTCTCTGTTCAGCCTTGCTCTGCTGGTAGGTGGGGTCAATGATATCCTTCATGTCACCCTCAGCGGCGCATACGCCACCCTCTTTGGCGCACCTGACCTCCTGGTGGAGGACTTTACCCTTTGGAACGATGCCACAAAGGGGGCGCTGGCCACAGCGGTGGTGGGTGGTGCTCTGTGGTGGCGTCACTGGCTGTGGCTGGCCGGGGATGTAGCATCCACCATCCGGCAAGTGTACCTCTACCTCTTTGCCATACTGGGTGGAGCCATCATCGTGGTCACGGCTCTCAGCATCGGCCTGTACTATGTGCTCCAGTGGTTCATGGGCAATCCCGCCGCGGCTGAGGCCCGGGTGCATTTTGGAGTGTTCCCAGGCCTGGTGGCAGCCGCGGGCGTGGGCAGCGGCCTGTGGGTCTACCACTGGACAGTGCTCAGGGAAGAGGCCGCAATGGCCGGGGGAGGTCTTGGCGCTACACAACGGCTCTATGGATACCTGGTCGCCACGGTGGGCCTCGTCGTGCTGGCGACCGGACTCACCGTGCTGTTCAGCACACTGTTTGGCTTGCTGTCCGCCCGCCCCGGCATCATAGATTTCTCCTGGCGGAACCCCTTTGTCCTCGCTCTCACCCTCCTGGCCGTGGGGGTCCCGGTGTGGGGCGGGTACTGGCGGGACGTGCAGCGCCGGGTCTTGCGGTATGGACTGGAAGAGCGAACGGCCCTTTCACGGCGTGTGTTCTTGTATATCATTTTTGGACTCACCGTGCTGCTGGCCCTTGTCAACCTGAGCCTGGTCCTTTATCGCGTCTTTGACGCCCTTTTGGGCGGGGGTACCACCAACGTCCTCTGGGAAATTCGCTGGAGCCTGGGCATTCTGCTGGCCACAGGAGCCGGGACCGCCTACTACTGGTCTGTCCTACAGGAAGACCGAAAAGCTGTTGCCGGCCAGGTAGCGCCAGAAGCCCCACCTGCCGAGCTACCCCAGAGACTGGCCCCGCTGACGGTCATCGCTGTTCTGGCTGGCAACGCTGACGTCAGTCTCCTGAGACCTTTGGCAGAGGCCCTTGGCGCTGAAGTTCACGTGTGGCGGCAGGCCATGGGCCCGCAGGGCGCTCAGGCCTACACCCCGGCTGATGTTACGGCCCTGGCACAACAGCTACAGGCAAGTCCAGCAGAGGAAATCATGCTGCTGGTGGACAGCAGCGGCATCCACATCATGGAGCCGAGGCCCCCCCAGTCTGGCTAAGGCTTCAAAAGCGCCCATCGTTGGATGAAGCAGCGCCTGCTTGCCACGCCCCTTCACTCCGCCAGCAGCCCCACCGCTCTCCAGCAAAAGGCATGGGCAACCAGCATCCCGACTTGGAAATCCCCCGCGAGATTCTTTTGGGCTAAACGCTTGTGTCGCTCCCACCCATCCTGGACCGCTGGACATGCCGGCGACATCCTCTGACAAAAGCGCTGCTTTTTGCGAATCCCTAAACGGTCAGCGAATCTATGGAAATGGATAGGCCTCCGTAACCCGCGGTAGAGAACACCCTCTCTACATGCTATACTATATATGGAGGAGGGGAGGAGGTGGATGGGTGGATGCACAAGTGGAGGTGAGAATGGGTGATACTAGATGCAACCCCACCCCGGTGCTCCAAATTGTAGCCCGCACAAAAGGCAACGCCTGAGGAGGCGGAACGGGGCGAAGGTCTCAGGGAGCCTGAACCAGCCCACTGGGGTTAGGAACCCCACAAGCGAGCCAAGAGGTCGGGGCGCCGGCCAACAGCTTCATAAGGAGCCACGACTCGGGACGGTGTTCCCGAGTTTTTTGATTGCCTACTCAACTGGCCCAGCGTATCGGCGCGGCTTTCACGCGATGCTCAGTCCCCTATCCAGTTCGGAATCACCAGGGTGAAAGTAGCGTCATCTTTACCCCCCTGACGGCCAAAGGGCGCGGATGTGCTTGGGAAGCAGGAGCCGCACGTCTTCAACCTCCCCTTCACTGACCTTGCGCTCAAGGACCCTTAGGACTGCCCTTGCCATCTCCTCAATGTCAAGCCCTGGGTCGTTTCTGAACGAACGCTGGAGACCCTCTAGGAAGTCCACTCTACTGCGGTGCTTCTCAGGCTTGCCGGTGGGGTCCCACCCCTCGTAATAAATGCCCCTGACCAGCAGAGGAAGCTGAGCCGCGAATTGAGCCGTCTCCTCTATCGTCAAACGGTCCCTCAGGGCATGGAGGACCCCCCGCAGCGCGAGATAGGCTCTGTGCCGGTCGCTGGACCGCAATTCCGCTGCAATCTCATTGAGCCAGATGTTGGTCTTGTGGACCGTGTCATCCAAAGAACTGATGCCAGTGGTACTCACAACGCCCTCCCTTCCTCTATGCGTCTATGCGCCCTCAACCGTGAACAACCTCTTGCTCTATTATGCTGCCCTGGACTTCTGCCGGGCCTCATAGCGACGCTGGCAGTCAATGTCCCGGGAAGCAGTGGGAAGAGTGCGGAGCCTCCCTATGGAAATAGGCCCCAAACAGTCCGTGCAAACACCGTAGGTGTTGTTGTCCATCCTGTCCAGGGCGTCCTTTACTTCCTGTAGGTCAGCGTCAAGCATCTGAAGGCGGGCCGCCACTTCCTGCTGCTGCTCCATTTCCGTCCCCACATCTGCCGGATGACTCCCAAGGCCATCTTCCTGGGCCTGAGACTTGGTAAGGTCATGCAGTTCTCGCCACCCCTGTGCCATAGATTCAATGACCGCCCTTTGCCGGTCTTCCAATCCAGTCCGCAGGACTCTCAAGTCTCCAGGGGTAAGAACATCTGTCGTATTCACCAGTGCCCGCCTCCAGCCTGGATGGGTTTACCGCGCCCTTCTTGACTTGCTGAGAAAGATATTTCCTAGAATTCCCCAGCACTACCATAAGGAGGAAGCAATGAACCAAGCCTTAACAAAAGCGCTCTTTCCCTGAATAAGTTCTGAATATCCATACTGCAAAAACAGGAAGGCAGCAGAAGCTAGCTTCTGCTGCCTTCCTGTTTTTGCAGTATGGAACGGCCGGCGCTGATTCTGAGCCGGAATTGCTATCCCTTGTGAAGGACAATGGAAAAGCCCTCACAGGTGTCCCAAGGCCGTGGTTGTGCTGGAGTGCGCTGCTTCTTAGAGCTGCGGGATGCTCCGCATAGCCGCCTCTATCTCCTCCTTGGGATAAGCGTAGTCCTCCAGCCTGCCAGAGAGGTATGCATCATAGGCAGCCATATCAAAGTAACCATGGCCGCAGAGGTTGAAGAGAATCGTCTTGGTTTGCCCGCTCTCCCGGCACTTGATTGCCTCGTCAATGGCCACCTTGATTGCATGGGACGGCTCCGGCGCGGGGATGATGCCTTCAGCCTGGGCAAAGAGCAGCGCCGCCTCAAAGACCGCAGTCTGGTGCACCGCCCTCGCCTCAATAATGCCCTGCTCGCACAGCAGGCTGATGAGGGGCGCCATGCCATGGTAACGCAGGCCTCCCGCGTGAATGGACGGCGGCACGAAGGTATGCCCGAGGGTGAACATCTTGACCAGAGGCGTCAGGCCGACGGTATCCCCAAAGTCGTAGGTGTACACGCCGCGGGTGATGCTGGGTGCCGCCTCGGGCTCCACCGCAATCAGTTGAACGTCCAGCTTTCCCTCCAGCTTGTCCTTAACAAAGGGGAAAGCAATGCCGCCAAAGCTGCTGCCCCCGCCAACGCAGCCAATGACCATGTCCGGCGATTCACCCATCTTCTCAAACATAGCCTTGCACTCCTGGCCTATAACCGTCTGGTGCATCAGCACATGGTTGAGCACGCTCCCCAGTGAGTACTTCGTATCTGGACGGGAGACCGCATCTTCAACGGCCTCACTAATGGCAATGCCCAAGCTCCCCGGCGAATTTGGAAACTCTGCCAAGATGCCACGGCCGGCATTGGTATCAGGGCTGGGGCTGGCCACAACGGAAGCGCCCCACGTCTCCATCATGGATCGGCGGTAAGGCTTCTGCTGGTAGCTGACCTTCACCATGTAGACCTTACACTCCAGGCCAAACTGCTTGCATGCAAAGGACAGGGCGCTCCCCCACTGGCCAGCGCCCGTCTCTGTCGCCAGGCGTTTAACCCCCTCTTGGCGGTTGTAGTAGGCCTGGGCCACGGCGGTATTGGGCTTATGGCTCCCCGCCGGGCTGACGCCTTCGTATTTGTAATAAATCCGGGCCGGGGTATCCAGCGCCTTTTCCAGGCGGTACGCCCGGTACAGAGGCGTCGGCCTCCACAGCTTGTAGACCTCCCGCACCTCTTCCGGAATTTCTACATAACGCTCGCCGCTGACCTCCTGCATAATGAGGCCCGTTGGGAAGATGGGCGCAAGGTCCCCCGGGCCGATGGGCTGTTTGGTGCCGGGGTGCATCACCGGCGGCAGCGGTACCGGCAGGTCCGGGATAATGTTGTACCACGCCTGTGGGATATCCTTCTCTTCTAGCACGAACTTCGTTTGCGCCATAACTCCCTCTTAACATCCGGCCCTTGTTATTTCCAGCCAAGGCCCCAGTAGCCTGAGCTTTTTTGCGCCAGCAAATGCCCCTGACCCCCTACCCTCTCCGTGACCATAACCAGGATTTCCCATTTCATCCGGTCTGGACCTAGTCCTGTCAGACGAGGAAAGTATACCTTTGCCTTGCTGTCCCGTTCAACCAAATCCCGCACCAGTAAATGGCCTTGGCAGGCTAACTGGCAGGCAGCCCTTCCCGGGCCAGATAGCCATGCAGGCGCTCCAGGGCCTCCCGGTTCTCTTCCAAAGGAAATCCATCCACCGCATACGTCCTCTGGGCCAGCGTGCCATCCACCGCCCCCCTGTCCACCATTCGGCGGATAAGGGCAGCCTCCTCATCCGGAGAGGGCAGCAGGTTGCGCCGGGACTGCAAGGAAAGGGCCGCAATGAGGCCGTACGCGCCCCAGTTGGAGACACTGGCAAGAATGAGCTTACTGACCCTGGTAATAGTGGGCTCCTTAGGTAGCGTGGCAACAGCCGGGATGTGCTCCGCCAGGTTGCCCATGCCTATCTCGTTGCCGCCGTCGCCGATGCCTACAGTGGCGTCATAGCCGGTGATAAGGTAGTCCAGCATGGCGGTGTAAGGGGTGATATCTACGCCCCGCATGTTCAAGTAGCGGCCCGTTGCCGTAAGACCACACCGCTCGGTGGAGATGACCACCGATGCCCTGAACCTGGCCAGCACGTCCTGGGCAAAACGCTGGCTGCTCTGGACATCGGTAATGGGAAAGTCCACAAGGGCTTCAGGAGATATGATCCCCTCAAACAAGAAGGCCGAGTACCGGTCGGTAACGTAGGCAACAGAATAGCCCAGGGATTCCAGCGCCTTCCCCAGGTAGTAGGCCCCGGGAGGGCCGTCGGTCTCAGGCGCGCTGGCCGCCAGGATGTAAAACCCTGTGCAAATAAGCGCCTGCCCCTCATGGGCAAGGACCAGCCGGGCTGCCTCGGTACAGTAGTTGTCAGGCAAGAGATGCCGGAGTTGGGACACCCCACGCTTATCATGGTCCAGGACGATGTCTTCTATCTCTGACATAGCGGTTCACCCTGCCCTGCGCGTCTAAGGCTTTCATCCACATTGACCAGGAGTTGCCGCACGTTGGTCGCGGCAGTTTTTTGTGGGGAATTGTCCCTTGGGGCGGACACGCCCCTAGATGACTGCCATGTCCTCATCCCTCAGGTCGGTAATGAACATATGGCCTGGCGAATGGGTGATCATAAGCGGAGGCTTGGACTGAACGGCCACCGCCTGGGGGGTGACGCCACAGGCCCAGAACACAGGCGTTTCCCCTTCCTTTACCTCTATCGGATCACCGTAGTCGGGCCGGGCCAGATCGTGAATACCGATGGCCTGAGGAGAGCCTATGTGCAGTGGCGCACCGTGGACACCCGGATAACGGGATGTCACCTGGACGGCCCGCACCACCATACTCTGGGGAATGGGTCGCATGGAAACCACAATAGGCCCGGCGAATTGCCCCACAGGGACTGTGGAAATGCTGGTGACGTACATGGAAACATTTTTCCCCTGGTCAATGTGACGCAAGGGAATACCTGCAACCAAGAGTGCAGCCTCAAATGAGAAGCTGCACCCTATAAGAAAGGTCACCAGGTCAGGCCGCCAGATCTCGCGCAGGTCTTCCCGCTCACCCGTGAGTACACCGGAACGGTATACGCGATAGCGCGGCACGTCTGTACGAATGTCTGACCCTCTGGCTGAGAGCGCAGCCTCTGTCCTGCCAGGCTCCAGCACTTCTAGCAGGGGACAAGGCTTAGGATTACGCTGGCAAAAGAGCAAGAAGTCAAAGGCCTGTTCCTGAGGCAGGACCACCACGTTCGCCTGTACACGGCCAGACGCCAGGCCGGCCGTAGGCCCGGTCCATTGGCCTTTGCGGATGAGCGCACGCAGGGCAGAGGGGTCATAGGGAAGAGACCTGCTGTCCGTAAGCAACGGCCACGCTCCTTTCCCCCGTGGGGGGATACAGCCGATTGTAGCAGCGTCCCAGAGGTATGTACAAGGCGAGTCCGCCGCCAGAGTAGGCGAAGCAAAGCGCCAAGCGCCTGGCGGTTTAGTCAGGCGCTTGGCGCCGATTTCAGCGGAAGTTAGAAAGCGGAGATGGGCGAGCAACGGCCCCACACCGTGGTGGAGATGACCGGCCTCTTAATTCCGGGAAGGCGCCGGGAAGCCAGTGGTGAGTTCCTTAAAGGCAACCTGGTTGATCATGGAAAGCCGTCCGGATAGGGACCGTAGGAGTCCATTCTCCACGGCTGGCTCCCTGCCCATAATCTCAGCGAACCTCTCCCGGGGGATTGCCAGGGTTTTCACATCCGACAGCGCCACTATGCTCACAGGAGAAGCCACAGCCCCAAGAAGGCCATAGGAGTCCACCAGCGTTCCAGGCCCGGCAACGTACAGCCATAGCGATGGGCTGACAGTCCGGTAAAGCCCGGCAGCCACAAGACCTTCCTGAATGATGTAGACTTCTTCTATGTCCTGCCCTTCCCGCAGCAGATAGCTGTCCTTGGCGAACTGCTTCTCTACTGCCGCTAGGCACATCTCCAGGGCATTGACCGGGGACAGGTGGTTGAAGAACCGCTCATGGAGGGACAGGGTCTGGAGGTCCCGCTGTCCGGCTCTGCGGGGGTCTGAATGGTTAAGCATGTCTTACTCCTTACTGGAGAATTCATGCTCAGCATACGCCCGCTACCATAAGGGGAGTATCCTTCACCCGCATGACCAGCGGATGACTCCCCAATTGCTACCCCTCACCTGGTTGGGTGATAGAAAGCGCGGCAACTGGGGGATTAGCCACGCCAGGGCAATAGTCCACTCGCCACATACGGCACGCCATCGCCCCTATTGGCAGTGGGCCCCCCATATCCGGCAGGGCATCAAGAACCTGATCCCTTAATGATCCGCAGGATCTTTGCCCCAAATTCTTTGATTCCCGTGTCAACGTTAGGAGCACCACGTTTACCACGGCTAGCCGCCTGTTGGGACGTTTTTGTTGCCTCGGTGATCAGCCCTTCTATCCTCGTAGCCATCATCTTATGGAGCTCGCCTCTGTACTCGGCTACCTTGGCTTCCAGGTTCCTCTGGTAGTCCTTCACCTGCAAGGCCAAATGCCTTCGTTCACGGGCCTTCTCCACCTTTACCAGGACCTCGTCAATGGCAAAGGGTTTGCCAATGTAGTCAAAGGCCCCGGTCTTCATCGCCTCTACAGCCGTTTCAACCTCGGCAAAAGCGGTGACCATGATAACGGCGGTATCGGGGCAGTCTTGCCTCAGGCTCCGGAGGATATCCAGTCCAGACCGGTCCGGCAACCGCATATCCAGAAGCACAACAGCAAATTCCTTTTCTGCAACTTGCTTCATGGCTTCAGCGCCGTCGGCAGCCACAGTCGGCACATAGCCCTCGCTCTTCAGCAACTGGTGCAACAAGACCCTGATAGAAGGGTCGTCATCAACGATGAGAACAGCCCGGCTCTCTGACAACATTACGTCTCCCTCCCTTCCGGCCAGCCCGCCTTGGCCTGGTTTTTCGTCCATCCCTCTTCATCTGCTGCTGCTTCACGCGCTGCTAGCCCCCACCTTCGGCTCAAGAGCAAGGAACCGCTCCACCCGCGCCAGCAGATCCATGATATTGAAAGGCTTGCTCATATAATCATCCGCTCCTGCATTGAACGCCCTCTGGCGGTCAGCTTCCTGTGTCAGGGCCGTGAGTATCACCACCTTGACGTGGGCAACCGCCGGGTCTTCCTTCAGGGCGGCGCAGACGTTGTACCCAACCATCTTGGGCATGCGGACATCCAAAAAGATAAGGTCCGGCTTCTCACGCCTGGCAACACGCAGCGCCTCTTCGCCGTCCCTGGCCACCACTACTCTCAGCCGGTTGTCTGTCTCCAGCACCTGCTGGATGAGGGTCAGAATACCCTCTTCATCGTCTGCAATCATCACGGTTTTTGTCATCACAATCCTCTTGGGGGTTGGACGGCTCCTCCAACCCGTTGGCTGCTGTCGCTAATTTGACTTGTAGGCAGTGTGAAAAAAAAGGTGGAACCCCTACCCAGTTCACTCTCCACCCAGACCTCTCCTTTCAGGAGCTCTAGCAGGCCCTTCACAATATAGAGGCCCAGGCCCGTACCCCTGACGCCCTCCGTATCCGGGCTATGAATACGGTGGAAGGTGGTGAAAAGCTTTTCCTTATCTTGCGGAGCAATGCCAATACCCTGGTCCTCCACGCTGACCACTACTCGGCTGCGGACTGGTTCATGCCCGGCCGAGACCGTAACCCTTCCTCCCTTGGGACTGTACTTGACTGCATTGCTCAATAAGTTGATAAGCACCTGGACCAGCTTGTCCCTGTCCCCCCAGACCAGAGGAACGTCATCAGGAATGGCCACAGCAAACTCGTGCTGGTCAGTGGTTGGCCGCACCCGGATAAGTCCTTCCTCCACCGCCTCCGCAAGCCCCAGGGGCTCCAGGTTCACAGTAAGTTTACCAGACTGGATGCGGGATACGTTTAGCATATCATCCACTATAGACGTAAGCCGGAGGGACTCCTGGTGGATAATCTCCAGGGACTGCCTTCGGGTCTCCTCGGTCTGGTTCGGCCTCTGCAGCAGGAACTGGGAAAAGCCCACCAGGCTGGTCAGAGGCGTCCGCAGCTCATGAGAGGCCACCGACACGAAGGCGTCCCTGCGGCGTTCCAGGTCCCGTTCAGGAGTGACATCCTGGAAGAGCAGGCCGCACAGTTGTTCACTGGAGTCAGTGGCAATATAAAACATCCGGACTCGCAGGTCTAGTCGTTGCGGGCGCTCCATCATCAGCAGGAAAGGCTGCTCAGGCTTCCGCTTCTCTACAAGTGCGCTGCTCAGGTCTTCAATGATGTCTGGGTTTCCCAAGTCCGGCTGCATCAGACGCATGACATCGTCAATCTGCCGGCCCATGGCTTCCAACGAAGTGATCCCTGTGAGGTCCTCCATCACTTGGTTCCACTGGATAATCTGGTCCTCCGGCCCTGCCACCACAAGGCCTTCATCCATGTAGGCAACGATAGTGCGGGCGCGAGACTCGGTCTCACGCAGGTCATGGGTCCTTTGCGTAACCAGACGACCGACACGTTCTGTCTGGCTTATTAGATTATAGGCGAAGGCAGACCCAGCAAGGGTCAGCACCAAACCCATGCCGAGGAGCCACCACGGGCCGACTAAAGACCCACCGATGGCGCCGTCAGCTGGATATGCCACCAAGGACCATTGCCGCCCCGGAAGGGAGACCGTGCCGGTCCACTGGAAGCCTGAACGGAGCGCGTCGTTGAGTTGTCCGGCTTCCAAGGGGGTGGCTGGCGCGTTGGGGTGGAAACGATGCACCAGCAAGGCGACCTCTGGGTCAGTCGTATCATAGATATCATACGCTACGCTCGGCGTCTGCCCAGGGAACGACGCCACTGTCAAGGCATGTGCTCCGAACACACCCAGTGCAAACCCCTGGAGACCCTCACGTCGCTCCTCTACCGTGGAAAGGCTGCGCCCCTTCTCGTACACCGGCACAGCCACCAGGAAACCAAGTTGCTGGGCCGGCCCTTGCAAAAGCTGGACTGGGCCGGTGGCAAAGGCTTCTCCGGTATCTCTGGCCTGCTCCAGCGCCCCCAGAAGCGCCGCATCAGAACCCAGATCATACCCTAAGACAATCTCATTCCCCTGCCTCGGTTCAACGAACAGCACAGGATAATAGTCCTCTTGCTCCCGGGCAGGCGCTATCCTTCCATCATCCGACAGTTCCGTCACTTGGAAGCCGCGGAACCCTTCGTCCCGCGCCAGGTCTTCAAAGGTGCCACGTTTGGCGTAAGGCACCCGGGGCGCCCATCCCAGGGACTGAATTTCCCTGTGCTCAGCGGTTATCCTCTTGGTAAACTCTGTAAACTCATGGCGTTCCACCTCCACAGAGGCGTCGTAGAAGTTCCTGACCGAGCGCACCACCTCCAGTCCCCGTTCCAGTAGCTGGCGAATAGGTGTGGCGGTTCCTTCCGCCTGCTGGATGAACACCTCTTCGGCGCGAGTCCGCGCAAGCTGCATCGCCACCAGAAAGGTGATCACAGAAGCGCCGGCGCCAAGGAGAAGGATCGTCCCCACTAAGACATGCCGCCAGCGGGAAACCCAACTAGACGGAGCACCAGGAGCGCTGTCCTCAATACTACTCACATCAGCACTATTCATTTGACAATCTGTCAACCCTTGCCAAGGGGGGTGATACAGGACCGCCCCGTCTTAGCTACTATAAAGCGAAAGATGCGCAGGCAAGTTGCCGCAGATACTAATTGGAACCTTAGTAAATAGACTCGCTGGGCAGTCTCCAGTGGAGGCACAGTCACCACAAAGACGCACGCAGTCCGCCTCTCCCTTATGATGGGAGAGGCCGCCCCGGCCGCGACGGGAGGAGCGGCCAGGAGCGGGTGAGGATGCAGGTCTAGTTACTAATGACCCCCTTAGTAAGAGGTATGGTTCAACATATTAGGTATGCCCAGAGGGTTGTCAAGACTTTGGAGGCCATGTCCCAGAAGAAAGGGGAATATTTACGTTTTCCTTATGCCTGGAATCCATCCCCAGTCACAGGCCAACACGCTGAGCGACCCCGTTAAAGGGCAATAAACTCTCCACCACTGTCATTTCCCCCTTCCCTATACCGCCCCTTCCCTGCTACCATCGTTCCACAAACGGCATATCCCTGGTGGCCCCTCCCACTCCATCCGGAGGATTTGTTTCCACAAAAAAATAAAACAACCCCCCAGCATAGCTCAACTACATGGAGAGCAAACTGAAGGTCCAGTCTATCCCCAGTGCAATCCCCACGGCCAGGTAGTAGACCAGGGGGGTTGCAATAATGAAGCTGTCAACACGGTCCAGCAGCCCGCCAAAGCCCGGCAGCCAGTCCCCCGCGTCCTTCACCTGGGACCCCCGCTTCAGGGCAGATTCCAGCAGGTCACCCCAGGCGGCACCAAGCGCAATAACCCCCGCCAGCAGCGCCGCTGCCCACCATCCCCACCCTACCGGCAAGGCGAAGCTCATCAGCCCGACACCTGCCGCCGCACCGATGATGTTCCCCCCCAGGCCCTCCCACGTCTTGTTGGGGCTGAGCCTGGGAGAGAGCTTGTGGTGCCCCAGGGCCTTCCCTACTGTAAAGGCCCCCACATCGCTCAGGGCCACCGCCAGGCCCAGCGCCAGCAGCAGGCCATCCCCACCCTCTACGTACACCCGTATCAGGAGGAAATGGCCCAGCAGCCAGGGCAGATAGCCCCAGCCAAAGACGGCGTAGGCCAGGTGACGAACGCCGGCCTGGGGGTCCGGCGCAAGCACAGGCTGAAGGGTGGCCGCCAGCAGCAGCAGGGCCGGCAGCAGGTAGAAGGCCAGAGGCGAGTGCAGCGCCGCCGGAGCGGCCAAAAGGCCGCTGCCCAGGAGCATCCAGCGGTACAGCTTGGGCAGCCCGGCAAGACTGCCATACTCCCGCAAGCCCTGGAAGACCACCAGGGAGCTGAAGAGCAGCGCGGGCAGCCAGCCGCCCAGCACTGCCAGCGTATAGAGTGGCGCGATCCAGGCCCAGGTGAGCAGCCGCTGGAACAGCTCGTTGCGCCGCCACGCACCCAGGCGCCGCCACTCCTTCAACAGCAGGGCAGCCAGGGCAATGCCCAGCACCCCTGCCACAACCGTAACCGTGGGCCAGAGGAAGGGGCTATCCAAAGGGTTGGAAAGCCACATAGAGGTCTCCTTTACTTACCTACCAGCCCCGTCCCGCTTCTGCCGGCAAAGTCAGTCAGGTCCCCTGAGGTCTTAGCCAAGCGGAAGATGATGGTGGGCACGCAGCCAGCAATGACCAGGGCAAGGGATGTGGTAAAGGCATAGGCAGGCCAGCCCAGCACAATTTCAAAGGTGGCAGCAATACACGCAGCCGTCACCACCATCATGCGCTGCTGTTTTGCCATCGGCCCGTTGAAGTGCTGGTGCGCGCCTGCCGAACCGCCCAGGACACGCACGTAGGCGGTTGCCATTGCCAGCAGTGCCGCAGCCCAACCCAGCTCACTCCCCCAGTGTGTCCAGGTGGCGGCATAACCCGCCGCCAAAAGCACGAGAGTATCGGAGATACGGTCGGGCACATCGTTGAACAGCTCGCCCGTAGACGTTTTCAGGCCGCCTTCCATCGCCAGCATGCCGTCCAGCATGTTGCTCAGCAACCGCAACTGGATGCATACCGCCGCCGTCACAAGCAGCAACACACCTCCCACGGGGCCGGCCTGTCTTGAGAAGAGGATGCACCCTGCCGCCAGGGCAGCAAACAGGACGCTGGCCACGGAGACCTGGTTGGGCCGCACACCCAGCCGCAGTAACAGCCGGGCCAGTGCTCCAGCCCACGCCGTCTTGCGGGCCTTGATTGGCCTCCTGGGAGCTTCGTGCATCGTCATGGCTTCCCTCCACCAGCTAGCTATTAGCTATGGCCGTGGCAATATGCACCGTATTGACGTGGTTGGCGGTGGCGACCGCCTTCTCCATGCGGAAACCGCACTCACGCAGCATGTCCACAAAGGCGGCAGCGTCATGGTAGCGGCTGTAAATCTCCAGGTCTTTCGCCAGGGCGGCGTACTTGTGGGGGCTGAAGTTGTCAATGATAAGCATCCCGCCCGGCTCTAGCACGCGGTCGTGGAAGAAGGACATGAGCTGGCGGACTTCGGCGAGGTCCAGCCAGGGGGTAAGGCCAATGCAGTTGACCACCTGAAAGCGGACGCCTTGTTCCAGGACTTCTTGGAACGCTTGCGGCTTAAAGAGGTCATCCTGGTACAGGCGTACGGCTACACCACAGGCCTCCGCGCGGCGGCCCGCCTCGGGCAGCACCTCGCCGCTGGCGTCCAGGTCAAGGCCGTAGATGTCCACCCTTGTCATGTCCAGGGCAGGCTCCTTGCGCAGCTCCGTGACGCAGCCCAGGACGTCGCGCATCAGGCCGCAGGGTGCGCTCAGCACCCGCACCGGGCCATCGCTCTGCTGAAGCCGCTGGGTAATCTCCTTTTTCAGGCTGCCCTGGACGATGGCAAGGCGCTGGCGCAGCCCTTCGTGGGTGGGGAAGTTCAGTACCAGGCGGTCCACCAGCTTGCCCAGTGGGCCGGCTGCACCCGAGGCCCGGTTTTCGTAGGCCATGTCTGTGGCGACGGCGTCGTACTTGCGGCGCAGGATCTCCCTGGTGTAGTCGCTCAGAAGCAACGGTAGGTACTGCCACTTGAGGCGCACCACAAACCGCCATGCGATGGATGCGGTGCTCCGCTGGGCGCCTCGGCTGTGCCTGGCAGAGGACTCTTCTACTATGGTAGGCGTTTTTGTCATTCCAGTGTCCCTTTCCAGTCTGAGGTCTCGCCGCCTTTCCTGGCGACACTCCTACTGTACGGCTGGGCCGGCGCACGTCCCAGAGTCATTCAGACCAATCCGCAGTGGTGAGGCGTACTAC
>JACQOP010000119.1 GCA_016202485.1 Chloroflexota bacterium | reverse complement strand
CCCGCCGCCCGATAACAACCCGCCGGTGGCCAATGCCGGCGGCCCCTACAGCGGCACCCAGGGGCAGGCCGTAGCCTTCAACGGGACCGGCTCCTCGGACGCCGACGGCGACGTGCTGACGTACCAGTGGAACTTTGGCGACGGCGGCTCGGCCAGCGGGGCGACGCCAACCCACACCTACACGTCGGTAGGGGTCTTCACCGTCAGCCTGACGGTGAACGACGGCAAGGGTGGCTCGGATAGCGACAGCACCACGGCCACCATTGGGGCGGCGAACCAGCCGCCGGTGGCCAATGCCGGGCCGGAGAAGACTGTGACCCTGGGAAGCGCCGTCACACTGGACGGCAGCGGCTCCTCGGACCCCGACGGGACGATTGGCACCTACCAGTGGAGCTTGGGCAACGGGGCCACGGCTACAGGGTCTATCGTTACGTACACCTATCCCGTTGCCGGAACGTACACGGCAACACTGACGGTGACGGACGACAAGGGGGCGACGGCCCAGGATACGGCCAAGGTCACGGTGCTGGTCCCCGATGCCCTGAAGCTGCACGTGGCCGATATGAGCATTGTGATCAAGGACCTGTTCCTGGGGTGGCAGACGTGGGCGGAGGTGACAGTGGTAGTAGTGGACGCCTCGGGGGCGCCTGTATCGGGGGTGACGGTGAGCGGCCAATGGAGCGGCGGGGTCAGCGGGACATCCTCGGCTACCACCAACGCCTCGGGCGTGGCCGTGCTCAAGTCGCCGGTGCTGCGGCGTCCTCCGTCCGGCACTGTCTTCACCTTCACGGTGACCAATCTGCAGAAGAGCGGGTTCAGCTACGACGCAGGGGCGGACGTGAAGAAGAGCGCCTCGGCGACGATATAGTAATCGCTTCCTACCAACACTAGCCCTGTCAGGGACGAAATTGCCCTGGCGGGGCTTGTTGTTGCAGCCGAGCAAGCCCACACTCTTGTCTTAGTCGCAATCCGTACCAGAGAAAATTAGTCCATACGTACCTGCATGTAGTCCAAAAGGATGCGTATCCTTTCCACCAATTGCTGAAAGGGATACGCATCCGGTTCTGAGAGGAATGCCATGCGGGTAGGCATCATCAGCGTGTACATGGACTACCGGCGGAAGGGGGCAAAGTCCTTCGGCGTGCCACAGCCGGGGGCTGGGCCACTGATTGCGGCCCTGTTGCCGCCAGAGGTGGAGGTTGATGTTGTCCAGGAGACGGTAGAGGACCCAGACTGGCAACGGGCCTATGACCTGCTGTTCATCACCTGCCTGCACCCTGATTTTGACCGCGCCAGGCAAATCTCGCATTACTGGCGTCGCAGGGGGGCCAAGACGGTGCTGGGAGGGGTGATGGCCGGCACCTATCCCGGCCTGTGCCAACCTTATTTTGACGCCATCGTCGTTGGCGACGCCGAGGGGAGCGTGCGGCAGGTGTACGAGGACTTCTGCCGTGGTGAGCTGAAGCCGCGCTACGTGTCCGGGGCCTATGACCCCCTTGCAGTGCCCACGCCGAGGCTAGACCTGGCGGTGAAGGCGCACCTGCCCCTTACGCTTGAGGCCACCAGGGGGTGCCCTTTCGCCTGCGACTTCTGCGCGCTCACCGCAGCCGGCACCCGCTTTCACAGCCGCCCGCCGGAGCTTGTGGTGCGGGACATCAGGGAGGGCCAAGGGATGCTGCGGGGACTGATCCCCTCCTTCAAGCTCCGTATGGTGGAGTTCCTGGACAACAACCTGGGGGGCAGTCCGCCACGGCTACGGGCGCTGTGCGCTGCCCTCCGGCCGCTAGATATCCGCTGGGGCGGCGAGATCACCTTCAACGCCCTGGGGCAGCCCGGGATGCCGAAGGCGCTGGCTGATGCAGGCTGCCGGGTGATGTTCGTAGGCCTGGAAAGCCTTAATCCTGCGGCCCTGGCAGACATGAAGAAGTTTCAGAATGTGCTGGACAAGACCCTGGGCCTCATTGACCGCTGCAGGAAGAACGGCATCCTGCTCACGGCGGGAATGCTCCTGAGCCCAACGGTGGATAACTGGGAGTATATCCGGCGCATCCCCAAGAAACTGCAGGAGGTTGGCCTGTACATCCCCACTTTTCTCTGCTTTGAAGCTCCCATCCCCGGCACCCCCTATTTCAACCGGCTCGCTGCAGAGCCGGCGCCCGCCTTTCTGCCCAATGCCCTGCTCCGGGATTTCACGGGCTACACCCTGGTGAACCGCCCGCAGCATGAGACGGTGGAAGACTTTGTGGGAGGCTACAAGTGGGCCATGCAGCATGTCTACACCCCTACTGCAAAGCTGCACAAGTTCGTGGAGGATGTGCCGCCGCTGCTCATGGCAGGAAAGTGGGAAACGGCATTGGGAGATGTGGTGGCGCACTGGCGAGCGGGGCATAGGCCCCATCCGGAGCGGACGTACCTGGCCGGGACGGACACGCCTCCGCCGGAGGCATCCAACGTGCCGTTTACCGCCAGCGACTTCAGCTCCGAGGTGGAACGTCGTGCCATTATAGACCCGTGGCGGGTGACGGACGAGGAAGGAAGGGTGCTGCCCCAATGGCTCCACCCATCAAAAGTCTACGGCCCAAGGGGTGTGGTGCTGCCGCTGGCGCTGGGCCAGCCATAAGAGCGAGGTGTGGGGACTGGGGACAGGGCATTGACAGGGGACACACGCAGACTTATGATATGAATCACTTTTCATCAATAATAGGTGAAAAGTGCCCTAGTGTAGGTTGCAAGGAGGAGCTATGCAACACGGAAAGCGGGCAACCCTCTTCAGCTTCGCGCCATTGCTGATTGTCCCCCTTGCTCTTGGTACGGTACAGCTTATTGCATCGGTGTCTACTATTTCCCCTACGGAGCTGGCGGCACAGCCAAAGGTAGAGGCGATGGTGACCCGGGTGCTGGACGGCGGGACCATTGAGGTCAACATCAAGGGCACGACTTTCCAGGTGGTGTACGCCGGCATAGAAATTCCCCGCCCCACAGAGGAAGGGACCGCGACGGCGGACTTCCTGGCGCCCAAGGCTGCCGCGCTGAATGCAACACTGGTAGAAGGCCAGAAAGTTACCCTGGAACGGGACGTGACCAACGTGGACAGCCAGGGCCGTCTGGTGCGGTGGGTGTGGGTTGGCGACCGGCTTGTGAACGAGGCGCTGGTCCTGGAGGGCCTGGTGTTTGCCAACGCCATGCCTCCGGACCTGCTGTACGACGCAAAGCTCTACAGGGCGGTCAACCTGGCTCGGAAAGACTACAAGGGTATGTGGGTTCAAGACCCCAACGATTGCCTGATTTGTATCTACGGGAAGGACGGGGAGATTATCGGTTACTACTAGGGCAATTGTCCTTGACCCAGAGCACACTCAGAGAAGGGGCGGTCGGTAGACCGCCCCTTCTCTATAACAAGGGTAGGGGCGGCCGGCGGCTCGCCCCTACCCTTGTATTGTGTCATAATACCACGTGATTTTTGCCAGAATGGAGACTCCATGGAACGCACCCTTGTGTTGCTCAAGCCCGACGCAGTCCAGCGAGGGCTGGTTGGGCAGATTATCGCCCGGCTGGAGGGCCGGGGACTGAAGATAGCCGCCATGCGCCTGATGGAGATGGACGAGGCCCTGGCGCACCGCCACTACGAGGCCCACGTGGGCAAGGGCTTTTTCCCGGGGCTGGTCAGCTTCATCACCTCGGGGCCGCTGGTGGCCATGGTGCTGGAAGGGAAGGACACCGTGGCCGTGGTTCGGGCCACCATGGGAGATACCAACGCTGCAAAGGCGGCACCCGGCACCATCCGGGGGGACTTTGCCATAGACATCGGGCGGAACCTCATCCACGGTTCAGACTCCGTGGAGTCGGCCCAGCGGGAGATTGCCATCTTCTTCAAGGACGGGGATATCGTAAGCTACCGGCGGGATACGGACCCGTGGATAGTTGAGGGGTAGTGCCTCTGGCAAAGCGGGACGGCGGGACGCTGCCGCGTCCCTGGCGGAGGGCAGACCGCTGAGAGGTTCTTCGCCGAGCAACGGATGTTGAAGGCCGAGGTTTGCGACTACCTCGGCTCAGAATGACAGCAAGCGAGGGTGCTGGGGTTTAAGCGGGACGGCAGGGCGCTGCCGCGTCCCTGGCGGAGGGCAGACGTAGTGAGAGGTTCTTCGCGAGGCAGGGGCTGGAGAGGGCGTGGGTATGTGACCGAGTCGCTCAGAATGACAACGGGGGAACGCCTTTGGGGGATGGTCCAGTTCTTATTGTATCCTTACTACCTGCTGGGCTTTGGCCCAGAGTTCATCCAGGCGGTAGAAGTCCCGCTCCTCCGGGGCGAAGAGGTGGACAATAACATCGCCGAAGTCCAGGAGCAGCCAGCCTGAGTCTATGGTACCCTCCAGGTGGTGCAGCGTCGCTCCCTCCTTCTTGAGGGATTGCGCCAGGTCCTCCTGCAGGGCGTTCATCAGGCGGCGGTTGTCCACGGTCATGATGACAAAATAGTCGGCAAAGGTGGTCAGGCCCCGGATGTCCAGCAGGACGATGTCCGAGGCCTGCTTGTCCGAGGCCACATCCACAATCTTGCGTGCACAGTCAATAGGTTCCAGGCGGGACTCCTTTGTAAAACTTTGAGTGCTTTCAGCTTCGTGAGCCGAAGCTGGTCAACGAATTCAGCTAGTTGGAAGGAGAGGGCTGCTTTCTTTGGGCTTGGCCCATAGTGGTATCTCAATGACGCAATACACGTTGTCCCAGGCGATAGTTTCCTGGGCCTCATGCCGGCCACTGCGGGCGATTACCCGGGGCCTGCTCAAGCGCCGGGCGTTGATGGCAATGCGGTCACCTCGCAGGGCATCGCCTCGTTCAAAAAGCGTGGGCAT
>JACQOP010000118.1 GCA_016202485.1 Chloroflexota bacterium | reverse complement strand
GAGGGGTACCGTGGCGAGGTGGACCTGGCCCTGGAGGACTGGGCGGCGCAGGTTGGGGAGGCGCTGGAGCGGGGGTTTATGCTGACCATTGACTATGGAGAGCCGGCGCAGGACCTGTACTCGGCGGCGAACGCTCAGGGGACGCTGGTGTGCTTCCAAGAGCACGACATCAGCGACGACCCGTACCAGCACCCCGGCCAGCAGGATATCACCAGCCAGGTGGACTTTACGTCGCTGATGCGGCTGGGGGAGCAGGCGGGGCTGAGGACCGCGGGGTACACCACGCAGCGCCAGTTCCTGGAGGGCTTGGGGTTCTGGGAGCGCCTGGAAGGGGCGCTGGAGCAGGAGATGTCCTACGCCCACCGGGAACTGATGCGCATGGCCATGATGAGCCTGGTGGACCCGGAGGGCCTGGGCAGCCTGAAGGCGCTGGCCCAGTCCAAGGGGCTTGGTCCTGGGGTGGAGCTGCTGGGGTTCAGGACCGTTTCTTCCACTCCTTGACACTATCCCCAGGGTGGTCTATTATTCATCCCAAAGGATGAATAATGGTTAACGCACCCATGAACTCAAACCTGGACCAGACGTTGACGGCGCTGGCGGACCCCACGCGGCGGGCCATCCTGCAGCGCCTTGCCCAGGGCCCGGCGCGGGTCACCGACCTGGCGCGGCCCTTCTCCATTTCACTGAACTCCGTCTCCAAGCACATCCGCGTCCTGGAGCGCGCCGGCATGGTGCGGCGACGGCGGGCAGGGCGGGAGCACCTGCTGTCCCTGGACCCGTCGGCCCTGGATGAAGCGGCAGCCTGGATAGTAGCCCAGCGCGCCTACTGGACCGCCCGGCTGGATGCGCTGGACTCCCTGCTTCAGGCAAAGGACACTTCGCCCGCCACTACCCATCCGGAAGGGGGAGGCGCCCCGTGAGCACGAGCCAGCCAGTGATCGTACAGGTGAGCCGCCGCTACAGCCAGCCGGCGGAGCGGGTGTTTGACGCCTGGCTGGACCCCGCGAAGGCGGGCAGGTTCCTCTTCGCCACGCCCACAGGCCGGATGGTACGGGTGGAGATTGACCCGCGTGTGGGCGGGAAGTACGCTTTCGTGGAACGGCGGGACGGCGTGGACGTGGCCCACACCGGGGAGTACCTTCAGATACAGCGGCCGCATCGCCTCATCTTCACCTTCTCCGTGGAGGGGTCGGCGCCGGACCGCGTGACGGTGGAGATTGCGCCGCTGGAGAACGGCTGCGAACTGACCCTGACCCACGAGATGAAGCCGGAGTGGGCGGAGTATGCGGGCCGCACCCAGGAGGGCTGGGGCATGATTCTGGAGGGGCTGGCCCAGGCCCTGGGCTAAAGCACTGCCCACCTTACTAATGAGGTCATTAGTAACTAGACCTGCACCCCGTTCGCTGCACTCAGGGCAGGCTCTCACCTGGCCCTGGCCGCTCAACCGTCGCGGCCGGAGCAGCCTCTCCTACCGAGGAGGCTTTACACCAAAAGTCCCCTTTGGGCAAACGCTTGCTTCCCCTCCCATCCGCCCCAAAGGTTATTCAGCTTAGGGGACACCCCTAAGATCCCGCAGGGAATCCTTCGCTCTGCTCAAGGACAGGCTCTGGGTACCTTGCATCCTCCTGGCTTTTGGAAGAAGGCCCATCACGGGAGAGGCGGACTGCGGGGGGTCTTTGTGGCGACTGTACCTCCACTGGAGACCGCCCGGCGAGTCTATTTACTAAGGTCCCAATTAGTATGTCCAGGGCCAGTACCCGGAGAGCGCCAGACACGCTGGCGCATTACAGAACCGGTCAGTTGGTGTAGCGGTCAGCCTCTATAATCTGGTAGCCGCTCTTGAGAGCGTCCTCCTCCGAGCGCAGGGTGTTGGGCACATAGTCCCGAGGAACAATGACATAGTTGTACCGCCAGATGGGGCTGTAGTTGGGGTCGCCGGGCTTGGAGTCATAGATGCCAAACTGCCCCGGGACCCGCTCCGGATTGCCGTCGGGGCCGCTCAGGCCGAAGACGGTAACGTACTCTTTCGCCCACTTCTGCTGCTGCGGGTCAATATGCACAATGCCCAGGGGCATGGCAAAGACCACCTCGCCGCGCACCCAGCGGGGGCCGACGCGCTGGCCGTGGGGGTTAGAGAAGGTGAGTTCAGCGGCTTGCACCGCCTCGGTGACGTCACGAGAATAGTGGAGACCGCCGGACGAATCCCTGACCATGACCTACCTCCGTTGGTGAGCATGAACCAATTGCGAATTGTTGTTGCCGATGCTACCATATCGCACAGCGATAACGCAAGACGATATTGAGAACTGATGCTGCGCGACTTTTTCCTTGGGTTCATCCGCATCCATATCCTCCACCATGCCTCAGAGGAGCCGGTGTATGGTACGGCCCTGCAGCAGGAGCTCGCCCGCCACGGCTACCAGCTTTCGCCAGGGACACTGTACCCAGTGCTGCACAGCCTGGAGCAGGCCGGGTACTTGAGAAAGACGGAGCGTGTGGTTGGAGGAAGGGTCAGGAAGTACTACACCATCACCCCCGAGGGAGAGCAAGTGCTGGCCGAGGCGCGGCTGAAGGTGCGTGAGTTGGTGGAGGAGGTGGTAGAAGGACAGGGGACGAAGGGCATTGGCAAGGAGCCTATCAGCCCAGGCCAGGGCGTGGGCGTCTGAGCAGACCCCCGTTGCAATCATTGAGCTTATGTGAAGGACCAGCAATGGCAGAAGGCGTGCAAGTGCAGGAGGCATCAAAGGGCGGCCCAGGGCGTGTCCTGGAGGTCTTCCTGGCGGCCCTGCGCCTGGGGCTGACCTCCTTTGGGGGGCCGATAGCGCACCTGGGGTACTTCCGCGAAGAGTACGTGGCGCGGCGCAGGTGGCTGGATGAGCAGACCTACGCCGACGTGGTGGCGCTGTGCCAGGTGCTACCCGGGCCAGCCAGCAGCCAGGTGGGGATCACCGTGGGCATCATGCGTGCCGGTCTGCTGGGGGGTGTGGCGGCGTGGGTGGGGTTCACCATGCCCTCGGCCCTGGCCCTCATCGCCTTTGCCTACGGTGTGACTGCCTTTGACGTGGCGGACGCCGGCTGGGTGCACGGCCTGAAGGTGGCAGCGGTGGCAGTAGTCGCCCAGGCGGTATGGGGCATGGCGCGGACGCTGACGCCGGACAAGCCCCGCATCACCCTGGCCATCGCGGCGACCGTGGCGACACTGGCGCTGGCCTCGGCATGGGGGCAGGTGCTCATTATCACGGCCTCCGGGGTGATCGGCTGGCGGTTTCTCCGGTCTGCCCAGGGGACGGCCGGCGGCGGTGTCCCCGTCCCCGTGGGCCGAGGGCTAGCCATCGCCTCCCTGGTCCTGATGACGTTGCTGCTGGTTGGCCTGCCGGTGGGGCGTCAGTTCGTGGAACACCAGGGGCTGGCGCTCTTTGACAGCTTCTTCCGCGTGGGGTCCCTGGTGTTCGGCGGCGGCCATGTGGTGCTGCCTTTGCTGGAGCGGGAGGTGGTCCCGCCGGGCTGGGTGACAGGGGAGCAGTTCCTGGCGGGGTACGGCGCAGCTCAGGCGGTCCCCGGCCCGCTGTTCACCTTCTCGGCGTACCTGGGGGCAGTGATGGGGCCGCAGCCCAACGGCTGGCTTGGGGGGATGCTGGCCCTTGTGGCAGTGTTCCTGCCGTCCTTCCTGCTGGTCACGGGCTGCCTGCCCTTCTGGAACGCCCTGCGGACGCGGCCGTGGTTCCAGCCGGCGCTGCGGGGGGTGAACGCGGGGGTGGTGGGGCTGCTGCTGGCGGCGCTGTACCAGCCGGTGTGGACCAGCGCCATTACGTCGCCGGCCTACTTCAGCCTGGGGCTGGCGTGCTTCGGGCTGCTGGCCTTCTGGCGGCTGCCGCCCTGGGTGGTGGTGGCCCTGGCGGCGGCGGGGGGCGCGGGGATAGGGGCGCTGGGATGGTGAGGGGAAGTGGGGCAAGGGCGGACACCCTGGTCCGCTAGGTAATCGTCAAGCGTGTGAGATTCGTGCCATCGGCGTTTATGACGTAGACCTCCTGGTGACCGTCTCTATCAGTGGAAAAGGCCAGCTTCTTGCTATCCGGTGACCAGGTCGGCCCGAACTCCTCAGCAGGTGTGAAAGTCAAACGCACCTGGTTTGATCCGTCTGGGCTCATGACGTACAGCTCGCGGTTGCCATCGCGCTGAGAGGTGAAGGCGATCAGCGTACCATCGGGTGACCACGCTGGGCCACGGTCATCCGAAGTATTGTTTGTCAGGCGTGTCTGCCCGCTGCCATCGGCGTTCATTACGTATATCTCCCAGTTGCCGTCCCTATTGGTCCTGAACGCTAGCTTTTCTCCATCGGGAGACCACGTTGGCCACTCTTCGGCGAAAGGCGTGCTTGTTAGAGGCGTCTGACCTGAACCATCCACATTCATTACATATATCTCAGAATTGCCGTCTCGCGTTGACACAAAGGCTATTTTTGTGCCATCGGGAGACCACGCTGGTTCGAAGTCATTGGCTATTGATGACGTGAGTTTCACTATGTCGGCGCCATCTGCCTTCATGACGTAGATGTACGAGTTGCTGCCGTCAGGTCTTGAAACGAAGGCTATTCTAGAGCTATCCGATGACCAGGATGGTTGCCTGTCAGACCAGGTGTTGCTGGTGAGTTGCGTCGGATTGCTCCCATCCCAATCCATCACATAGATTTCATAATCGCCGTCCCTGTCCGTTGAAAAGGCGATTTTTGACCCGTCGGGGGACCATGCAGGCTGACCATTCGTCACCAGGGTTGGGGTTGGCGTGGCAACGATGGGAGTGGTCGTTGGTGTCGGCGTGGGAGTAAAGACAGCTCCTATCACAACTGACAGCACGTAGGTGCCCCGGTCAGAGGCGTCGTACCCGTTGACCTGGATGTAATAGATGGCAAAGGCTGGAGGGGTATAGGTAACGCAGGACCCCCCGCCAAAGCAATCGTCGTTGTAGGCCACTTCAGTCAGGGACTGGTCCCACAGGGTCAGGACGGAGTCTGCCAATGTACCCAGGGACACCTGGACCGTGTAGGCGGTCCCCCCCTCCAGCTCCACGGCGTAGAAGTGTTTGCCGCCTCTCTGGAGCGTCGCCGGGATTTCCTCACCTGTGGCAATGGGCAAGGCGCTGGTGAACTGCTGCAGAAGCCGCGCCATCAGGAGGGAGGGGGCGTCCAGGGGGCTGGGGATAACCAGCGGCTCATTGAGGGAAGCGAGGGTGAAGGTCACCACCAGGTCTGCGATGCCCTCAAGGCAGCTCTTGCAGGTAATGCTGTAGCGATAGGGCAAGAGGGTGTCCTGGTCCACCAGGAGGTCTGCGGCGGCCCGCACTTCCGCTCCGCCAAGGGAGCCTTGGAGCAGGGTGTAGAGGAAGTCCTCCATATTGAGGCGGTAGGTCAGGTGATAGAAAGGATTGCCGTCCACTGTCTCGTCCGGCTGCCGCTCCAGCGCGGATATGACCTCAGTGTTCAGAGGCCCAAGGAGAGATTTGAGGAGGTCAATGAAGGCCCCTCCGGACTCGTTGTAATAGTCCTCGTAGAACCCGCCATCGCCGAAGTAGGCAACATAGTTTTCTTCCCCCAAACGCAGGAACTCCGTTGTCTCATCAAAAGTCTCAAAGACGCCATGAGCGTTGTCTGGCTGCTCCCAGAAGCCTTCAATGAGGATGGGGTATGCGATGTCCCCAGCGGCGATTCTGCCGTCCATGGTGACACGAAGGCCCTTAACCTGCGCAAGCATCCCCTGGGTCAGGTTGAGAACCTGGGTGGCGGTGAGGGGGACAGGGGTTGGAGTTGGGGTTGGGATGAGGGTGACATTCCCGTCTTTCAATCCAGCAAGAAGGGGCTGGATGCTGCCGGCAAGAAGAGTGAACTGGACGCCCTCTATAGTGCTCTCCTCTAGGGGGATGGCGCTCCCCACATCTATGCCGATGACCTGGCCGTGGATGTTGACCAGGGCGGCGCCGGCGCTTTCGGGGCGGCCTTTGATATCGGTTTCTATGTAGCTGCGACCCGCCGGGCCGTCACTGCGCACGGCCACCACATTGCCGCGCATGGCGGTCTCGGCGCCGCCCTGGCGGGCCTCCCGGCCCACCAGGACCACCTCCTCACCAGGCCGGGCCTGGACTGAAGCGTCCCATGCCACGGCCGTCAATGCGCCTCCGTTAATCTTCACCACGGCGAGGCCCAGAGGCTCGTCCATGCCGATAACGCTGCCTTCCACGGCAGTGCCATCGGCCAGAAAGACGGTAGCCGTGGTCCCCGGACTGACGATGCGGGGACTGGTCAGGATATAGCCGTCGGCGTCAAGGATAAGGCCCGCCCCTTGGCCTTTGAGGGAGGAGACGCCGACCACGGCAGGGCTGGTCAAGGACACAGCCCGGGCGATGGAGGGCGTGGGCGTGGGAGAGGGGCTGGGGGTAGGGGTAAAGGTGGGAGTGGGGTCTGCGGTGGGTGTGGGCACTGCATCCACGCAGCCAGCGAGGGTGAGGCTGAGGATCAGCAAGGCGATGCGCGCCACGAATGCTGGTTTCATGCTGCGGCTCCTGCTCAATTCCTTCTACGTACCTGGCCGTAGAGCACCTCTAGGCAGGGCATAGTATGGCACAGTGGGGTGCTTTTGTAAGGGTGCATACGCACCATGTTTGCCAGGTGCAAGCGTACTATGGGGCATTCCGGCGGGCGCACGTGGCACGAAACTCCGCACCTGCTACGGCCGTTTGTTCCGCAAATACCAGACACTGAAGGGGGTCATCTGGTTGTGGCCCCGCATATTATCGGGCTGGTACTTCTCGGCGATCTGGGCGTCCCGCAGGGTCTTCAGCTCCTCCGGGTAGGGAAGGAACTCCGGGGTCAGATCCTGGCGGGGCAGGAAGACCACCATGCCGATGGGCGTATCGGGGTTGACCTTCAGGCGCTCGCCCATGCGGAGTTGGTAGCGCACCTCCACGGCCCGGGAGCCGGCGAACCAGTCGGTCTGGACGCGGACGGTGTAGGCCTGGGGCATGGGCGGGTCAAACATATTGGTGACGCCCATCCATACGGAGTCCCAGCCATCGGGGGTCTGGAACCAGCAGTTGCCGGCGAGGGTGACAGCGCCGGCGGGGTTGTGCAGGTCGTGGAAGACTTTATCGGCAGCGTTGGGAGCGCGGTCGTAGTCCTGGGGACTGAGGCGCGCCGTAGAAGGGGCCAGGACCTCGGCCATGCGGCTGCCGTCCTCAAAGGCGGTGACGACGAAGGGATACGGGAAGTCTGAGCCATCGCCGGGCTGGTGGGTGATGCGGATGACATCGGGCTGGCGCTCCACTTCCCAAGAGGAGCGGGTGTTGGGGTAGACCAGCCAGCCGAGCTGGTTGCCCTCGGCCAGGGGCGGGCAGTGAAGGGCGGCCTGGGGAAGGCGGGGGCGAGTCTGGATTTTCTCGGGGCGTTTGCCCTGGGGATCAAGCATGTAGCATTTGAGGGTGTTCACAGGCACTCCAGTCTCGGCTGCATGACGAAGGACAGGTTTCCTTGTTATAACACCCCTGTGGCCGGGGGACAAGGGAGGGCGCCGGACTGTGCTACAATGCGTGCAATCTTTGCCAGGGGGACGCCGCATGGACACCGCCGCCATCAGAGAAGCGCTGCCGGTCACCAGGAGCCTCATCTACATGAACACGGGCTGGTCCGGGCCATCGCCCAGCCGGGTGACCTGGCGCATCACGCACCAGCTTACCTATGAGATGGAGAGCGGCCCCGCCACACTGGACGCCCTGGCCCGCAACCGGGGTGTCCACGACGACCTGGCCAAGGCGGTAGGTGGGCTGGTCAACGCCCCCCAGGAGGCCATCGCCCTGACCCAGAGCACGACACACGGGCTGCTCATCGTCGTCCACGGGCTGGACTGGCGGCCCGGAGACGAAATCGTCACCTGCAACCTGGAGCACCCGTCGGTGATGGTCCCCAGCCTGCTGCTTCAGGAGACCCACGGGGTGCGGGTCCGCATCGCCGACATCAGCCCCAAGGACGACAAGGCGACCATCCTGGCCAAGTTTGAGGCGCTGATGACCCCCCGGACGCGCCTGGTCTTTGTGAGCCACATCCAGTTCTCCTGCGGCCTGCGGATGCCGGCGCGGGAGCTGGCGGACCTGGCCCACCGCCGGGGCGCGCTGCTGTTGCTGGACGGCGCCCAGTGTGCGGGACAGATTGCCCTGGACATGGAGGCGCTGGACTGTGACTTCTACGCCATGCCCGGCCACAAGTGGCTGCTGGGCCCCGACGGCACGGGCGCGCTGTACATCCGCCGAGAGCTTCTGCCTCTGGTGAAGCCTCGTTACCCGGCCAGCGGCGCGGTGGCGGAGCACGACATCGTCACGGGTGCGGTGAAGCTGAACACGGCCAGCCCGCGGAAGTTCCGCATGAGCACGACCAGCGTAGCCCTGGAGGCGGGCATGGCCGAGGCCATCGCCTTCCATCAGGAGCAGGGGTCGGCGGCCATAGAGGCGCGGGGCATGGCCCTGGCCGCCAAACTGCGGGACGGCCTCCGGGACATCCCCGGCGTAGCCATCACTTCGCCGGAGATGGAGGAAACGGGGTCGGCGCTGGTGTGCTTCAGCGTGTCGGGCCGGGAGCCGCGCCAGGTGGTGGAGCTGCTGTGGGGCCGGGGCATAGCGGCGCGCCAGGTGCCCACGCCCCCCGCGGTGCGCCTGTGCACGGCCTTCTACAACACGGAGGAGGAGCTGGCCCAGGTCTGCGCGGTGCTGGGAGAGATAGCGGGAGCCTAAGCCCCCTGTACGAGAGATGGTCCGGGGCAAAGGGATGAGAGTGAGCTAGTACGAAGCCGCAGAGGCCCGGCAGTGGGCTTCTTGCCCCCTCCTGCCCTCGTCATAAGAGCAGTACGTGCAACGGAGCAGTACTCCCATGGGCCGAGTCCCAACCACTATGCGGGTTCTAGTCCTTCACTCGTATGAAGAAGGCTGGAAGAGCCTCACACTAGAGGAGAAACCTGTACCCATCCCTGGTCCTGGGGAGGTAGTTGTTCGCGTTGCTGCCACGCCAGTCAATCCCTCCGACCTCACCTTCATGCAAGGCCTGTACGCCTTCAAGAAGCCCTTGCCTGTTACACCTGGAATTGAGGCTAGCGGGACGGTAGTGGCAGCGGGGAAGGGATTTTTGGCGCGCCGGCTGCTGGGCAAGCGAGTCGCTTGTGCGGCAAACGACCACGGCGACGGAACCTGGGCGCAATTCGTCGCGACGAAGGCCACCAACTGCATTCCTTTGCCCTCGGGCGTATCTGACGAGCAAGGCGCCATGGCTCTGGTGAACCCCTTGACCGTCCTAGCCCTGTTGGACCTAGCTATGAAGCACAAATCCCGTGCCATCATAAACACAGGGGCAGCAAGCGCCCTGGGTCGTATGCTGGTCGTTCAAGCCAGAAGACAGGCCATTGAGGTGATAAACATCGTCAGAAGAGAAGAACAGGTCCAAATACTACGAAGTATAGGAGCATCTCATATTCTGAGTAGCTCCAGCTCGGATTTTGAGCGGCGATTGGAGCAGCTATCCTCAGCCTTGGAGGTAAAAATTGCCTTTGATGCAGTGGGCGGGGACATGACCGCGATACTCTTAGCAGCGTTGCCGAAGAACGGCAAGGTTACCGTTTATGGATTTCTTTCATCCAGCGAGACCCTGATAAATGATAGGCACCTCATCTTTGAAAGCAAAGCAGTAGATGGGTTTTATCTGCCCCATTGGCTGGGCCAGCGCAGCTTCTATAGCCTCTTCCGCCTAGGTAGGAGAGTGACCCGCGACCTTCGGGACGGTATGCGAACCCAGGTGCGACAAATGGTTCCGCTAGCGGAGTATGACCGCGCCATTCAGGGATACTTGGAGGAGATGACTGCCGGTAAGTTCCTCTTCACGCCAAACGACTGACGCCACCCCAGTGTTTTCAGGCAATCAGATAGGTAGGAGCGTGCTCCATTGCCCAAGCACGAGAGGTGCTCTCCCTGAGATTCATTGGTTTGTTACTTCCCAGTCGCTGGCATTGCACACGGGGCTACACAATCTGGTTAATAGCAATGACTAGCTGTGCACTGCCGGAAGCAAAGAACACCACAATCAGCCCGTACCTGATGGTCTCAACGGCCTTCCCCGGCAGCCTCGCTTGCCAATTGAACACCCTGTTCTGCCACTTGGGCCAAGTTGCAAAAACTAGGGTTAGGATGACCGCGGCGAGGAGCCCGAATGGGAAGAGAAAAGAGCCGATCAGAGGCAATAGGAAGGCAGGCGCCGTCAAATACACAACACCTACGATTTGGGGATGACGTCCGCCAATCATGTTCGGCAAGAGCCGGTCCAGATGCTCAGTTATTGGAGCGATAGTCAAGCCAAAGAGCGGGAACAGCATAGCAAAGAGCGCAACGTTGAGTGCTGGAGAGCCTAGCTCTGCAAAGTCCGGGTTTGCAGGGTCCACTACGAAGGTGCCGAAGCTGAGGAACAACAGTACACCGAACAAGATCCCACGCCACCGTCGCGGTCCCGGTAGCCATTTCTGCACAGGAAGGTACAGAAGACCGCCAACAGGGCCGAAGAACAAGGTACTGACCAGCAAGAGGCCGAAGGTCCCATCAAGAGTGAAGACGCCAACTACGTTGCCACCGTCCGTAATTGCCCCTGCAAGAGAATCCCCTCCGGCAATGGACACGACGCGCATAGCAATGCGGCTACCAAGGCCCCCAACGACCATCCCAGCGATCATGCCGGAACTCACGGCCAGCACGACGCCTCGTCCAAGCCGACGCAGACGCAGTGAAAATACCTGTGTGGCCTGCTCCATAGCTTTTGGAATGAGGATTGCTCAAACGACTCCTGTCTTTGCCGAGTATCGTAAGCCTGTTTCGTTGGCCGCGCAACACAACTGGCACACAGGATCCAAATCCCACCAGCCCCTAGCTGAGACGGCGGTTCAAGTCCTGGCGGGAGGACCAAACGCACAGAAGCCAGAACTCAGCCAGTCTTGGACCTTCGTCCACGCCTGGCAGCGTATCGTACCAAGATCGGAAGCCCGGTCAGGGCCAATACAACAAGGAGGACAATACTCCCCCTTGACACGAAAAAGGCAATCGTGTTGTACCAAGGATCATTGTAAGGAGGCCCAGTCTTGGCCCCCGTATTTACGTCAACGACGTAGCTGACTACAGCAACGAGAGCAGTCAGAAGAATCCAAAAAGGAAGGGGGTGTCCTTTGAGCCACAACACGTCTATCTCTCACATCGCAGGATCAGACATATCTTCCCGAACCCCCAAGCCGCTTACTGACTAACGAGGCAATAACAGTATACCGGCTCATGTTCTGCTGACCTACCATATTGGATTGGCCCGCCATTGTGGAGAAAAGGAAAAACTTTTTGATAACCCTCACCATGGCAGGCCAACTGTGTGATAGTCCAGGCCCGTATCCCAAGGTGCGACACAGGGTCAGCGTAAAAGCCATTGATGGTGTGTGGGCGGGCCCGGTCTTTCTGGTCCTTTGCGCTGAGGCCTGCTGACGAGGCAAACAGCTTGATACCGACGCAAGAGTCAACAACCCTCTCATATGGCTATCTGCTAAAGAACCGTGGAAACGGAAAGTATGAGCCTATTGACAATAGCCTTGGGAGGGTATATCGTGTTGTGATATATCAGTAGACGATATAGTTGTTCCCATGGGGGGTGTCCATGCCTCAGTCCCGAACACAAGATCCCCGAGCCGCCGTGCCATTGCCGCCAGCGGCGTTTCACGTTCTGCTCGCCATCGGTGCAGAGGAGCGGCACGGCTATGCCATCATGGCCGAGGTGAAGCGTATCACCGATGGGGCAGTCCGGATGGGCCCGGGAACGCTATACAGCACGATTAAGCGCCTCCTGGATCATGGCCTTATTGAGGAGTGCGGGGAGCGAGTTGATCCCCTGCGCACCGATCAGCGTCGCCGCTACTACCGGATGACAACGCTGGGGCGCACCATCGTGGCGAGTGAAGCAAAGCGGCTCCAATCCATGATTAATAAATCGGGCGCCGGAACGTGGGCACCCGGGGAGCAACACTGATGGATCGTCCCCTCGCCGTCTACCGATGCATGCTGCGAATGTACCCTGCCAAATTTCGGCGAGAGTACGGCGAGGCGATGACCCAACTCTTTGCAGACCTGCTCGCCGATCAACGCCAGTCCGTCCAACCTCTGGGCACATTCCGGCTCTGGGTCCAGACTGTAGTAGACACTCTTTCAAGTGCCTCACGCGAACGAATGGAGGAAACCATGCACAGCAATGTTGCTCTTACCCGCGCGCTGCTCATCGCAGTTCCCATTGCCGTCTTCGCGGCAATGGGCCTCGCTGGGCTCTATGCGGGGCTCTCGGTCCTCGTCGCCGGCATCATTGTGCTTGTTGTTCGCCGGCGGTCACTTCCCGACGTCCTGATCGGACCTCGGCGTGGCCCCTTGTGGGTGTGGCCCCTGGTTGGCGTCGTCATGGTCGTGTCTAGCGGGATCACCCCGATGCTTGCCCGTGACGAAGGCGGCGAACTTGCCTGGATGCTCTGGAGTCTGTTCTTCTTCGGCGGAACTCTGATCGTTGGCGCCTCAATTGTCCGCGCTCTTGCATTGGCCTTCGCACGACACTCAGGGATCTCCCGCCCTCAGTGAAACCGACCATGAGGGGGAAGGTGAGCCTTCCCCCTTGTTCATGTCCGCTACTGTTGAACGCCAGCCCGCGCCGCCGCCAGCCACTTATCGGCATTGCGCACGCGGTTCGGGTGCTGCTCAATGCAATGTTGGATTACCTAGCGGTGGACTAAAACTTCGCTGAGCCTAGGCACCAGGTCAGGCCGCAGAAGGTCCGAGTACTGTACAAAGAGGCCCACCCTGACCTTCCCCCTCCCACTTCATGCCGCCTCCTACGGGAGCAGCCGTAGCGCGTCCACATGGCGGGGCCGGAGAACACGGAAGTGGTGTTGGTCAAGGGTGGCTAGCTTCGGCTCGTTGAGCCGCTCCACAACCGCAAGGACCGCAGCATCCACGAACCCTACGTCAGCATCAGCGTACCGGTCACTGAGTTCACGGATGCGCCGGTAATCCTCAGGCTGCAATTCCTCTACACGGTAGGCGCCGGCAATAATATCGTCTAGAAGGGCGAGGAAGACGCCGGCGTGAAGCCTGCTGTGCACGAGCCAGTCTACCTTGGTCAGCACGGGCGCGGGGATCACCAGGGGCTCCAGAGTGTCCTGCAGAAGATCAAGGCAGCGCCGGTACTGGGCATCGGT
>JACQOP010000131.1 GCA_016202485.1 Chloroflexota bacterium | reverse complement strand
TCGCAGGAGAGGGTGGTGGCGAAGGTGGTCTACGGCGTCCCCAAGGTGGGGTTCGTGGTAGTCATGGCCAACTCCCAGATCGGCTGGACGCTCTTCATCATCGGCCCGGCGGTGGTCCTGTTCCTGATGTGGTATTGGGAGCGCGAGCACAAGAAGGTCGCGAACAGGTAACGTTTCATGATGCTAAGGTACGCCATACTGCTTGTCGCGCTGACCCTGCTGGGGGCCAGCTTCATACAGGGGCGTACCTTTGCCCTTTACACCGACGCCCCGTCCGTGGGCGGCAACGCCTTTACAACCAAGCCGGACTGGGAGACCCCCACGACATCGTCGGCCAAAGTAGTGAACAGCATTGGCTACGTGGACTACCTGAAGCAGGCGGACACCTACCAGGTGTGCGCCAGCGTCACCGATGGCGGCAACCCTCCGGCCACGCCTCTGACGGCAAGCGCCAACCTGGAGGTGGCCAGTAACGTCATCACCACAGGGGCGACCGCCGTTACCCTAAGCTCCGGCGCGTTCACCTGCGACGGCGTCAGCTACAACTACCAGTCCGCCAGTCAAACGGCGAACGGCACCCTCACCGAGGGGTCCAAGACCTTTCAGCTAACCGCCACTGATGGCGCTTCAAACGCAGCGACCACCAACTGGACGGTGACCATAGACAACACCAGCCCCAGCCCTACGGCCCTCGCCACGGCCAACGGCGGCGCCATCGCTGGCAAGATGGAGTCGGGGGACACCTTCACCATTACCGTGAGCGAGGCCACCATTGACCTGAGCCGCATCAAGGCCGGATGGAACGGATCGTCCGTGGCAGTGCAGGTGAAGACGTTCAACAACGACTCCAGCTTCGGCGGCAACGACGGCCTGGCGGTCTGCGATGGCGGCACAGGGGTGAACTGCCGCAGCAACGGGGCCGGCTCCCTGAACATTCTGGGCACAATCAATCTGGCTGCCACCACCTACGTGACCAACAATGTCGCTTTTGATGCCACCATGACGTGGAACTCGGTCACCCGGCTTTTTACCGTGACCCTGGGCGCCTGCACCGCCCAATGCACCAAGGTGGGCACTGGCGGCAGCTCCACGGCCACGTTTCTGCCACAGGACGGCGCCGCGCTGGCTGGCGGCGTCCGGGACAAGGCAGGCAATGGAGTCACCGGTACGGCCACCGAGGCCGCGGTTCACTTCTAGAGTGTCGCCCCGAGATTCCCATTAGCAAGGCCGTTCAGCCACCCGCTTGATTGCGCGGCCGCGCCAGCGTGTCCAGGTATTTATAGGCAGCGCCGGTGTTCATGAGCACGATGGTCCCGGACGGGTCTATAGCGCCCTCCTTCAGCAGGCGGCGCAGGCCCGCCAGGGTGGCCGCGCCTTCGGGACAGGGGAAAATCCCTTCCGTGGACGCCATCGTCTGGATCTCCCGCAGTATATCCTGGTCGGAGACGGCCACCGCAGCGCCACCGCTCTCGCGCAGCGCCTGTAGAATGAGGTAGTCACCTATGGCTGAGGGAACTCTGATGCCGGCGGCGATGGTGTGGGCGCCAACCCACGGCTCGGCGAGGTACGCCCCTTGGTGAAAAGCGCGAACTATGGGGGCGCATCCTTCCGCCTGTACCACAACCATGCGAGTGGTGGCCTGCTCCAGCCAGCCCAGCTCCACCATCTCCTGGAACGCCTTCCAGATGCCCACAATGCCTGTGCCACCACCCGTGGGGTACACAATTACGTCCGGCGTGCGCCAGCCTAGCTGCTCGGCCAGCTCGTACCCCAGGGTCTTCTTGCCTTCCACGCGGTACGGCTCCTGGAGGGTTGAAACATCGAACAGGCCGTGTTGGGCCGCCTGTTCTCTGGACAGGCGTCCGGCATCGCCAATGAGGCCCTCCACCAGAGTCACCTGGGCGCCAAAGGCACTGCACTCCTGCTGATTGGCCAGGGGGGCGTCCTTTGGCATGAAGACCCGGGCCTTCATTCCTCCATGGGCGCAATAAGCGGCCAAGGCGCCGGCGGCATTCCCCGCCGATGGCATGGCAAGGCTGGCGATACCCAGCTCTTTGGCTTTGGATACGGCAGCGGAAAGTCCGCGCGCCTTGAACGTGCCGGTGGGGTTTCCGCCTTCATCCTTGATGAACAGCCTCGGACAGCCCAGTTGCGCCCCCAGGTTTCGTGCGGGGATAAGAGGGGTCATACCCTCGCCAAGGGATACGACGTTCCTGGCCTGGCGCACGGGCATCACCTCAAAATACCGCCACATGGTAGAAGGGCGCGTAGCAAGGAGGTGGCGGCGAAGCGCTCTGCGGGCGCGGACCAGGTCGTAGCGCGCGTATAGCACCTTTCCACAGGCCAGGCAGACCCGATGAGCCTCCTCGGCAGAATAGGTGGCCCCGCATGCGGTGCACTCAAGGTGGGTAAGGTAGCTTTTCATGGCAAGGCTCCCCTGTTCAGGCCCGATAGACTAGAGTCCAGGGGATTGTATCACTGAGCGACCGGCGCGACCGCCCAGACACCCACCTTTTTCTGGCTGTGATGTGCTGCGGGGTCTTTTAGATGTTGGTTCTAGAGTCTAGACCCCGCTCACCCTGAGCTCCGATTTCATCGAGAGTCACGACGAAGTCGGACCTGTCGGAGGGCGTGAGCGGGCTGCTGAACGTGGCCCCGCTCATATGGTTCGACGAGCTCACCATGAGCGGGGCCAATCCCAAGTTCAGATACCAAAAGACCCTTGATGGGCTGCTACTGCCCTGGAAGCCAGATATGATGTAAAGTACAGAGTTAGGCCATGTACGACGTGCACTGCCATATCCTGCCTGGGATTGACGACGGCCCGGAGCTTCCTGAGGATGCTTTGGGCATGGCCCGCCTTTCCGCCGCTGATGGCGTAAAGACGGTGGTGGCCACACCCCACGGCGCACAGGTAGCCGCCCACGGGGGAAAAGAGGACCTGATAAGACGGGTCCAGGAGTTCAATGATGAGCTAGGTCTCCACAATATCCCGCTGAAGGTTGTTATGGGCGTGGAGTACATGCTGTCCATGGAACTGCTGGACGACGCCCGCCAGGGAAAGGCGATTACCCTGAGCGGCTCCCAGTATGTGCTGGTGGAGATAGACTTTCTTCAATACCCTCCCTATATCAATGAGGCGATATTCCAGCTCCAACTGGCTGGCCTTACCCCGGTGCTGGCCCATCCTGAGCGCCAGGCCACCATTCAAGGGCGCCCCGACTTGCTGGAGGGACTGGTGAGCCAGGGTGTGGTCAGCCAGATCACCGGCGGCAGCGTATTGGGGCAGTTTGGGCAACAAGCCCAGAGGAGCGCGGAGCAGCTCTTGAAGCTGAACCTGGTACACCTGTTGGCCTCGGACGGACACACGGCCACGGAGAACCGCCCTCCGGTCATGACCGAGGCTCTGCGCAAGGTGGAAACGCTGGTTGGAGCCGAAGCGGCCTACATCCTGGGCGTAGCCAATCCGCAGGCCGTTCTGGGCGGCTTACCCCTGACCCTTCCTACTATACGGCCCGGGCGAAAGGGACGCTTCCCGTGGCCGGGTCGCCGCCAGTGAACGCGAAGCTGGGAGCCAGGAGCGGAGCAGGCGACGCAGGAGACCAGGGGCCGCGTCGCGGCTGGGCCGCTCCGAAGCGTCTTCGATCTGTGCTGATGCAACGGTCCCGCCTGGCGGATGCGCTGGTGGTGGCGATCCTGGCGGTAGCGGGCCTGCTGGTGGCGCGTTCCATACTCCGGGACGGCTTCCCACCCGGGGTGGACACTCCCACGTTCTTGCACTTGAGCTGGTTTACCAGGGAGACGCTCCGTGGTGCCGGAGGGCTGATTGACCCCTACTGGTACGGCGGCTTTCCCGCATTCACATCCTATCCTCCCCTCAGCTACGCGCTGGTGGGAGGAATGGCCGCGGTGCCTGGGGTCGGCCTGGTCTTTAGCTACAAGGTCGTGCTCCTGGCGGCGTATATCGGCACAGGGGTGGCAACGTACTACCTGGCGAGGGAGTTGGGAAGCTCACGGCCCTGGTCGGCCCTGGGGGGGATGTTGACAGTGCTGGGGTATCCTACGCTGGTGGCCGTCGGACTATGGGGATGGTTCAGCTCGGTGGTGGCCCTACCCCTGGCGCTGGCGGCTTTGGCGATGCTGGAGAGGGCCTACCACCGTGGGGAGACTCGCTTCGCCATTGGCGGAGGCGTGGCATTGGGGCTATCGGTGCTGGCGCACCATATGACAGCTTTCGCCTTTGCCCTGGGGTTACCGGCGTGGGTGCTGTTTCACTACCTGCGGGGACCGGTGCTTCGGCCACGCCTGTACAAGACGACTCTGCTGTTCGCCGCTGCGGCGGCGGCCGCCACTGTGTGGTGGATAGTTCCCTGGTTGGTGAATATGCTGCAAGTCGGGTTCCGGCGTGAGACGCCAGGGCTATGGAGCTTTCCTCTGTCACAGTACCTGGAATCCATAGCCCAGACGAAGCTCATCGGGCTATATGCCTATCCCACGTACATGGGCATAGCTCTGATAGGCATGGCGGTTGGCGGCATTCTGCAGGCAATAGTTGCGCCCTCTCGTTATACCCCATATGCTATCCTGCTGGTGTTGCTGATGGCCTTCAGCCTGGGCGAGCAGGTGAACCCCCTGCTGAGGGTGCGCCCCTTTGACGGGCTAGACGTTGCCCGGTTCCAGCTATACGTGGTGCCGGTAATCTGTGTGGTCGGAGTGCCATTCCTGGCTAACGCGGGGAGGTCTGCCGTTGACCTGCTGCGTCTCCAGGCTGCTCCCGCCTGGCTGCCGGCCGCGGCCAGCGGGCTTCTGGTGGCTTTGATCTTGGGGCAGGCGTTGTGGGATGCCGGAGCAGCCTCTCAGCGGCTGTTCCAGCCATACCGGCTGACCCCTGCGACACAGCAGGCCATCGCCTGGCTGGGCCAAGAGGGCCACCAGGGGAAGGTCCTCGGCGTGGGGTTCTGGCATTGGGACGATTTCCTGTTGCCCTATTATCTGCGCCAGGCGGTGGTGGACGGCTGGCACGACGAGGGAGGTAGGAATTGGCGCGCCGTGCGACCTTTGCGTATGATGATGTGGACAGGTGAGATAGACGTGCTTCGGGCGCACCGGCTTCTGGGCGAGCTGGGTGGGCGTTACATTGCTGTCCAGGACTATTTTGCCGGGGAGTCGCCGAAGGAGTTTCGGGCCGCTCTCCGGCAGTATCCCGCGTTGTTTTCCGAAGCCGCCGACTGGGGCGAGGTCACCATTTTTGAACGCATATCGCCGGGATAGCTACATCGTGCTATGTCACTGAAGGTGCGCTTCCCAAGAACAGGGCGGCTTCGTCTGCCCCTGGCGTTGTGCCTGGCGCTGCTCGCCATTGCCTGCACGGCACGAAGGGGCCAGGAAGAGGCCACCCCTACCCCAACCCGCGCCCCGGAGATAGGGGCGGAGCAGGTGGTGGAGGCGTTTGCCTCGGTGACCATCTCCGAGATTGGCCAGCGCCGGCTCAGCCGGATTGATATAGTTCCCCGTCACGCACTGGTCCCTGCGGGGGAGACCGCTGTGCTGGTGGTCATAGCCTATGACGACGCGGGCAATGGTATCAGGCCAGAGGAGCTAGAGGTGCGCTGGCAAATGACCGATCCGCTAGCAGGGGAAATCAGTCGTACGGGTGTGTTGCACGCTAGCCTTCAGCGGGGCGTGTTCAACCGGGCTATTGAGGTCTCGGTTTCTCAGGAGGTGGGCGGGCGGTTGGTTACGCTTCAGGGGCTGGCCTCAATATCGGTTATCAGGCCCTTGTCTGAGAACGATATCAGCACCGTGGAGGTGCTGCCTCGAGAGCTCCAGATAGAGCCTGGGGTCCGTGTGGACTTGACGGCGCTTGCGTTGGACCGGGCCAGGGTTCCGGTGCCTGGTGTGGACTTCTCGTGGGAGATGCTGAACACCGAGGCAGGGAACGTCGATACGGACGGGCACTTCACCAGCAGCAAGCAGGAGGGCTCGTATCCTGGCGCCATCCGGGTGGTGGCCAAGAAACGCGGAGACCCAACCCAGACAGCGGCGGCCACGGTAACCGTGGCGGTACGCAAGCCAGAAGGTGCGCAACCTCCAACCAAGGTCAACCTCTACCCCCAGGCAGTCAGCCTGCGCTCTGGGGACATCATGGAGTTCCGGGCCTTGGCATTGGACCAGCGGGGCAATCTGTTC
>JACQOP010000010.1 GCA_016202485.1 Chloroflexota bacterium | reverse complement strand
GTCCAGGACAGCGTCCGAGATCTGGTCGCACAGCTTGTCAGGATGCCCCTCGGTCACGGACTCAGAGGTGAACAGATAAGAAGGGGACTCCAGAAAACTTAAGCCCATTTAGTAACTCCTCCTACGTGTTTTGCGTGGCTCAATCATGTACCGCTCTCCCATCCCGAAAGGTAGCGTTGCTGCTCTGGGGTGAGAGTGTCTATTGCTATGCCCATGGAGGCTAGCTTGAGCCGGCCCACCTCCTGGTCCATCTCTTTGGGGACCGTGTGTACGGTGGGCTTGAGAGTCTTGCCGTTCTTGACCAGGTACTCCACGGCCAGGGCCTGGTTTGCGAAGCTCATGTCCATAACGCTGGACGGGTGTCCCTCGGCGGCGGCCAGGTTTATGAGCCTGCCCTGACCCAGGAGGTACAGGCGTCGCCCGTCCGCCAGCGCATATTCTTCCACGAACTCCCTCATGGAACGGTGGCTTTGCGCCAGAGCCTCCAGGGCCGGGATGTTGATCTCCACGTTGAAGTGGCCGCTGTTGGCCAGGATGGCGCCGTCCTGCATGACCTGAAGGTGGGCCTCATCAATGGCGTTCAGGCCCCCGGTGGTGGTGATGAACACCTGTCCCACCTGCGCAGCCTGCGCCATAGGCATCACCTGGAAGCCGTCCATCACAGCCTCCAACGCTCGCACTGGTTCTATCTCCGTCACAATGACGTGGGCGCCCATACCTCGCGCCCGCGTGGCGACTCCCCGGCCACACCAGCCGTATCCGGCCACCACAACCCTCTTGCCCGCCCACAAGATATTGGTGGCGCGGGTAACGCCGTCCAGGGTGCTCTGGCCGGTGCCGTAGCGGTTGTCAAAAAGGTGCTTGGTATCCGCCTCGTTGACGGCCACTATTGGGTAGCGCAGCTTGCCCTCGCGGGCCATGGCCTGCAGACGGATGACCCCCGTGGTGGTCTCCTCCGTACCCCCAATGACGCCTTTCAGAAGCTCCTGGCGTTTCGTGTGTAGCATGGTGACCAGGTCGGCGCCGTCGTCCAGGGTGATCTGCGGGCCTTCGTCCAGGGCGGCGTTGATATGACGGTAGTAGGTCTCGTTGTCCTCGCCCTTGATGGCGTGGGTGACGATGCCGTATGCGTGGGCCAGCGCCGCGGCGACATCGTCCTGCGTGCTGAGCGGGTTGCTAGCGCACAACGCGATGGTAGCGCCGCCCTCCCGCAGGGCCAGGGCCAGGTTGGCGGTCTCCGTGGTGACGTGCAGGCAACCGGACATGCGGACGCCCTCCAGGGGTCTCTCCCGCCGGAACCGCTCGGCGATGAGCTTGAGCACCGGCATGTCCCTTGCGGCCCACTCTATACGCAGGACTCCCTGGTTGGCCAGGGCCGCATTCTTGATATCTCCCTTTCCGCTCTTTACTTTCAACCGTCCCTCCCTGATGTACTCTCTTGAAGCGCGAAATGGCGGGTGGGCAGCTCCCTTTCCCCCGTGCCATCGAAATAGGTCAGCCTCCAGAACTCCCTGTACCTCTCCTGTATTGCGTCCGTGCTCAGGGAGCGCAGGCGGTCCAGGCCGAAGCTCTCCACGGTGAAAGAGGCCATCACCGAGCCAACGATCATGGCGCGGCGAAAGCCCTCCATCGTGAGGTCGCCGGAGGCCGCTAGATAGCCCATGAAGCCACCGGCGAACGTGTCGCCGGCGCCGGTTGGGTCTATCACGTTTTCCAGGGGGTACGCCGGCGCAGCGAACACGTTTTCGGGCGTGAAGCCTACAGCGCCATACTCCCCGCGTTTGACCACTACCATGCGCGGGCCCTGGTGCAAGATACGCCGCGCCGCTTTGGCCAAATTGTTCTCCCCGGCCAGTTGGCGGACCTCGGCTTCGTTGACAAGTAGAACGTCCACGGAGCCGACAACCTTGGCCAGGGCACTCGCCTTTCCCTGGATCCAGAAGTTCATCGTGTCGCCCGCCACCAGCTTTGGGCGGTCCTGCATCTGTTGCAGCACCTGGTACTGGAGCTCGGGATCAATGTTGGCCAGGAAGAGAAAAGGTGCGCTGGAATGGCCGGGTTCGAGCGCGGGGCTGAAGTCAGCGAATACGTTGAGCTGGGTATCCAGAGTGCGGGCGTTGTTTATATCTTCGCCGTACTCTCCCACCCAGCGGAATGTCTTTCCTCGGACTCTGGCTAGCCCGCGAGTGTCAATATCGTGCGACTTCAGCATGGCCTGGTCTTCCGAGCGGAAGTCGCTACCCACCACGGCCACTATGCTCACGGGCGCAAAGTAGCTGGCAGCCACCGAGAAGTAGGTGGCCGACCCCCCCAGGGCTTCCCGCCGGCTTCCATATGGAGTCTTGACCGAATCGTAGGCGACCGAGCCTACTACCAGAATACTCATACGATGACCTCTAACCTTATTGGGCTAGCCAGCCTCCGGCGCGGTTTCAGCATCGCCCTGGCTAGTGGCTGGCTCGCGCTGCCCCCTGGGAGCGCGGCGTGGTCGCTGCCGGGCTGGCGTCGTTGCAGCTTCCTCTGCTGTGGAGGCGGGTGCGGTGGCGGTCTCCGGCGGTTGAGCTGGGGCGCGACGGACGCGCCTTGCTGGGGCGGCTGTTACCGGAGCCTCAGTCGCGACGGGCTCTGGAGTAGCCTCCGGCTGCTGTGCCGCAGCGCGCCGGGTGCGCCGCGCAGGCGCTGCGGCCTCAACGGTTACCGTAGGCTGAGCAACTCGGCGTGGCCGCCTGGCCGGTACGGCCGCTTCGGCCACTGCTGGAACAGGCGCGGCGACAGCCACCGCCACCGGTTCTTGCACCGGCACTGCCACAGGTTCCGGGCGGGCCCTCCGTCCCCCGGGTCGGCCAACCACCGTGCCCGCGGCCACAGCCGCTTTGTGTTGCACCTCGTACCTTGCGCGCCGCCTCCGATGCTTTAGCGCCGCCATGCGTTTTCGCTTGTTCATATTCTCCTTGCTTGTGGATCGCCAGGGCTTTCGCTGCCCTTATGGGTCATCGTTATAGCTGGTAGGCAGCTTCTGCTCTATCCAGGTGGGCGTGCCCTGCTCTATGTTGAACAGGCGCTCCGGCGGGCGCCCCATGGCTGCCGCCATCTCGCAGGCCAGGGCGCTGCGCACCCCAACGGCGCAGATGAATAGCAGGTTCTTGTCGGCGGGAAGCTCGTCTATCCGGCTCAAAACATCGTCCACAGGTATATGGATGGCCCCTTTGGCGTGGCCTGCCCTCCACTCGTCAAGCTGGCGCACGTCCACCACAACCGAGTCGCCTTTGTCCAGCATCGTTTTGGCCTGCTTCACCGTTATCCGCTTGAAAGGCTCCATTGGGCCGGTATCTCGTTTGGCCGCTGCTCCTCTTCTCCTGGCCATAGAATCTCCTCTTTAGCTTGCAGTGGTTTGCTCCAGCTCTTTGCCAATCAACAGGGCCAGGCGCTTTCTCGCCTCCCTGGGTATTGCGTCGCGGGCGGTGATGATGGTGTTCTTGAGCGCCGAAGCGCAGCTACAGGTGCGCTCCCTGGCCAAAAGCGGCACCACCTGCCGGACTATCTCCTTGGATGTGACCACGTTTCTCACCAGGTTGGCCACCACTATCTCCACCGACACCGACTCTTCGGACGTGTGCCAGCAGTCGTAGTCCGTGGCACAGGCCAGAGTAGCGTAGCACATCTCCGCCTCACGAGCCAGTTTCGCCTCGGGCAGGGCGGTCATGCCTATGACGCTGGCGCCCCAGGACCGGTACAGGTTAGACTCGGCGCGGGTGGAGAAGGCTGGCCCCTCCATCACCACGTAGGTGCCCCCCTTGTGGACTGTGGCGCCAGTCCGAATAGCGGCGGTCGCCAGGGCCGTGGAAAGATCGGGGCAAAATGGGTCAGCGAAGGCTACGTGGGCCACCACCCCATCTTCGAAGAAGGTGCTCGCCCGTTGCCGGGTCCGGTCTATCAGTTGGTCCGGGATGACCAGGTCAAGGGGGCGAATCTCCTCCTTCAGGCTGCCCACGGCGCTGATGGATATGACGCGCTCTACCCCCAGGAGCTTCAAGGCGTAGATATTGGCTCGCACCGGAAGCTGCGTCGGGCTGATCCTGTGGCCGCGGCCGTGGCGAGGTAAGAAGGCCACGGGCACCCCTTCCAGCGTGCCAAGGACGATGGAGTCGCTGGGCGGGCCGTAGGGAGTCTCTGGCGTAACCTCCCGGATGGCGGAGAGGCCTTCCATTGTGTAGAGGCCGCTGCCGCCCATGATAGCCACCCGGGCTTCAGCCACTCGCCACCCCTTTCGCCTCTTGCGGAGCAGCCGTCGTGGGCGCCACCGGGGTTTCTCCCATTAGCCGCCTTAGCTCTGCTTCGTATGGTGGCCGGGCTATGCCACGTTCGGTAATGATGGCAGTAACGAATCGGTGCGGCGTTACGTCAAAGGCCGGATTCCGCACCTTGATCCCCTTGGGAGCAATCATCCTGCCCCCCCACCCGGTCACCTCCTCCGATGCCCTTTCTTCAATGGAAATGTGGTTACCGGAGGGCACGGAGATGTCCAGGCTTGACGTTGGAGCCGCCACGTAGAAAGGGACACCGTTTTCATGGGCCACCACAGCCAGGGTGTATGTGCCAATCTTGTTGGCCACATCCCCGTTGGCGGCGATGCGGTCGGCGCCAACTACGACGCATCCCACCTCGCCTCGGGAAAGCAAGCTGCCCGCGGCGGAGTCCACTATCAGGCTGGTGGGGACACCCATCTGTACCAGCTCCCAGGCGGTAAGCCTTGCTCCCTGGAGGAGGGGCCTGGTTTCGGTGATAAGCACCTGGAACCTCTTGCCCTTCTCCCAGGCCGAGCGAATAATTCCCAGGGCGGTCCCAAAGCCACCGGTGGCCAGCGCCCCTGCGTTGCAGTGCGTAAGCACCGTTCCCCCGTTAGGGAGCAGTTCTGCACCCAAGGCGCCCATCCGCCGGTTAGCGGCCACGTCCTCTCTGTGGATGGCCACCGCCTCAACCTCCAGGCGCTGGTGTACCTCCGCTACCGACC
>JACQOP010000114.1 GCA_016202485.1 Chloroflexota bacterium | reverse complement strand
CGGCGGCGCACCGCCTCCAGGCCTTCCAGGACCTGGATGTCCTGGGCCGTGTAGTGGGAAGGGAGGATTTCTGTGTTTGTTGCCATAGGTTGTCCTATTCACTGCAACGCCCGCCGAACGGCGGCGCGCAACCTGGCGTTTCTTGCGAAGGTCTCCCCCTGCGCCGCCGGGCCTGCGGGCCGGCTACCGGAAGAGGAGAATATTCAGAGGAATTACTGGACCATCCGTGAAAAGGGGCGGGCGCATATTTGGGCATCACCCTGCACCCACCCCACAACCATAGATAATTTTACCACAAAGGAGGTGCGGAGGTCAAAAAGGTGGGGGCAGGTTGAATCATCAGGGGGCGGAATCCGGAGGGCGCAAGGGCAACATACAAAATTCAGGACTTACCACAAACACCCTACATGCTATAGTAAAGGCGGGCTCTTGCTGCTGGGCCGGTAGTCTGTAAGCATTTGGGAGTTGCCATTGAATCCTGGTAATGTGACTAAAACAGAAGTCACCGCCCTGAAGAAACGGGTGGCTAACCTTGAGCGAAGAATCACGTTGCACGAGGCAAGCCTCAGCGCGGCGACTCCCCCTCTCGGTTGCTGAGCTTGCATCAGCTGCTGGAGTAAAGCCATTCCAGAGCTTGGATGAGCTGCGTGGTGGGTGGCCTGAGGGCGAGGATATTGAAGAGTTTCGCAAAGCGGTAAGGCAGTGGCGGAGCCAGCGGTAAGGCGTGATGGCGACATCGCCTGGTGAGCCACTGCTTTTGGATACTGTCGTTTTCTCTCTGTTACTTAGACCCAATGACTCCCGCACGCGCTCTATCTGCCAGATTTGGTTGGCCACATCCTGGCAATCAGCTTTGTTACCGTGGGTGAGCTTTTCCGGTGGCCCGTTGAACGCAACTGGGGTGCCAGAAGGATAGAGGAGCTTGAGGAACGAATGCGTGAAACAGTTTGGCTCCCCTGGCAAGAGTCCGTTGCCCGGGAATGGGCAAGACTCATGGCCAACAACCCGAACCTAGGACAGAACGATGCGTGGGTTGCGGCTTGTGCGAAGGCTTATGACTGTACCCTGATCACAGATGATAAAAGTTTTCTCTCCATCAATGGTCTCACAGTCATTGTTCACTGAGCAGCCCCCCTCACCCCTCCCTCGCTCGCACCACCCCTGCCGCCTCCAGCGCCGCCACCTCCTCCCGGCTCAGGCCGGCAAGCTCCTGCAGCACCCGGCGCGTGTGCTGTCCCACAAAGGGGCCAGGCTTGTCCACCACCGGCGCCGTCCGGGACATCCGCACTGGCGAGTTCGGCACCTTCACGTACACGCCCTCCTGGGGCCCGGGCACCGGCAGCGTCACGATTACCCCTCGCGCTCGTATGTGCGGGTCCTCCATCATCTCCGGCACCGTGAAGATGGGCGCCACCAGGGACACGTCCGCCAGCAGCTCCAGCCACTCCTTGGTGGTCCGCTTCTTCAGCGCCTCCATCAGGACTGGCTCCAGGACGGCGTGGTGCTGGTGGCGGATGCGCCCGTTTACAAACCGCTCGTCATGGGCCAGCTCCGGCAGGCCCACCAGCAGGCAGAAGGCCTCCCAGTCCCGCACGCCGCAGATGACCATCCAGCCGTCTGCCGTCTCAAACCCCTGGAAAGGCGTCAGCAGCGGGTGCCGCGGCCCGATGCGCGTCGGCGCATCCCCCACCGATGTCCGGATAATGGCGTTCTCCATGTTGTAGATGACGCTCTCCACCATGCTCACGTCTATGCGCTGCCCCAGCCCGCTCTTCTCCCGCTCGTACAGCGCCGAGATGACCCCCATGGCCATGTAGGTTCCGCCCAGCGTGTCGCCAATGGAGGCCCCGGCCCGCATGGGGCGGCCGTCCGCCTCGCCCGTGATGCTCATGAAGCCGCTCATGGCCTGGGCAATGACGTCCAGCGCCCCCCGCTGGGCATAGGGGCCCCACTGGCCGAAGCCGGAGCACGAGGCGAAGATGATGCGTGGGTTGCGTTGCGCCATCACCTCGTACCCGATGCCCAAGTGGTCCATGGTGCCCGGCGAAAAGTTCTCTGTGACAACGTCGCACCGCTCAGCCAGGCGCAGGACGGCCTCAACGCCCCGCGGGTCCTTCAGGTCCACCTGGATGTTCTTCTTTCCCCGCTCCACGGAGAAGCGGTAGGTGCTGCGGCTATTGATGAAGGGGAGGTTACCCCGGGTCTCGTCCCGGGCCTCCACCCGCTCTACGTTGATCACCTCTGCCCCCAGGTCCGTCAGGATCATGGTGCCGAAGGGCCCGGCCAGGGCATGAGTGAAGTCCAGGACGCGTACGCCAGCCAGTGGGCCTGCCATAGGACGCCTCCTACAACCTCCTCTCCCTTGATGGGAGAGGATTGAGGTGAGGGTGACGGAAGAGAGACCTTTCGGCAGCAAGTATACTGGCATCGGCGGAAGAGGTGAAGCCTGGGAGAAGGAGTAGGCGTAAGGGCGACCAGCGGTTATAGTGAATGCACGTATTAGCGTTGCTGGCGGGAATGCCAAGGCATGCAAGACCTCGTACGAGCCGGCTACGACGCCATCGCCGAGCAGTACCTGGCCGCCCGGCCCAGGGACGGCGCAGACATGGCCCTCCTGGAGGACCTGGCGGCCCGTTTGTCCCCGGGCGCACACATCCTGGACGCCGGCTGCGGCGCTGGCGTCCCCGTGGCCCAGCGTTTGGCCCAGCGCTTCGCCGTCACCGGCGTGGACCTCTCCCAGGCCCAGGTAGACCTGGCGCGGAGGCTCGTGCCCGCTGCCTCTTTCCTGTGCGGCGACATGACCCGCCTCTCCTTCCCTGCCGCTTCCTTTGACGCCGTCGTCTCCTTCTACGCCGTCATCCACGTCCCCAGGGAGCAGCACCGCGACCTGCTCCTGAACTTCCACCGTATGCTCAAGCCCGGCGGCCTTCTCCTGGTCACCATGGGACGCTCCGACGCCCCCGGCGACACCGATAACGACTTCTTCGGCGCGCCCATGTACTGGAGCCACTACGACGCCCCCACGAACCAGCGCCTGGCCGGAGCGTGCGGCTTCCAGGTGCTCCAGGCCGTCATGGTGCCGGAGACCCTGCCTCCTCCACACGGCAGCCCCCAGGAGCCCGGCGCCCACCTGTTCCTCCTGGCCCAGAAGCAACCCCCTACCCTCGGTACGCCGCACCCGCAATAGCCCGGCGCAGCCGTTCTATGGCCTGCGCCACGCTCTCCCGCTCGTTGAACACCGCAGACCCCGCTACCAGGACCTGTGCGCCGGCCTCCACCACCGCTGCCGCTGTCCCCTCATACACGCCGCCGACCACTACCAGCTCCGCCTAGGAGCCGCGCTCCGCCATCAGCCGCCGCATACGCCGCAGCTTCTCCAGCGACGCCGGGATGAAGCGCTGGCCCCCATAGCCCGGGTTTACCGACATCACCAGCACCAGGTCTACATCGGCCAGCACCTCCTCCACCGCCGCAATCGGCGTGCCGGGGTTCAGGGTCACCCCCGCCTTTACACCCAGCTCCTTGATCTGCCCGATGACCCGGTGCAGGTGTGTGCAGGCCTCGGCGTGGACCGTCAGGATACTGGCCCCTGCTTCGGCAAACAGGGGTATCTGCCGCTCCGGCTCCTGCACCATCAGGTGCACGTCCAGGGGCAAGTCCGTCCACCGCCGCAGCGCCCCGACCATCTGCGCGCCAAAGGTGATGGGCGGCACAAAGCGCCCGTCCATGATGTCTACGTGGATGTAGTCCGCCCCTGCCTGGGTGGCCTGGGCCACCGCTTCCCCCAGCCGGGCGAAGTCCGCCGATAGGATGGACGGCGCGAGCTTTATCCTCGGGCCTTCAGACGTCTGCATGGTCAGGTCCTTTGCGCCAGCCATTATGCACGTTTCCGGCGGCGATTGCTGTACCCTGGCGTCCCATTTCTGCGGTGCTGCGGCCCGTGACGTCTCCCGCACCTGCCCCCGCGATGGTATGATGCGCAGCGTATCGTCCAGAAGAGGGGGCAACCCATGGTCCAAGCCATCAGCCAGCAGGAGTTCCAGCGCTACCCCCAGGCCGCCACAGACGCGCCGGCCCTCCCTGCCGCGGAAGAGATTGCCTGGTACGCTACCGAGGACGCCCTATGGCTGGGCGTTATCCTCCGCCACACCCGCTTTGAAGTGTGGGGCTGGACGCTGCTGCTGGCCTACGAGGACGGTATGTATCGCCAGGAGGAGGGGGCCTGGAACCTGGGCAGCCAGGCTGCGGCCCTGCGCCAGCTCCTGGCCCGCATGGAAGGGCTGGGAGCCGGCGGCAGGTAGGTTTCCCTGGCTGGCCCTGCGGATGTGGTCACAGG
>JACQOP010000014.1 GCA_016202485.1 Chloroflexota bacterium | reverse complement strand
GGCGCCCAGGACAAGCTCCACATCCCCTATCAAGCTGCCGTCCTGCACAAAAGGCGCCGTCTTTAGCCCGTCCTCGGCCTTTACCGGATGCTCCTGGTCCGGCTCCTTCCTCCCACCCCCCATCGCCTCCAAGGCAGCAACCGGGTCAAAGACAGGCGGCGGTGTGGCGGTTTCTGCCGCTGGCCCCGTGGCTACCCTTTCCTCCACCAGCCTGGCAGGGGTTTCCACCTGCTGGGACACGTTTTGAGAGGCGTGCTCGCTCTCATCCTGGGCCGCGCTGCTCCTTACGCCGGAAGCGCTGGCAAGCCGGCCCTGGCCCACGCTGTTCAGGAGGGCCGCCTGGTATTCCTCCCACTTGAAAGCGGAGTCTTCCCATAGCCGCACACTGCGGTTCTTCCACTCCCGCTCCAGGTCATGGGTTGTGCTGAGTATCTCCTGGAGGGAGGAGAGCAGGCGGTAGTAGCTCTCCTTGGCCTCCCCCGTAACAAAGCCGTGGATATCCTCCCGCGCCTGGAGAAGGAAGACCTGGGCCACCTGCCTGGCCCGGTCCTCAATGATCTCCGCCTTCTGCCTGGCGGAGGCGATGATGTTTTCTACTTCGGCCTCGGTGGCTTCCTGGGCCTGGCGATTGGCATCGTTAATGACTTCCTGGGCTTTCTCCTTGGCTTGCGCAATGATGCGGGCTGCCTCCACCTCCCCTTCCCGCACCGCCCGCAGCCTGAGACTGGCCGCTTCCCGCTCGGCGTCTTCACGCATCTCCCGGGAAAGGACAGCAGCCCCCCCTGAATCCCGGAGGTGCTGCTGTTCTCGGAGGAGCTGTTCTTGCCGTGCAATCAGTTCCTTAAGCATGGGACTGACCTGCTGCTCCATCGTTTCAGGCTGCTCCCTTTGCTGAGCAACAGTCGTCTCGGTAACAGCACTCTTGCTGCTGCTCTTGGCCTCTTTGGAGAACACCTTGCGCCACCAGGGACTCTTTTCGGTAGCCACGTTGCTCCCTTCCCTGTGTTCTATCGCTGTGGACTGGTCCTGGCCTCGTGTATGGACTAGTCACCACAGCAAAAAACAGATTATTTTCTTAGACTAATCTTAGTGGATATTAGAAGTTCCCTCAAGTTGTGTCAAGATTTTGCAGCTTGTGCGCCGCAGCCCCTTCCAATTCTGTAATTTACCATCTACTCTGCTGTTGACACAGGCGTTTCCCACTGCACGACAGTTCCATCCCGTTCCACGGTGTAATACCAGCGGGTTGTTGCAAACCGCAGGTAGTCTACCGTGCCCTCCGGCGCCCCGTCCGCCATAGTGTCATGGCGGTACAGGACATAGCCGGGCTTATCCTCAGCGAAAAGGCCCTTCAGTAAGGGCGACGTGGTGGCGTCGGGGAACGCCTCCATATCCCTGGTGGCCTCAGTGACCGGGTTGGGGATTTCGGTCAAGCCGTTGTGTGTCATCATGGTGGTGACCGCCGACTGTATGAAGCGGAGTTCATTGCCCGCGGCGTCGGAATCGGCCCGGCGCAGCATTCCGTCAGCAAGGAACAGCATAAAGCCAAAGACCACAACAGCCAACATCAAAAGGAGTCGCCGCCCGGAAAGGGCTGGGGACATCATTGCACCTCTGTCCTGCACAAAGTTTCCCACGGGGCATCAATCTATTGTTGAAAAGGCAAGGGAGAAGTGCTATCCCCCCAATTGGCGATACTATGGTGACTTTATCTTCCTTTGAGGCCTTTCAGTGGGTGTTTGCCAGGACCCCACCCCCTCAGCGCCCCCTCCAGCCTCTTGACCATCACCGCCTGCTCAAGCTGTTGTGCCTTTGCTCGCGCTTCAGCAACCATGCTCAGTTCAATACCCTTTGGGCCATAAGCAGCCAGGGCAGCGCCGTCGGCTAGCCATTGCACAAGCTCCATCCCCTGGCTCAGCGCCCTGCTCCGCTCCCGCCCATACTCCCACGGCGTCTCAGAGGGCGACCTTGGGGGAAGTCCCCGGCGGGTGAGGACCGTCTCCATCCGGTGAAAGGCCGCAAGCATCTCCGCCCGCGCCGGCTCAAGGCCTTTGGGGGCTCTTCCACCTCTCCGGATACGCATGGCAAGACGCTTCCGCAAAGCAAGGAAGGCTGCCAGTGACAGGGACAGCGCCCCGCCTATGGTCCCCAGGGCCAGAAGCACTCCAGAGGGCCACCCCATGTTCCAAAGCCGGCCCCAGGTATAGGCGGCTACTCCCCCCAAGGCCTGGACCGGCCCCATCTGCAAGAGTGGGATGGAGAGGCCTCTTGTCCCCCCAGCTACCATAGCTGCAATGTCTGCCCTGGGGGTGGGGTCAAAGGCCACCCAGCCGTGGTTGCGGAACCGTATCTCCACCCAGGCGTGGGCATCCCCTGTGCGGACGGTGAAAGCGCCGGACATCTGGTCAAACACCCCCGGCGCATAGCCCACCACCACCCGCGCCGGCAAGCCGACGTGCCGGGCCATGACCGCCATGGCCGTGGCAAACTGTGCACAGTACCCCCGGCCCAGGTCAAACAAAAAGAAATCGGCGGCTTCCCCGCCCTCGGGGACCGGCTCCATCTTCAGGTCATAGCTGTAGTTGTTCAACAGGTACTGCTCCAGAAGGGCGGCCTTGTCAAAGTCCGTCTGGGCATCTGCCACCACCGTTTCCGCCAGAGCAGCAAGCCGGGGAGTCAGGGGAGGAATGGCCAGGTAGCGGGGGTCCTCTGGGTCTGCACGGTCCGCCCGAAGAGCACCCGGCGCTAGGGATGCCAGCCCGGACACAACTCGGTACACCGTGCCCCTGGCAAGGAACTGAGGCGGCTCAGCCTCGGCCAGGTACACTTGGGCCGGATAGTACCCGGCAAAAAGCACGTTCGCCTGGTCACTGGCTATGTAAAAGGTCTGGCCGTACCACCCCTGCCGCGCCTGCTGCTGCCTCCAGTCCGGGAACTGGAAGGACAGTCCCCCTGCGTGCAGCAGGGTCACGCGGGGGTCCGACGCCACCCATCCCTGGCCGTCATAGGTATCCAATGCTCTTCCTCGCCAGTAGCTGGGGACCTGGCTCCTCACGTGCATTACTGCCTGGTCCGCAGCCGTCCCCACATACCCCAGGGATACGTACCGTCCCCCTGCGGAAGGGTCACCTCCGGTAGGTGCAAGAATACCTGGCGCTGGGGCAAAGCTGGGTATGTTCGGTAGCATCCCCTGCCCTGCCAGGGTAAGGTCAAGGCGGCTGGGCAACCACGCCATGGTCCCCGCGCGGCCGGAACCGGTCCGCGGCATCAAGAGGAGTAGGAGCACTGTTGCCGTCAGCACCACCAGCAGGGTCATCGCCAAAAAGGCCGGCTGTACTGTGGACAGCGGCCCTCTTCCTAGCGATTCAGGGACTTTCCCTCTATGCTCCTCTCCATGAGCAAGAGCAAAGGCCGTCAGCGCCAACAGCAGATAAAGCATCCCCAGGACCGGGAACCAGGGCCCAAAAGCCATGTGGCTCAACAGCACAAAGATGAGCCCAGCCACCACGACGCTCCCCAGGATATGGCGCGGGGCGCGGAGGTCAAAGCTATTCACAATCAACCCAAAAACCAGATAACGGGCCAGCAGCACCGGGTCGCTGGTCCACTCCAGCAGCATCGTGTTTCCCAGGGAGACGAGGAGCACCACCAGGACGCCAAGGAGCACAGCGGTCCTGGTCCGGGAGGGGGCAAATCCAACGCGGCGAATGTAGATGTTGCCGATAGCCAGGCCGGCCAGGGCAACGGGCAACAGGACATAGTCGGCGCTGATGTGGGCTACGGCAACAACGGCACAGGCCGTGGCGGCAAACGCTGCCGCCCGCAGACGCAGTAGCGCCGTCATCCGTTGCATCATCTGGTCCTAGCTCCCACGGGCTGCCTGCACAGCCTGCTCCAACGCCCTGACTGCCTGCCCAAGACCGCCAGGCCGGCAGACAATCACCCCTCCCCCCGTACCAAGCGCCCCGGCCTCCACGAGACCCGTATACTCTTGACCCGCAAAGCCTTCAATGACCACAAACGTCACTGGACTGTGCCGCGATAGCCCTCGCAGCACAGGTACGAGTGCGCTGTTTCTTCTCCACACAATGCCTATGCTCACCCTCGGCTCTCCATCGCCCAGGCCAGCGAAGTCATCAGGCCCCCCTGCATCCAGCCTGGCCAGGTAGCCCATGGCCTGCACCTCGTTGGGTTGTTTGAGGGAACGCCGCCCCGCAAAAAGGTCCAGGGGAATGCGGGCAGCCTCACAGGCGGCCACGATGCTGGCCGCTATCTTGATGCTGTATTCCAGGGTGCTTTCCTTGCCTGCGCCGCAGTTGTGAGCAGTTTCAAAGGCAACTTGTACAACGCCGCTGGCCCGCCTGCCGTACTCCTTCACCACCAGTTGCCCCCTGCGGGCAGTGCTCTGCCAGTGGACCCGCCGCAACTGGTCGCCGAACCGGTACTCTCGCGCTCCCAGGTAATCAAAGGAATCACCAGGGAAGCGGCTCGTGTCTCCATTCGCGGGCTGCCCGTTGCCTAGCAGCGCCTCGGCCTTCAAGGGGAAATAGGCGGGGTACACTGTGAGGCCCAGGTCAAGACGGTAGCGGCGGCGGCTCCGGAAGAGGCCGAAGGGCGCCAGGCATTCCAACTGCACCGCCAGGGAGTCGTAATACCCCCGCCGGAAGCAGACAGCGTCCCAGTTTACCGGGACAGAGGAGTGGCCAGGGAGCGCGGGCAGGAAGAAGACCCTTCTCCTCCGGGATGGCTCCTCAAATGGGCAGTCAACCGTGAGCCCAACAAGCCCCCGGGGTAGCAGGCCGCCGTTCTCCACCTGCACACTGATCTGGAGCGTCTCATTTTCCCCTGGCCCTGGCCCGACTTTGGGGCCAGTCCTGGAGGAGGGCTGAGGGACATGAAACCCTGCCTTCACTCTGAGAGATTTGAGAGACCACCAAGGCAGGAGTACAGAAACCACCACCATTGCCCAGACGCCGGCGTCAAAGAGGTATAGCCACCCGATCTGTGTCTGCACCGCAAG
>JACQOP010000115.1 GCA_016202485.1 Chloroflexota bacterium | reverse complement strand
GCTTCGAGCGCATGCCCTACATTTGCAGAAGCGATAAAACCGCTTCTGACACACGCGAGCCGATCTTGAGGCAGGGGATTGTGTACATCCGAAGATCGAGCGCCTCAACCGCACCGGTATCGACGCCCCAGGACTGGGAGGATTTGATCAATCGCTGTGTCAGGCTCCGTAGAGACGAGTTCCTAGCGGAATTTCAAGACCTGTTCGAGCGAATGACTTCACCCTCTGCGGCGTCCCCGTACGCGACTGAAAGCCTTTCTCAATGGATGGAGGAGATGCGGGCGCGCGCACAAGAAGGCGGGCGAAGATGACCGAAGGTCAAGAAAGAGGGCTATTGGAGTCTGGTCAACACCTTGTCCAACTCGGCAAACGGCAATGGAGGCAGCAGAACCTCCTGGCGGCTGCAGAGCGTGGCGAACTACGAAACACGGGATGGCCCATTGGACTAGTGATTAGGAAACCAGGTGTCGCCCCCGTGCCAACCCTAAACGGAATCGAAGCTCGATTGAGTAGCCATAACTCAAACATACCTGAGGATTTCTGGTTCTTCCGCAACGATGGCAGTTACTACGTATCGCGGTTTTTCGAAGAGGATATCGAAGCTACACCCTTTGCCAGCAGCCATGGCCATCCTCAACGGCCCTTATGGTTTGACGTCCGCATTTGGCGCATCGCTGAGGTTATACTCCACAGCGCTTCGCTGTACCGCGAACTTGGTATCCCGCCAGATGAGCCGTATGTTCTTGCAGTTAACCACCACGGGCTCGCGGGGCGGGAATTATATACCAGCAACCCTCGAAGGTTTGTCTCTCCTGGTAGGTTCTGCCAGTCGCCGGCTACTACATGGACAAGAGAAGTGACGCAGGACTACGTGACAGCCAATCTAAAAACCTTGGCTGGGGAGGTATCGGCAGGGCTCTTCGTCCTTTTCGACTTTGCAGAGGTGGATCAGAGAGTCATTGATCAGATTGTTGACGAATTCTTGGGACATCGAGTTTGACACGCGTGGTTGGAACAACAATGGGCGAACTGCGTGAAATCCTTTGTCTGCCCTTAGCCATGTCTCACAGCACGGTGATAGGGTCCACGTCCACGCCCCAGCCGGGACCCACTTCCACCCGGTCCAGGAGCACCCGGGGCGACGGCCCCCGCAGCAGGATGTGCCAGCGGTAGCGCCCACGTACCCGCAGGGGATAGGCCGGCGCCGGCCCCATAACCGCCACCTCCCCCAGCCCCCAGATGCGCTGCTGGTGGCGCAGCACCCGCCCCATACGGGACGCCTCCCGCTCCGCCTGCGCCTCGTTGCGGTGCGCGTACACCAGTCGCAGCAACCGGCTGAAGGGCGGCAGCCCCAACCTGCGCCGGAAGGCAATCTCCTGGCGGTAGAACCCCTGATAGTCCTGCCGCGCCCCCAGGGCCACGGCGTAGTGGTCCGGACGGTACGTCTGCACAATAGCCCGCCCCGGCTCCCGACCTCGCCCAGCGCGGCCCGCCACCTGGCACAGGAGCTGGAAGACGCGTTCGCTGGAGCGGAAGTCCGGCAGGTGCAGTCCGATGTCCGCCAGCACCACGCCCACAAGGGTCACGCTGGGCACGTGCAGGCCCTTGGCCACCATCTGCGTCCCCACCAGCACCTGTGCCTCGCCCCGGGCGAAGCGCTCCAGGACGCCGTCCTCCTGGCCGGCTTCCTCGGCGGCGTCCCGGTCCCACCGCAGCACCGGCGCGCCCGGCAGCAACGCCTCCAGTTCAGACACCACCCGCTGGGTGCCCAGCCCAAGCTGGCGGAAGCGCCCGCTGCGGCAGCGGGGGCACTGGAGCAAGGGCCGGCGGCGGCGGTTGCACTGGTGGCACACCAGCCGCCCAATGTCACTGTGGTAGGTCAGAGGCACGTCGCAGCTTGTGCATCGCAGGGTGTGGCCGCAGTCCCGGCACTGCACAATGCCCGATTCGCCCCGGCGGTTGATGAACAGCACCGCCTGCTCACCCCTGGCAACCGTCTCTGCCAGCGCCCCCTGCAAGGGGCGGCTGAAGATGCCGCGCTGGCCGTCCCGCAGCTCCTGGCGCATGTCCACCACCTGCACCTCGGACAGGGGCGACGCACCGGCGCCGTCCACCCCCAGGCGCTGGGGCAGCTCCAGCAGGCGCAGGCGTCCCGATGTCATCGGGATGGCGGCCCGGTGGTATACCGCCACGTCGGGGGTGGCGCTGCCCAGCAGCAACAGAGCCCCCGCCTCCTGGGCCAGGCGCGTCGCCACGGCGCGGGTGTGGTAGCGCGGCTCGGCCTCCTGCTGCTTGTAGGTCCACTCGTGCTCCTCGTCTATCACGATCAGGCCCAGGGGCCACGCCGGCGCGAAGAGGGTGCTGCGTGAGCCGATGACAATCGGGTACCGCCCGCGCCGCACGTCCCACCACGCCTGGCGGCGCTCCAGGGCCGAAAGGCGGCTGTGCAGCACCGCAACCTGGCCTGGGAAGCGGGCCTGGACCCGCTGCACCGCCTGGGGCGTCAACCCTATCTCCGGCACCAGAACGATGCCCTTGCGTCCGCTTTCCAGGCAGCGGGCCAGGGCCTGCAGGTACACCTCCGTCTTGCCGCTGCCCGTGACGCCGTGCAGCAGGAACGCCTCATGCCGGCGGCTATCCAGGGCCGGGCCGATGGCGTCCAGGGCCGCCCGCTGGGCAAGGGTCGGCGACAGGGGCGGCTCGCCCAGTGGAAAGGGCTCCGGCTCTTCTTGGACCACCCCCGGAGGGTGGAGCGCCCGCCAACGGGGGTGGCGCTGCAGCAGGCCCTGGCGTATAAGCCGGTCCACCTCCCGCTGAGTCCCTGGGCCGGCGCGCGCCCGCAGCACCTCCTCCCGCACCTGCTGGCGGCGGCCAGGGAAAAGGACGGCGATGCGCTCCCGCAGGGTATCGCTCATGTGGGCCAGGGCTTCCTCCGACGGCCGCATCACCACTGACAGGGTACGACCGCGGGAGCCAGGGGGTAGCATGAGGGCAAGGGCGTCGTACAGGGGCGAGAGGTAGTAGTCGCTGACCCACTCTGCCAGTTCAAGCTGGTGGGGCATAAGAAGGGGGCCATTGGAGTCCGCCTGGAGCACTGGCTTGATCGGGTCAATGGTCGTGGAGGGGCTGAGCTTGACCACCACACCATCGGCTATCCGGGGGCCAAAGGACACCTGCACCATCTGGCCGGAAGCAAGGGCCATCCCTGGGGGAACGGCGTAGGTGAAGGTACGGGGGCCGCGGACTGGCGCGTCCACGGCGACTTCAGCGTAGGGCATGGGTGCGTTCATGGGGGTAGTATACGCCGGACCCGGTGAGGCAATGGAAGCAGGTGTGGGAGAACATTCGTAGGGGCACGATATACCGTGCCCCCTACGCTAGGTTCCGGAGGTGAAATCGCCTATGCCTCGGTGGGGGCTTCGTCTTCCGCCGGCTCCGGAGGCGTGGCAGGCACCAGCACCCGGGCGGAGCGGTCCTCCCGGATACGGGCGGCTTTGCCAAAGCGGCCCCGCAGGTAGTACAGGCGCGCACGGCGGACGCGGCCCCGGCGCACGACGTTCACCGATTCCAGGCGGGGCGAGTGCAGCAGGTAGGTCAGCTCCATACCAATGCCCCGGGTCACGCGGCGGATGGTGAAGGTGGAGCCGGCGCCGTTGTTGTGCTGGCGGATGACCACCCCTTCCAGCGTTTGCACGCGCTCCCGGTTGCCTTCAATGACACGCAGGCTAACGCGCACTGTGTCGCCGGGAGTGAAGGGCTGGAGTTTAGGGTTCGCCTTGTTGGGCAATAGGGCTTGCAGGTCCATCGGGAGACCTCTGTAGTGATATTTATTAGGGTCAACTGGTATAGTCTACCCGCACCGGTGCGGGAAGTAAAGACGTATACGTAGCTGTAACAGGAAAGGCACGGCTCCCAAACGGGGCCGTGCCTTTCCTTGGCTCTGGGAACAGGAGCCTAGACGTCAAAGTAGAGGAAGAACTCGTAGGGGTGGGGCCGCAGGCGCACGGGATCCAGCTCCCGGCTGCGCTTGTACTCCAGCCACGTGTCAACAATGTCCCGGGTAAACACATCCCCGCGTACCAAGAACTCATGGTCCCCTTCCAGCGCCGCCAGGGACTCGTCCAGGCTGCCGGGCACCTGCTTCACCTTCTTGGCCTCTTCAGCGGACATCTCATAGATGTTCACATCCAGGGGGTCGCCGGGGTCAATGCGGTTCATGATCCCGTCAATGCCCGCCATGAGCATGGCAGCAAAGGCCAGATAGGGGTTGCAGGAGGGGTCCGGGCAGCGGAACTCCACACGCTTGGCCGCAGGACTGTCAAAATACATGGGGATACGGGCGCAGGCGCTGCGGTTACGGGCCGAATAGGCCAGGTTCACTGGCGCCTCGTAGCCCGGCACCAGCCGGCGATAGGAGTTGGTGGTGGGGGCGCAGAAGGCCAGCAGTGCAGGGGCGTGCCGCAATAGTCCGCCGATGTAGTACTTCATAGTATCGCTCATGTTGGCGTAGCCCTGGCCATAGAAGATGGGCTGGCCTTCTTTCCAGATGCTCTGGTGGGTGTGCATCCCCGTACCGTTGTCCCCAAAGAGGGGCTTGGGCATGAAGGTAGCCACCTTGCCGTGCTTGTAGGCCACATTCTTCAGCGCATACTTGTACATCATCACGTTGTCGGCGGTCTTGACCAGCGTATCAAACCGCATGTCAATCTCGCCCTGGCCGGCCGTTGCCACCTCGTGGTGGTGCTTCTCAATAACCAGGCCAAAGTCCTGCATTCGCAGCACCGCCTCGGAGCGAATGTCCCCCTGGGTATCCATAGGCAGTGTCGGGAAGTACCCTTCTTTGTGGCGGATCTTGTTCGCCAGGTTTGGCCCCCCCGTCAGAGAGCGCTCCTTGCCGGAGTTCCAGATGCCCTCCTCCGAGTCAATGTGGTAGGAGGCGCTGTTCACCCCCTGGTCAAAGCGAGCGGAGTCAAAGATAAAGAACTCCAACTCTGGCCCCCAATAGCTCGTGTCCCCAATTCCGGTGGACTTTAGAAAGACCTCGGCCTTCTTGGCGATGTACCGGGCATCCCGAGAATAGGGACCGCTGGTCAGGGGGTCACGGACGTCGCAGATAATGCTGAGGGTCGGGATATCGTAAAAGGGGTCCACCACTGCGGTGGTGGAATCAGGGACAAGGAGCATATCGCTCTCCTGGATGGCCTGGAAGCCCCGGATGCTGGAGCCGTCAAAGCCCGTGCCTTTCTCAAAGAGCTCCATGTTCAGCTCGCTCAGGGGGACATGCAAGTGCTGCATGGTGCCGGGGAGGTCAATGAACTTCAAGTCCACCATCTGAATACCCCGGTCCCTAACAAACTGCAATACCTGGGCCGGCGTGAGGTTTCTACCTGCCATAGGTGAAAGACTCCTTTCCTTGTGTTGCCGAACTGTCCTGGACAAACCCATTAAGTGTCAACGAAACCCGCCCCAGGGTCAAGGTCTGGACTGTCCGATTTCGTTCCCCATTGCTCCCTCCTCCCCATACCTTCAGAGGCCCCCTATTGAACGGCTCCATACCCCTGCAAGCTAATGTGGCTAACGCTCTGGGTGGGGATTCCGCCTGTGAAGCTACAGCTATTCTCCCCAGACGGCATTGCCGAATTATTGCCCAAATGTTACATTTCTGTTAAATCGTGGTTAGGCCGCCACCAGGGGCACCAGCACCTCCTGGGGCGACAGGCCGGAGTGCTGGGATGCTTCCTGCATTACTCTGCCGTTGCCCCCGGCGGGACGGTACTCCATTGCATCGGCGCCTTGGGAGATGGCCATCAGATCACCTAACCGTTCCCTGGCAACCCCGGACAGCGGCCCCGGGCCAAAAACCTCCAGCTCCTCGGCCTCCTCTGTGGTGATAACCAGGAAGCGGTCGCCGAAGCGCCGGAAAAAGTAGTCGCGGATGCGCCCGCGGTTGCCCGGCCTGACGTGCAGGTACATCACCCGGGCGTCGCCGGAGGGAGGGTACCATAGTAAGCCCAGCAGGGGGTCATAGAAGCGGAACTCGTGGCGGGACCCCTCGGGACAGTCCAGAAATCCGTGGTCCGCGGTGAGCAGCAGGCGGGCCTGGGCGGGCAGACCGGCGGCCAGTCGCTCCATCTCCCGGTCCAGGTCGTAGACGGCAGCCTGGGTCTCCGGCCGGGCCATGCCATAGGCGTGGGCGGTGTCGTCCACCCGGGGGGTATACAGATAGGTAAAGGTGGGGCCTTCCGCCTGGCGCACCCGCTCCACCGCCAGGTTCACCGCCTCGGTAAGGCTGTGATAGCCGCGCACGGCCTTCCCGCCGGTGAAATAGCTGGTGTAGGCCCCCTGGGAAATACGCTCAGGAAACAGGGCCAGGGTATCGCATCCGTAGCTTCCTAAAGCCGAGGGGACAGGATAGGCCTGGGACGGCGTCACGCCCAGGTCGGACAGGGAGCGGCGGTCGTCGCGGGTGAGGTACTGGAGGATGGTTGCTGCCCTCTTGATCTGGGGCAGGTGGGTCCACCAGCCCACTACCCCGTGCTGGGCGGGCCACTGGCCTGTGGCCAGGGAGGTGAGGGCCACCGCCGTTGTCGACGGGAACACTGTACGGAGGGTAAGGGCGACGCGGCTAGGAAGAAAAGCGCCTGGAGGCAGCAGCTCCAAGAGAGACATGCCCAGGCCATCGGCCAGCACCAGCACCAGGTGTTGGGTATCGCCGATGAGGGGCCGCAGCGCCTCCTCCCCAGGCGCCGGCGGTAGGCTGTGCGCACCGCCCCAGCGGGCGACCGCCCGCGACAGGTCCACCAGGTTCAGGGCCAGTGGGGAAGGACGTACCAGCGTCCCCAGCTCAAAAGCCTCCAGGAGGTCGGTTACGTCGCCCATAGGCCCCCAACGTGCACATTGCTTGCCATCGGATAAGTATAGCCCAACCAGCGGCAAAGCAAACACACCCCTGTGCTATGATGGGGCGGAGAGGCAGCGCCCCCTTTTATACCAGGACCAAAAGAAGGAGACCTTATGCAGGCACTGCAAGAGCGCCTGGCGCGGGGGGACGTGCTCATCCTGGACGGCCCCACGGCCACAGAGTTGGAACGCAAGGGCGTCTCCAACGCATCCAACGCCTGGTCTGCCCTGGCCAACCTGCACCACCCTGACGTGGTGCGCTCCGTCCACGAGGACTATATCCGTGCAGGGGCGGACGTCATCACCACCAACACCTTTCCCACGTCCCGCCTGGCCCTGGAGACCGTGGGACTGGCGGGCCGCACCCGCGAGGTGAATATGCGGGCTGTGGCCATCGCCAGCGAAGCCAGAGAACGGGCCGCCGGCGGCCAGGAGGTCGCCATTGCCGGCTCCATCTCCCACTTCCTGGGCTGGGACAGAGACGACCAGGGCCGCTACCAGTTCCGGGACCGTCCCAGCATGGAGCGGCTGCGGAAGGCATTCCAGGAGCAGGCCGAGGTCCTGGCGGAGGCTGGCTGCGACCTCATCCTCCTGGAGATGATGCGGGACGTGGAGATGGCAGGCCACGCCATGGAGGCTGCCGCATCCACCGGCCTGCCGGTGTGGACCGG
>JACQOP010000117.1 GCA_016202485.1 Chloroflexota bacterium | reverse complement strand
GGGAAGGAAGTGGCCTGCCAGTAAATAATGGGCAAAGCCCGTCGGTACCCCTTGATGGAAGAGGGACAAAGAGCCTGTCCTGAGCAGAGCGAACGGGGCAAAGGCCAAGCGCGTGCCTGCTCACACCTTCATTCCTGGATAACGCCAGGATTGACACAAGATGCACGCCTCTCCGCCCCTCAACAATCGCAAGGAAGCCTGGCTCTCTGCGGCGATGGAGCCTTGCCCCATATCGCTATGGTAACGACAGCGTAATCACAATCAGGGCAACGGCTAGCAGCGCAATCGCCACGCCCTCAAGCATGACCAGAAGCCGCATCCGCGAGAACCGCTGATGGATACTGGCCTCAAGCAAATAGATGGCGCGTACATCCACTGGGCCGGACGGTGTCCCACTTGCCATGCTCAGCACTCCTTTTCATCCTACCCTCTGGGATGTATCTGCTCAGGGCAGCCCTGCAGGTCAGGATGCTGTTCTTGCATCGCTTTCAACATCACACTGTACTCTACCCCGTCCACGGTGTAGGTACACTTCCGATCGTCGCCTTCTCGTTCAGACCGAACGAAGGTCAGCACCTTTCATATCGGTACTGGAGGTGGGGGCTTGGAGAACCAATAGCTGGCCAGAAAACTTGCAATGGCCCCCAGTATGACACACACAACCGCAATGATGATGGTTACCGTTATGCTTACCGGTTCCACCCCCATTGATGTAGCTGCCACAAAGGCCGCTAGCATCCCCAGGGCAAGCCGCTGACGGTTTGTCATAGTCCCTTTGCCGCCTTTCTGGATTCTCTTTGGGACGGTGTTGCAATCGTACGTAGTGCGGACTAGGCTAAATATCGGATGGGAACGTATCATGTCTATTCACTGTGAGTCAACCGTCATCCTACTGGTCATGTACTACGATTTCTGCCGTAGTCAATCGCTTTTGTCTTACCGTCAGCTTGTAGCATGAAATGAAGGGTGTGTGAAAAAAGAGGCAGTCCTCTAACGCGGTGTTGAAAAAGGGAGTGCAGAGGGTGTAACCCCGCTGGGCAATGCCCCTCTCCCTTGATGGGAGAGGGATTAAGAGCCTATCCTGAGTCCCGATGACATCGGGATGAAGGGAGTGAACCCCTCGTCCTCTCACACGGGCCACTGTCCTGAGATGCGCCGCAAACAGGCCCCCAGTCGCCTCTGCGCCACCACATGCACCGCTCCTCCTTGCACCCCGGCCTCAAGGACCCACCGGCAGGCGGATGCTAAACGTGGTCCCCTTCCCCATTTCACTCGCCACATCTATGGTGCCTCCGTGACGCTGTACCGCTCCGTAGACCACCGCCAGGCCCATACCCGTGCCTTTCTCCCCCTTCGTCGTGAAGAACGGCTCAAAACAACGGCTCCGTACCTCTTCCGGCATACCAATACCCGTGTCCGTAACATGAAGGATGACGTTTTGTTGTTCCTGGAGCGTACGCAAGGTGATGGTCCCCTGCTGCGGTATTGCGTCCACGGCGTTCAAAATGAGGTTGGTCAGGACCTCCGTCAGTTCAGTGGCATTGCCGGCAACAGAGGGCAAAGGGCCCAGTTCTGTTCGCACCTCTATGGCTCTCCCTTCCGCCGCCGCTTGCTGCTGCCACACATACCGGGTGAGCTCCAGGGCCTTTCGGGCCACTTCATTCAAGTCCAGAGGCGCAAGGTGCTCCTCTTGCTGTCGGGGCCGGTAGAAATCTCGCAGTCGCGCCACAATCTTTGTGGCGTTCTCCGCCGCCTCATGACACGCACCAATCATGCCCATAGCTCTCTCCTTGTCATCAAGGAGCTGCGGCCGCAGAAGAAACAATGAGGTGAAACCAACCATGGGAGTCAGGGCATTGTTGAAGTCATGGACCACCCCGCTGGCCAACTGGCCCAGGGCGCTCAGCCGTTCCTGGCGTACCATGTGGGCCTGGTTCTCTTGCACCTGGCGCAGGGCCTCCTCCAGCCGGCTGTTCGCCTGTAGCAGTTCCTCTTCCATGTGCACCCGGTCGGTGATGTCCCGCACGATGCAGACACAGGCGAGCTGGCCCTGAAAAGTCAGGTTGCTTATTGCCGACTGGACCGTCCGTACCGCCTCGTCTGCCCGCCGGATGCGGAACTGCATGCGCTCGGTACTGACCCCTTCGGCCCTCATTCCTGCCAGGAGGCCAAGGACATCCTGGCGGTCTTCCGGCGTAACGAATGCAACCATGGGCTGGCCTATCACCGGAGCGGGCTCCCTGAGGCCGTGAATCTGGAGCCAGGTCTCGTTAACATAAGTGAGCCGCTCGTTCACGACGATGGATATGCCGTCTGACGCATTCTCCACGACCACCCGGTATCGCTCCTCCTGCTGGTGCAGTTCCTCCTCAATGCGTTTTTGCTCAGTCACATCCCGGATGATGGCCAGGTTCGCCGGTTGCCCGTTGAGCGTAATGTGCACCGCCGAGGTCTGCACATGGCGCACCTCCCCGTCTAGCCGCTGTATCCGGTACTCGTAGAATGATGGCACTGCTCGCCCCTGGAGCCGCTCCTGGAGCCGCTCCAGCACCATCTCTCTATCCTCTTCAGCGATGAAGGTCTCATAGGGCGCATCCACTGCCTGGGCCAGGTCTCTGGCCCCCACCAGTCGCAGGTAGGCCTGGTTCACGTATAACCGGCGGTCGGCCAGGCCCACCGATATGGCGTCGCCGGCGTTATCCAGCAGGGCCTGGAACATCCCTTGCTGCTCACGCAGGCTCTCCTCCAGCCGTATCCGCTCCGTTATGTCCCTGGCGGCACCCGAAATACCCACCACGTTACCGTGCTCATCCCTCATCAGCCGCATATTGTCTTCAAAAGTGCGGTATTCCCCTGACCTGTGCCGCATCCGGTAGACGCGCGGGCCTTCCGCCATGCCAAACAGAATGCGCTCCGTCTGTATGGCTGCCGACTCCACGTCTTCAGGGTGCAACAGGCTCCGCCACAGCCCTGCGTGGCGGTAAAACTCCTCAGGCTTGTATCCCAACAGTGCCTCTACACGGCTGCTCACAAACTCCATCCGGCCCGAGTAGAGGTCTCCCCTCACCCGGTACACCACGTCTGCGATGCTCTCCACCAGGTTGCGATAGCGCTCTCCCTCCTGGCGCAGCCGCTCCTCCAGGCCCTTGAGGTCGGTGATGTCCCGGATGATGGCCAGGTTGGTGACCCGGCCGTTGAAGGTGATGGCAGAGGAAGCGATCTGCACATCCCGCAGCTCTCCATCCAGCCGCCGCATCCGGTACTCGTACACCGAGGACCCCTCTTCTCCCCGAAGCCGCCTTTGCAAGCGCTCCATAGATGCCGGACGGTCTTCATCGGACATGAAACTCCCGTAGGGGGCGCTCAGCGCCTGGGAGTTGTCCGTCGCCCCCACCAGACGCAGGTAGGCCTGGTTCACGTACAGGCGGCGGTCCGCCACGCCAATGGAGATGGCGTCGGTGGCGTTGTCCAGCAGCGCCTGGAACAGCGCCTGTTGCTCCCGTACAGCCGTCTCCAGTTGCTCACGCTCCGTGATGTCCCGCACCATAACCATCGTCGCAGGTTCCCCTTCATAGACAATAGCAGCCCCGGTGAGCTCCAGGGTACGCACCTCGCCGTCTGGCCGCCGTATCTTGTACACAAAGGGGTCAGGGACAGCCTCGCCACGCTCCCTGGCCTCGCGCCGGGCCTCCATCAGAGGCCTGTATTCCGGCAGCGCCATACTGCCCACAGTCTTGCCCTCAAGCTCATCAAGGGACCCCAGCCCATAGATACGCAGATAGGCGTTATTGGCCAGAACGTACCGGTTGCCAACAGACACCACAATGCCATCGGCAGAGTTATCCACAACCGCACGGTAGCTGGTTTGCTGCTCCTCCAGGGCCGCTTGGGCCTGCTTGAAGGCCGTGACGTTCCGGACCAGGGCCACTACCTCGTTTCCCACTGCCGGCGTGATGCGGGCCTCGTAGCTGTGGACGCCGTCAGGCATCGCCAGGTCGTACTCCGATACCTGGGTCTGCCCCGTACGCAGCGCCTCGGCAATCAGCCGCATGTTCTGTTGGGCTTCCTGTGGCGGAAGAATGTCTGTGACTTTCTTGCCCAGAAATACCTCGGGAGAAACCAGGGGGGCGGTGTTTTGGCCGGGGCTGAAGTCCAGGTACGTCCCATCGGCCTTGATGCGGAACACCATGTCGGGAATGGCGCTGAGGAGCAAGCGGTGCCGCTCTTCTAGGCTGCGGAGTCCTTCATTAGCAGAAGCTAGTTGGGTGTTCTGCGCTGCTACCGAGCGTTCCAGCGCCCTGCGCCGTTTCTCAAGAGCCTCCAGGAAGCGGCCAAGGACTAGGGCAATTCCAATCACCACAGCGCTGGCTACTATGAAATCCTCTCGGGCAACAGAGAGCGCTCGGGGCAGTGTTCCCGTTGCCGCCGCATATACGAAGGCGCTGGAGATTATCCCAGCGCTGGCAACCGCTGGGATAAAGCCGCCCCAGTGGGCCGTAGCGACGGTCGCCACTGGGAGGAGGAGCAGCAAAATCAGGTGTGCATCCTGTCGCGCCAGGGGCAGCACCACGAAAGAAACCGCTATCAAACCCGTGAGGACAACCCCTCCCCAATGGGCCGCAAAACTCTCCGGTGTACGCATTTCACCCCCCCCCCCCCAATATAT
>JACQOP010000116.1 GCA_016202485.1 Chloroflexota bacterium | reverse complement strand
GTCTGGGGGGGCGTATGACCATGCGTCCCTCCAGACGCCCTCTCCGCCCCATGTTCACAAACCCCCAGACAGGCCAGACCCTCTTGCCACACATGGTATGATGGAGTGCAGTGACAGGATTCCCCAAAATGCAGGCCTCATGTACCAGCAACCCCGTCCCAACCCTGAGATAGACATAGACAAGCTCCTGGAGAGCCTCAAGCGGCCCTTCCAGCCCATCCTCAACCGGTTGGGCGGCGGCAGCGCCCCTGTCCTGTTTTTCCTTATTCTTATTGCAGCCCTCGTTATCTGGCTGTCCTCCGGACTCTTCCAGGTAGAGCCTGCAGAGCGAGCGGCCATCCAGCTCTTCGGCTCCTACGTGGGCGAGCGGGAAGCCGGCCTCCACTGGTTCTGGCCCCGGCCCATCGGTACCGTCACCAAGGCGGTGGTCACCGAGACCCAGCGCCTGGAAGTGGGCTTCCGCAGCCTGTCCGGCGGCGGCTCCACCGACGTCCCTTCCGAAGCCATCATGATTACCGGCGACCTGAACATCGCCGATGTGCAGATGGTGGTCCAGTATCGCATTGACAACCTTTTCAACTACCTGTTCCAGGTGGCCGACCCCGGCGACCCCCAGCGGGGAGTCCGCGCCGGCTCCCCCAGCGGCATGACCCTCAAGGACGCCTCGGAAGCCGCCCTGCGCCAGGTGGTGGGCCAGCGCTCCATTGACGATGTGCTCACCATCAACCGCGAGGCCATCCAGCAGGACACCCTGCAGCTCCTGCGCAGGATTATGACCAGCTACAACTCCGGCGTCCTTGTCCTGGAGGTGCGCCTGCAAAACGTGCGGCCCCCCGACCAGGTTCGGGATGCCTTTGACGACGTGGTGCGCGCCCGGGTGGACAAGGAAGCCGCCATCAACCAGGCCCTAGCCTACCAGCAGGACCAGGTCCCCCGGGCCCGAGGCGACGCTGAGCGCATCACCAACGCCGCCCAGGCCTTCAAACAGGAACGCGTGCTTCGCGCCACCGGCGAGTCCGACCGCTTCCTCTCCGTCCTGCGGGAGTACCGGGACTCCAAGGATGTCACTCGCCAGCGCCTCTACCTGGAGGCTATGGAAGAGATACTCCCGGGCATCCAGAAGTTCGTTGTGAACCCTGATGCCGGTGGCAATATGCTCCAGTTCCTGGACCTGACCAGGCAGAACGAAAGCTAGATGAGGTCAACCTCGTGAAGGCGCTGATTCCCATCCTTATTCTTCTCCTGGGCGCCCTTTTCATCGGCGCCCAGGCGGCGTTCATCGTGGACCAGGCCCAGTATGCCATTGTGACCCGCTTCGGTGAGATCCAGCGCGTCTATACAGAGCCCGGCCTCCAGTTCAAGACCCCCTTTGTGGAGGACGTGCAGCGCTTCAACAAGCGCCTCCTGCGCATTGACGTCCCCACAGAAGCCATGCAGGACAGAGAACGGCAGATCCTGGAGATTGACGCCTACGTCCGCTATGTCATCCAGGACCCCCGCAAGTTCCTTTTGACCCTGCGCAACGAGTTCAACGCCGAAAGCCGCATCGCCAACATCGTCGTCTCAGAGATCCGTAGCGAGATTGCCCGTACCGAGCGCACCAACATCATAGGCGGCGAGTCCGTGATCCTCGCCGACGGCACCATTGCCGTGTCGCCCAAGCGCACCGCCGAGGGGGTGGACGTCCGCGAAGCCCTGGCCCAGCGCGTCGTCGGGGGGGCCAACCGGGCCGTCCAGTCCGTTGAGAACGACTTTGGCATCCTCATTGTGGACGTGCGCCTGAAGGCGGCGGACTTCCCCTCCAGCGTGGAAGAGAGCGTGTACAACCGCATGAGGACCGAGCGCTCCGTCCAGGCCCAGCGCCTGCGGGCCGAGGGCGCAGAGGAGAACCAGCGCATCACCGCCAGCGTGGACCGCGAGGTCACCATCATCCGCGCCGAAGCCGAACGCACCGGCAACCAGCTCCGCGGCGAAGGCGAGGCCCAGGCCATCGCCATCTTTGCCGACGCTCTCCAGCAGGACCCGGAGTTCTACGCCTTCCAGCGCAGTCTCCAGGCCTACAAGGTGTTCCTGACCAATAACACCACCGTCGTCCTTTCTGCCGACGACGAGTTATTCAAGTACCTGACCTCCAGCGCCTTACCCACGCCCACACCAGAGCCATAGCCCCCATACGTCCCATGAATAAAAGCTGGCCCCGATATTGTTGGGGCCAGTTTGTTCTAATCGGAAACTCTGCCCATTGGCCTTGCCCGATAACTGCCTTCATGTCAAGGAGGGTGTGAGGGAACGAGAGCCTGTCCTTGAACAGAGTGAAGGATTCCCTGCCGGGGGCTGTGGGGGCGTCCCCCAGCGTATTTGGGCGGGTGGGTGGCGAAAACCGACCTCTGCCAAGCGCGAAGAGGCAACTCCCGAATTGTCGGGCAACCCCTGCTCATTCCAGGAGCTTGCTGACCTCTTCCAGGAGGGCCAGAGGGCTGAAAGGCTTGGTAAAGTAGGCGTCCGCCCCAAGCTGGAGGGCCAGGTTACGGTCCGCCTCATCGGAGCGGGCGGTAACCATAATGACCTTTGTGCGGCTCAGGTTCTTGGAGGCCTTCACCTGGCGCAGCACCTCAAATCCGTTCAGCCCAGGCATATTCACGTCCAGGAGCATCAGGTCCGGCTGGAACTCCTCCGCCAGTTCAATGGCCTCGGGGCCGCTGGCGGCATGAGACACCGTGTACTCATAGGGGAGCGTCATAGTCAGCAAGCGCACCATGGTGGCATGGTCATCTACTACCAGGACCTTGGGCATTGGACGCTCCCCCACCTACAACTGGCTCCACTATAGCGGAACAGGAAAAGGCGGGCAACCGCCCAAAAGTCTTAAGCTTTCTGCATCCCACCTCACTAGTTGGCGGCGGACCATTTGCTACCCCAGGCCCGGGATACAGGGCCTGCCCGTGTGCACGGTGGCCCTTGACGTCCCACCCCCCTGGCCCCCTATCCTACACTATGCCTTCCTGTCCAGCCCTCTCCAGGCGCACCCTTCTCCCCTTCCTGGCCGCCCTGCTGCTCCCGGCGGCCCTTGCCTGCCAGCCTGCGCCCCCTTTTGCCACGCTCACGCCTACCCAGCCCTCGCCGGTCGTCTTTCCGTCGCCGGCCATAACGCCCTCGCCCTTGCCCTCGCCCGTCGCCCTGCCAACGCCTACACCCACGCCCACGCCGTCGCCCACCCCTGCCCCCGTCTTTCCCCCCGCCGAGATGGTCTCCGGCGTGCCCCGCTTCCAGACCCTGGCGCTCGCCGGGACGGAACCCCGCTCCTTAGACCCCGCCCTTTCCCAGGACACGACCACCCACCTGTACGTCTCCCACATCTTCAGCGGCCTGGTGCGTCTGGAGGACGGCGTGCGCCTGGAACCGGACCTGGCGCAGTCCTGGGACACACTGGACGGCGGGACCCGCTACCGCTTCCACCTCCGCCGCGACGCCCTCTTCCACAGCGGACGGCAGGTCACTGCCCACGACGTGGCCTACTCCCTGGAGCGCGCCTCCAGTCCGGACCTCGGCTCCCCTACCGCCGCCGCCTACCTTTCAGACATCCTCGGCCTTCGCGAGCGCCTGGCGGGAGAAGCCGGGGCCATCGCCGGCCTCCGTGTCGTGGACGACTACACCCTGGAAATCACCATTGACGCCCCCAAAGCCTATTTCCTTGCCAAGCTCGCCTATCCCGTGGCCTTCGTCGTAGACCGCCTCCAGGTGGAGGCCGGCCCAGGCTGGCAGCAGTCCCCCAATGGCACAGGCCCCTTCCAGCTCAAGGCATGGGAGCAAGGACAACACCTCCTCCTGGAGCGCGCCCCAGGCCACTACCGCCCCTCCCAGGGCGTCCGCTACGTGGCCTTCCGCTTCCTGGCAGGCCCCCCCCTGCGCTTGTACGAGGAGGGCCAGATAGACGCCGTGGAAGTCGGCGGGGGCAGCCTGTCCCGGGTGCTGGACCCAGGCAGCGGCCTGGCAGACCAGTTGCGGGCCTACGGCGAGCAGTCCATCCACTACATCGGCTTCAACACCGCCAGGCCTCCCTTTGACGACCCTCTGGTGCGCCGCGCCTTTGTCCTGGCCCTGGACCGCACCCAGCTTATTGGCTCAGAATCCCAGGAGTCCCTCCTGCTGGCAGGCGGCCTCCTTCCTCCCGGAATGCCGGGCTACCCTCCTGCCACATCTCCTCCCCCTTACGACCCGGCGGAGGCCCGCCGCCTGCTGGCCCAGTCCTCCTACGGCGGGCCACAGGGCCTGCCACCCATCGTCTACACCGCATCGGGCCTGGACAGCGTCCCTGGACACCTCGGCGCTATGGCCGAGCTGTGGCGGGCCAACCTGGGTGTGCAGGTATCGGTGCGCCTCCTGCCGCCAGACGAGTACTTCACCCGCCTGGCCCAGGAAGTGGACAACCTCTTTGACTACGGCTGGATCGCCGACTACCCCGACCCGGAGAACGTCCTGGACACCCTCTTCCATTCTGGCTCCGCCTACAACGTTGGGCGCTACCAGGACCCCCAGGTTGACGCCCTGCTGGAGGAGGCCCGCACCGAGCCGGACCACCTCCGCCGTACCGGCCTCTACGCCCAGGCCCAGCAGCTCCTCCTGGCCGGCGGCGCCGCCTTCCCCCTGTGGCACGGCGTCAGCTATGTCCTCGTCAAGCCCTACGTCCAGGGATACGCCCTCACCCCCCAGGGCATCCCCACCCTGGAAAAGGTGTGGTTCGGTACTTGATCGTCACCCTACCTCACCCCACGCCTCCTGCCCTTATCGTGCTGAGCGAGTCGGTCAAATGCCCTCGCCTTCCCGGATCATAGCCTCGCGAAGCATCTCTCACCACCCCTGCCGTCACGGACAGGGACGCGGCAGCGCCCCGCCATCCCATCTTGTTCAAACACCTTGGCCTTCATCCCCAAGCCCCACCCTTTTCGTCCTCTCCACGTCCTTCCCACATCCTTCCCTTGACGGCAGCCCAGCACGGGAATAGCATAGGCGGCAAGCCACTCCAGAAGGGGTACTCCAGCATGGAACGACTCCTCAAAAAAGACGGCGACGTCCTCAAGCCCGCCAGTCACAGCAGCGACCCGCCCGGATGGGTGCAGGAGGCCTACCAGGCCTACAAGGCCATGGTCATGGACCCCGACGACCCCTTCCCCTGCTACTTTGCGGTCATCGCCGAGGAGAAGGGCAGCATCAGGTATTCCTACATCAGCGAGGACGAGCTTGCAGCCCCCCTGGCCTTCCGGGACACCATGCTAGAGTTCCTGCATACTCACAAGGGCCTGCCCTACCGTCCCGCCCTGGTCGTCTTCGTGGGCGAGAAGGCCCGCATCGGCGCCCTGGAAGACTACGAGCGGACCTTCTGGGGCCTGCTCCAGTACCTCCACGACAACGACCCCGAACCCTGGCCCGAAAATATGCCCACCGACCCCCACGACCTCTTGTGGGAGTTCTGCTTTGCCGGCGTCCCCTGGTTCTTCACCGGCCACGCCCCCATGTACGTCGCCCGCCGCAGCCGCTGGACCGCCAGCGGCCTCATGCTCATCATCCAGACCCGCGATAACCTGACGGGCATCGTCGGCAAGGGAAGGGCGGCAGACCGTGTCAGGGACATCATCCGCGGCGTCGTCAAGACCTACGACTCCATCCCCGTCTCCCCAGACCTCGGTACCTATGGCGACCCCAACATGCGGGAGTGGCGCATGTACTGGCTCCAGGACACCAACAACCCCCGGGACGCCGCCTGTCCCCTGCGCATCACCCGCAAGGAGCAGCCCGTGGAAAACTCTGCCCCTCTTCCTTGAGGGGAGAGGGATTAAGGATGAGGGCGAGACGTTTCCCCTCATCCTAGCCTTCTCCCCTTGCGGGAGAAGGGAATCTCCGTCGCGGCGTGGAGCAGTGGAAGCTCATCGGGCTTATAATCCGAGGGTCGTAGGTTCGCGTTCTACCCCCGCTACCATACACACAAGGCACGTCAAGCGCCGTTCTTTCCAGAGGGGCGTTTTTCTGTTGGGGGGATAGCCTGTCCATGAGCCAGCCTGAGGACCGCTTTGTAGACGCCAATGGCATCCGCATGCACTACCTGGACTGGGGCGGCGACGGCCCCGTCGGCGTCATGGTCCACGGCGCAGGCATGTGCGGAGGCCTCTGGGAGCCGGTGGCGCGCCGGCTGGAGGGCAACCTGCGCTGCCTGACGCTAGACCTGCGTAGCCACGGCGACAGCGAGGTGTCGTCTGCGCCGGTTAGTTGGGACCTCCTTGCCGCAGACATAGCCGGCTTCGTGGCTGCGCTGGACCTCCGGAACGTCGTCCTCGTGGCGCACTCCTTCGGAGCAGGAGCAGCCCTGCTGGCGTCGCCGCGCATGGCTGGACGTATCGCGGGAGGCTACTTCATTGAGCCGACGCTGCTGGCGCAGCTCACCCGCACGCCGGAGGAGCGTGAGCGAGGCAAACTGGCGCGCCAGGGCGTGCGCAACAAGCGCTGGGTCTGGGCATCCCGCCAGGCCATGTTTGACTCGCTCAAGGGGCGCGGCGGGTTCCGGTTGCTCACCGACGAGTCAATGTGGGCCTACGTCAACTGGGGGGCACGCGAGCGGCCCGATGGCTCCGTGGAGCTGAAATGTACGCCGGCGGCGGAGGCGGCTTTCTTTGACGCCCAGGCCGAGGCAGACCAGGTTTGGCCCATCCTTGCCCAAGTGGACTACCCCGTGACCCTTGTTTACAGCGAGTCCCGCCGTAGCGACCCCCAGGCGTGGGCGCAGCACGAGCCGATCGTCCGGCGGTTCATGGAGCTGGTGCCAACCCGCTTTGCGGTCACACCCGGCACGCACAACACCGCGATGGAGCATCCCGACATCCACGCGCGGCTGGTCCTGGAGCTAGTGGCCCAGCTTGAGCAGGAAGGCAGGCTGCCCGGCAGGAAGGCGTATGAAGCGCCGCGTCGCCCTGGTACGTGAAAGTAACCCCTAGAGTTTTGTATGTGGGAGTCCCGATGAAATTGGGACACACACTATTTTCATTTCCTCTCCCTAATAGCCAGCAAGAAATAGCTAGCCCTCTCACGGCATTTGCTTTACCCTCATTCTTACCTTCCCAAAAGGGGGAGGAAAATCTTCCTCTCCCTTGGGAGAGGGTAGGGTGAGGATGAATGGTTTGCCACCCGCACAGAAACCATGTATCGTAGAAGCAGAAAATCCAGAAATAGGAATAGAAGAAATGGCTACTACGAAGGCACAGAGTAAGGTCATCAAGACCCTGCCCAAAGGACAGATCACCCTGCCTGCCGAATATCGGGCGGCGCTGGGTATAGAGGCGGACACCCTCTTGACGGTGGCTCTGGTGGGCGACCACCTGGAGGTCTCACCCTTGCGCTCCATGGAAAACGACCTTCGCCGTTACACCGACGAAGAGGTAGCGGCCTTCTTGGAAGAGGACAAGCTGGACGAGGCAACCGCCGCTAAGGTCCGCCGGCTTATGCGAGAAGGTAAGCTGTAGGTGGCTGAAGCCCGCTCACTTCTCTTCCTGGACGCCAGCGTCCTGGTGCTCATCATCCAGACCCGCGAAAACCTGACGGGCATCGTCGGCAAGGAAAGGGTGGCAGACCGTGTCAGGGGCATCATCCGCAGCGTCGTCAAGACCTACGACTCCATCCCCGTCTCCCCGGACCTCGGACCTCGGTACCTATGGTGACCCCGACATGCGGGAGTGGCGCATGTACTGGCTCCAGGACACCAACAACCCCCGGGAC
>JACQOP010000112.1 GCA_016202485.1 Chloroflexota bacterium | reverse complement strand
GCCCAGACGCTGGAGCACCCGCTTGGTGTAGAGGTCAATGACGAAGGAGGGCTTGCCGGCGGCGTAGACCAGGATATCGTCGGCGGTCTCGGGGCCGATGCCGTAGATGGAGAGCAGTTCTGGCCGGAGGGCCGAGAGGTCCTGGCGCAGGAATGCGTCCAAATCATCGTTGTACTGCGCTCCCAAATGATGGGCAAAGGCCTTGAGCTTGCGGGCCTTGGTATTGAAGTAGCCGCTGGGCCGTATGAGCTGGGCCAGTTCGTTCTGGGGCAGGTCCCGAATGCGTGGCGGCGGGATGGCGCCGGCGGCCTTGAGGTTGGCCAGGGCACGCTTCACATTGAGCCAGGCGGTGTTCTGGGTAAGGATAGCGCCGAGGATGACCTCCCAGGGGTTTTCTGCGCCGGGCCACCAGCCCTGGGGGCCGTAGGCGTCGTACAGACGGTGGTAAAGAGTGGTGAGGGAAAGAGTGGTCTGGGGCGGCAAGCTGTTACACCAGGACCTCGTCCACTGGCAGGGTTACGTCTGGGAAGGCGGAGGGGGCAATAGTCTCGCCAGGGTAGAAGTAGCGCAGGATATGGTAGCCGTTGGGGGTTGGCTCGCGGTAGGCCTCTATGCGGCGGGCCTCCAGGTCCACGATCCACACCTCGGGGATGCCGGCCCTGGCGTAGAGAGGGACCTTGGTCTCCCGGTCATACAGAATAGTGGTGTCGGAGACCTCTATGACCAGCAAGAGGTCAGCGGGGGTGGGGTGGGCCTCGGTGTAGCGCGTCCGGGGCGGACGAGCTACAGAGACATCCGGCTGCGGTTCGGCATGCTCACCCACGGTAATAGGGTCCTGGATGCCCACTACCGCCCGTTCTCCAAGGCCCTCTGCCAGTAAATTATTAAGGCCTTTGACTGAATATGCGTGATGCGGGCCTATGGGGGCCATGGCGATGATTTCCCCCTTGATGAGCTCAACACGGTCGTCCTCGGTGAGGATGCCGGCCGCAAGCATACGGTGGTAGTCGTCCACGGTGAAGGTGTGGCGTTTGAGCTGGACTGCCATGGCTGGCCTGCCTTCCAGGGTGCTAGGGTCATTGTATACCAGGACTGGGGGAGCACGCCATTGGAGTCTCCCATGCCCCGATAGCATCAGGACGCCACGAAACATGGAAGGTGCGCGCTCGTTGCCTCAAGCACTACGAGAGGCAAAAGTGCCTTTGAGCTTTTCCTCCAGAGCAGACGCTTTAGTTCCCGCCCACTCCCCCTAATGCCTGGGGGACACCCCCAGCAGCCCCTGCGAGGGCTGGCCGCCCTCTGCAGACCTGCGAGGCAGCGGCTGTTTTCATGGCAAAACAAGCAGACGGCGGGATGCTGCCGCGTCTCTGCGGAGGGCTGCCGTGGTGGGAGATTCTTCACGAGGCTATGGCCAGGGATAGCAACGGGGGTATGACCACCTCGCTTTAGAATGACAACTAACAATCGCTCTTAGGAGAGGTCAAACTACCCATATTCGGGAGAGCATAAAGAACAGGGGCGTCCCGATTACATTGGGACGCCCCTAGGGAATGCTGTGATGGGTAAGGCGGCTAGGGTTCCGGGCGGTTCCAGACCTCCACGAGGACGCCAAGGCAGGTGCGGGGGTGGAACCAGGCGACGTAGTTGGTGGACTGGCCCGGCTCTGGGATGCGGCCAATCTGCTGGATGCCGTTGCTTGTAGCCCTGGCCACGACGCGGTGGACATCGTTGGCGTAGGGGCCGATGTGGTGGAAGGCGGCGCCCATCTGGCCGCGCTGGGCGACGAAGCGGGCGGTGCCGCTTTCCGTATCGGCGGGGATGCTGATCTCCAGGACACAGCCGCCCAGGGGGAACTCCTTCAGCCATACAGGGTCATCGGGGCCAAGGCGCGGCTGGCCTGCCGCCTCGGGCCTGCGGGGGCCGCCCCGGTCGCGGGAGTAGTTCTGTGGGATGCCAAAGACATCGTTCCACAGGTGATAGACCTCTTCGTAGCTGCGGGCGGCTATGCCGATGTGGGCCATGCCAATGATCTCGCCCGCGCCCCGGTAGGCGGGATGGGGGTAGTATTCCTCGCTTGGGGCGACCTGGAGCTGGAGGCCCAGGGTGGTGGCGGGGTCAAGGAAGACAGGGCCTTTGGCGTCCCACTTCTGGTCGGAGCGGATTTTGACGCCGCGCTGCTCCAGGAGGCGGACGTCGTTCTGGATGTCGTCGGAGGCGAGGCCCAAGTGGTGGAAGCCGCCGCCGGTACGGTCGGCCAGGAACTGGGCCGCCTCACCTGTAGAGCCGTTGGGCTTGATAATCTCCAGGTACAGCTCCGCCACGGGGATCTCCACGGAGGTGGTATCGGGGAGGGAGCCGGGGCGCCCGCCGGGCAGGTTGCTGCGCCTGCGGTCTATGACGAGGCCGAAGCCGTTGACAAAGACCTTTTCGGCATCTTCAAAGCTGGGAGCGATGAGGCCAACGTGGTGGACACGGGTAAAGGCCATGGGTACCTCCTTGGTTATTACTTGAGGGAATAGGTGGGCGGGTGCTCCACCACCACGCCCTCCTCTACGAGCTTGTCCAGGTGGGTGCGGACGTTGCGGGCGGCGGCCTCGTGCAGGTTGCGGCGCAGGTCCCGGGGGTAGACATCGGCCACGATGTCGTACACATCGGTGATGCCCTTGCGCAGGGCGGCCAGGACCTGCTGCTCCCGCTCGTTTCGGTGGGCGATATAGGAGTTGATGTACTTCGTACCCTCCTCCACCAGGGCGCCGTGGGCCGGGAAGACCCGCGCTGGGTTGTAGCCAGCGATGGTCTCCAGGGAGTGCATGTACTGCTTGAGATTGCGGACGCTGCCGGTGGAGCTGCCCAGGACCAGGTCGCCGGTGAACATGACGTTGTCGGCGGCCAGGTAGTAGCAGATATGGTCATCCTCATGGCCTGGCGTGTATAGGGCCACGGCAGAGGCGCTCCCGCCCAGGTCTATGGTCTCCCTGTCCTCAACCTTGACCACGATGCCGGGGTCCAGCATACGCTCCAGGCGCGGGGCCAGGCGCGGGTGGCACCGCACCGGTGCGCCAGTGGCCTCCTGGATGCGGTCCAGGCCACCGGTGTGGTCGCCGTGGCCGTGGCTGATGAGGATGCAACTCACCTGTGGCCTGCCCAGCTTCTGGTAGTAGCCCAGGATGCCGCGGGTCCAATCACGGTAGTGCTCGCCGGTGTCCACGATGGCCACGCGGTCCGCCGGGTCGCCCACGAAGTAGATGTTGGAGCCGCCAGGGTGCATAGCGCCGAAGGAGTCTGGGTCCTCCTCAATATGGTGACGATAGACATGGGGCGCTATCTGCATGGGGGTCTCCTGGGATAGGCGCTGCAGGAGCGGGGTGACCTGCCCCTGCAGCATGGCCTGAACGTTAGACCTTGACGAACTTCTGGAGGCGGGCGCTCTGGAGTACCTCGGCCAGGTAGATGTCGCCCTTGGAGTCGGTCCAGATGCCGTGAGGGGCCATCGGCTCGCCGGCCACCCGCTGCCCGCTGCCTTCCCAGCGGGCGAGGATATCGCCCGACAGGTTGCAGACGGACACCCGCGCACCCAGCTCGGCGACGTACATGATGTCGTCCTTGTCCACGAAGATTTTGCAGGGCTGTTTGAAGCCGTCCCAGTGCTCCAGGTACTGGCCGGTGGGGGTAAAGACCTGGATGCGGTTGTTCTGGCGGTCGGCCACGTAGACGCGGCCGTTGCGGGCCTCCCAGACGCTGTGGACCAGAGTGAACTGGCCGGGGCCGGTACCGGGCTCGCCCCAGGAGAAGAGGAGCTTGCCGTCTGCGGAGAACTTGTGGACGCGGGCGTTACGGTAGCCGTCGGAGACGTAGAACTCGCCGTGGGGTGAGACGCACAGGTCCGTGGGGTGATGGAAGGGGCCGGCGGCGCGCTTGACGGTAGGGCTTTCCCTGGTGTAGCCGGTGTCCGAAGGCTGGTTGCGGTTGCCGACTTCAAAAATCTTCTTGCCATCCAGGGTAGTCTTGATGACCACCTGGGGCTCGCGGTCTACCAGGAAGACGAGGTCATCCCTGGTGATGTGGATGCCGTGGGCGTCCTTGATAAAGTCCTCGCCCCAGGAGGAGAGGAAATTGCCCTCGCGGTCATAGATCTGCATCGGGTGGTTGCTGCGGTTGAAGACGTAGATTCTGTCCTGGGAATCCACGGCCACGCCGCCGACCTGGCCCCATTCGTAGCCTGGGGGCAGCTTGCCCCAGTTTTCCTGGACTTCGTACTTGAATAGCCCGCTACCAACAATAGCCATGTGTGTATCCCCCTCTTTGCTAATTTAGCCTGGGGCCATTATACGGGTGTGGGGCGGAAGGTCAATGGGAGAGGCAACCGTAGGGGCGCAAGACCTTGCGCCCCTACGGTTGCCATCAAACGAGGTCCTGCCCCTACCCTTTCGTTATCTCCCCAAACTTGTCCCAGTACTCTGGAAAGGTCTTGGAGACGACGGCGGGGTCTTCAATGGTGATGGGGGCGTCGCCCAGGGCGGCCAGGGAGAAACACATGGCCATGCGGTGGTCGCCGTAGGTGGCAATGACAGCGGGCTGGATGCGCTCCGGGGGGGTGATGACCAGGTAGTCCGGGCCTTCTTCCACCCGGGCGCCTACCTTGCGCAGCTCTGCGCTCATGGCGGCAAGGCGGTCGCTCTCCTTGACGCGCCAGTTGCGGATGTTGCGGATAGCGGTCGTACCCCTGGCGAAGAGGGCGGTGACGGCCACGGTCATGGCGGCGTCGGGGATGCGGTTCAGGTCCAGCTCAACACCATGCAGGTCACCCCGGGACACTTCAATCCAGTCAAAGCCCCAGCGAACTTTGGCGCCCATCTGCTCCAGGACGCGGGCGTGCTCAATGTCCCCCTGGATGCTGTCCTTGCCGACGCCGAGGACCCGCACCGTACCGCCTTTGATGGCCCCCGCCGAGAGGAAATAGGTAGCGGAGGAGGCGTCGCCCTCCACAAGGATGTCCCCTGGGGAGCGGTAGCGCTGGCCTCCCGGGACACGGTAGGCTTCGTAGCCTTTGCGCTCCACTACCACGCCGAAGCGGCGCATCACGTCAAGGGTCATGTCAATGTAGGGCTTGGAGACCTGCTCGCCCACCACTTCAATCAGCAGTTCCTCTTTCACCAGAGGTGAGGCCAGGAGGACGGCGGTGAGGAACTGGCTGGTGAGGTCGCCGCGGACGGAGACGCGGCCGCCGCGCAGGCCCCTGGCGCGGATGGTCAGCGGGGGATATCCCTCCTGGCCGTGGTACTGGATGTCTGCACCAAGCTGGCGCAGGGCATCCACAAGGTCGCCGATGGGGCGCTCCAGCATACGGGGCTCGCCGGTGAGGGTAAACTCCCCTGTGCCCAGGCACAGGGCCGCGCACAAAGGGCGGATGGCCGTGCCTGCCAGGCCCAGGAACAGCTCGGCGCGCTGTGCAGGCAGGGGGCCGTCCACGCCCTCCACGATGGCCTGGGTCCAGTCCTCGGAGAGCCGGAGGGAGACGCCCAGCTTCTTGAGGGCCTCAGCCATGAAGCGGGTATCGTCGCTATCCAGCAGGTTGTGCACGGTGGTGGTATCTGAGGCCAGGGCGCTCAGGAGGAGCAAACGGTTGGACAGGCTTTTGGAGCCTGGCAGTGTGACCTCGCCCTCCACGCGTTTGATGGGCTGGAGTGTTAGGGTTTCCATCTTCTTTCTCTCGTACATGGCAAGCGCTTTCGTGCCCACCCACCGGCCCACAAGCCCTGGGGGACGACCCCCCACACCCCCGGCGAGGGCTGGCTGCCCTCTGCACACCCGCGTGCGCAGCCGTAACGGAGCGCCTTCGCATTTCGTGTCGCTGCCTGTATTATGGCTCTGAACGACATTGCCTACAACTCTTCTCTATTAGGGGGAGCTATGGAAAACAACGCCAGCCTGCCCAGCCGCATCCAAGAGGCCGTGACCCGCCTGGAGGCGACCCACGCATCCAGAGAGGTGGCCTATCCCCTGACGCGCAAGCTGGTGCAATCCAGCGCCAACGCCATCCGCGCGGCCCACCGCCACGATTACCCCCAGAGCCGCGTGTTGCTGGCCCAGGCCCAGGCTATCCAGCAGCAAATCCTGGACGCCCTGGCCGGCCACCCGGACATCTACTACGCCGGCTACGTGGCAGACGCCCAGAAGGAGTACGCCGAGGCCCACGCTACCCTGGCCTTTCTCTCCGGCGGGTCGCTGCCCAGCCCTGAAGAGCTGCGGGTGGAGGCGGCATCGTACCTGAACGGCCTGGCGGAAGCCGCCAGCGAACTGCGGCGCACCATCCTGGACGCCCTGCGCAGCAACAACCTGGCCCCCTGTGAGGGCTGGATGGCCATTATGGACGAGGTGTACAGCCTGCTGGTGACGGTGGACTTCCCCGACGCCGTGACCGGGGGCCTGCGGCGTACCACGGACAACTTCCGGGGCGTGCTGGAACGCACACGGGGCGACCTGACTATGGCTTTGCGGCAGCACAGTTTGGAGCAGAAGCTGGCGGAGTTCCAGGGCAGGGTTTGATCGCAACAAACGCACAGGTGTTGCTACCCGTTGATTTCTCCTCTCTCGTAGCTTTCTTTAAGGGGCCAGATCTTGATCTCGTCGGGGGCAACGATACCGCCGGAAAATACAAGCTGCATGGCCTCCTGCACCGAGATATCGGAATCGTACACTTTGGAAATGTGGAGGATAGCAATCCAGCCCGATGTTGGAGTGGGGGCAGTAGGGATATAGACCACTGCGTAGGGCTCTCCATCATCAAAGGTAGGGGTTATCGCCGTCAAAAAGCCAACAGCCCAGTTGCCCGGTTGGGGATACTCAATCATGACCACCCGCTTGAAACCCGTAGCGCTTGTGCCCGAGAAGGAGTCTACCAACCTCTGGGTGGCAGAATAAACGGTCCCAATGATGGGCAAGCGCTGTACAGCCCGCCGGCCCCCGACCACCAGTTTTTGCCCCACGGTGTTGGCCACCAGAATGCCAACGATGTAAAGCAACAGTACCGCAACAACCACCCCGACGCCGGGCAGGTTGTAGGTTCTTTCAATGCCAAGAAAGGGGAGGAGCCAGTTATTCAGAACCCACGTGATGCCGGGGCCAAGCACCTGGTCCACCACATCAAAAATGAAGCGGAGGACCAGATAAGTCAGGGCTACGGGGATGAGCAGAAGGCTCCCAGTAATGAGGGTACGCCGTGTGTGATTGCCGATGCTTCTCTTGACGCGGCGGCACAGGCTGGGCCGGACGCTATGTTGGGGAGGGGCACTATGTGTACCCACAGGGTTCTGCATATGTTTAGCCTTTTCTCAGCATGACCCTTCCTGTGAGTGCCGGTATCCTTACAAGGCAGTACCCTTTGCCAACCCCAGGTAGGTTTGCTTGCGAATTTCTGAATTGGAACACGAAGAGTATACCTGCGCTCTCCTTCTTTGGACAACACGGGCTTTGGACAACATGGGGACCGGCCCAAAGGAAGCAGCCGTTTGCTTGACGCAAGTCCGTTGCAATGGTACATTCCGTTGCGGCATTTCGTACAGCCGAAACAGCTATTGCCATGAAGCGTATGGTGGTAGGCCTTGTCCAAGTAAGGCCTTTGTAAGGAGATGCAAGGAATGGAGCTTATCTACATTGGCCTTGGGGCCGGCGTGTTGGCCATCCTCTTTGCCCTGTACCTGATCAGCCGTGTCCTGCGGGAAAGCCCCGGCAACGAGCGGGTGCAGGAGATTGGCAAGGCCATACAGGAGGGGGCCTCCGCCTTCCTCAGCCGGGAGTACCGAGTGCTGGCGGTCTTCGTCGGCATCATTGCCGTCATCATCGCTGCACTGGTGGACTTTGATCTTCTGGGCCGGATACCAGGAGAGGCCCGTTCCTTTCCCTCCACCGCCCTTTCCTATCTGGCCGGGGCCTTCGGCTCAGGGCTAGCGGGCTTCATCGGCATGAACATAGCGGTGCGGGCGAATATGCGCACCGCCACGGCGGCCAGCCGGGGGTTGAATCCCGGGTTGCGGGTGGCCTTTAACAGCGGCGGCGTCATGGGCATCACCGTCGTCGGCATCGGACTGCTGGGCATCGTTATCCTGTACTACGTCTTCCAGGACCCCAACATCGTGGCGGGCTTCGGCTTCGGAGCATCCTCCATCGCCCTCTTCGCCCGCGTGGGCGGCGGCATCTACACCAAGGCCGCGGACGTGGGCGCGGACCTGGTGGGCAAGGT
>JACQOP010000113.1 GCA_016202485.1 Chloroflexota bacterium | reverse complement strand
CTCCATCCAGTCTTCTTGACGCCTCACCCCCTTGGTCCCCCACTCCTGCCAGGAGAGGGGGAAGGAGAAGAGGGCTGGGGGACACCCCCAGACCCCCGGCAGGGGAACCCTGCACCCCTGCGAGAGAGGTGGCTCCGGACTCTCACCGAGGGAGGTCGCCCTCTGGACTCCCCTATCGCTAAACGCCCTCCGAGGTCGCCGCTACGGGATGCCTTGCCCCTAGGCAGGGGGACTGCTATACTCACAGGAAAACCCCGCCGGATACTAGTATATATATGGAATACGAGACTGTCATCGGGCTGGAGGTCCATGCCCAGCTTCTCACCAGAAGCAAGATGTTCTGCCGCTGCAGCGCCGACTACGCGGCGGCCCCCCCCAACACCCATGTCTGCCCCGTCTGCCTGGGCCTGCCCGGGGTGCTCCCCGTCATCAACGAGCAGGCTATCCGCTACACGGTGATGACGGCCCTAGCCCTGAACTGCGCCATCGCTGGCGTCACCAAGTTCGACCGCAAGAACTACCCCTATCCAGACCTGGTGAAGGGCTATCAAATCTCCCAGTATGACACGCCCATCTCCCACCAGGGCTGGCTGGCCGTAGAGGCCGACGGCGCCACCCGCCGCATCGGCATCACCCGGGTGCATCTGGAGGAGGACACCGCCAAGCTCCTCCACCGGAACGAGCCAGGGGGGGAGACCTACAGCCTGGTGGATGTGAACCGCTCCGGCGTGCCTCTCATGGAGATTGTCTCCGAGCCGGACCTGCGCTCCCCGGAGGAGGCCCGCCGCTATCTCATGAAGCTCCGCACCATCCTGCAGTACCTGGGGGTCTCCACGGGCAACATGGAGGAGGGGTCATTCCGCTGCGACGCCAATGTCAGCCTCCGCCCCCTGGGCACCAGCGAATATCTGTCCAAGGTGGAAGTGAAGAACATGAACAGCTTTCGGGCCGTTTTCCGCGCCCTTCAGTATGAGGTGGAGCGCCAGCAGCAAGTCCTGGGGCGGGGCGAGCGTATCGTCCAGGAGACCCGGGGCTGGGTGGAGGACAGGGGTGTCACGGTGAGCCAGCGGAGCAAGGAAGAGGCCCACGACTACCGCTACTTCCCGGAGCCAGACCTGCCCCCCCTGGCCCTGAGCCCCGCCTGGGTGGAGGAAATTCGGGCCAGCCTGCCCGAGCTCCCCGAGGCCCGAGGGGAGCGCTTCATCTCCCACTACGGGCTTTCCCCCTATGACGCCGGGCTCCTCACCGCCGGCAAGGCCTTGGCCGACTACTTCGAGAGTTGTCTGACCCTGGCTGGAGCTAAGGATAAACCGGAGACTTTGCCGAAGAAGGCCAAGGAGGTCAGCAACTGGCTCCTGGGGGAGTTCCTGCGCCTCCTCAACGCGGGCGAGCTGGAGGTGGAGCAGGCCCGGGTCAGCCCCGCGGGCCTGGTGCGGCTCATGGGGCTGGTGGAGGAGGGGGCCATCACCCTGGCTAACGCCAAGCAGGCCTTCGAGGAGATGTTCCGCACGGGCCAGGCCCCGGAGCAAGTCGTGGCGGAGAAGGGGCTGGCCCAAATCAGCGACCAGGAGGCGCTGGCGACCCTGGTGGAGCAGGCCATCGCCGCCAACCCCAGGCCCGTGGCCGACTACCGGGCGGGCAAGGAGCAGGCCCTGTCCTTCCTCATGGGCCAGGTGATGCGGGCCAGCGGGGGCCGGGCCGACCCCCAGGCCGTGCGGGAGCGCCTTCGGGAGCGTCTCCGCCCGACATAACGGGGCAGGCCCGGATTTATGATGATAGAAATGCTGGGTAATCTGCAGCTAACCGTGGCGAAAGAGGGCGCATGTTTTCCAGCCTGAAAGCGGCGGGGAGGAGGATAAAACGCGAGGTTAAAGTATATCAGCTTGTGATGCAAGACAGGCGGACGCCAAGGCGGGCGAAGATTCTCCTCTGGCTGGCCGTGGGGTATGCGCTCCTGCCCTTTGACCTCATCCCGGACTTCATACCGATTCTCGGCCAGTTGGACGACATAATCATCGTGCCGGCTCTGGTGGCGGGGGCCCTGCTGATGGTCCCCAGGGAGGTGGTAGAGGATTGCCGGGCCAGGGTAGCGAGCTCTTGATATTTATTCTGCTCAGCATCTTGTTCCTGAGGGGTTCGCAAGATTGGGAGGCAGCCCGCCGTTGTGCTGCTAAATAGGGCGCGAACTCCTGGGCCTCGTAGATTTCTCGAGATTGGGTTGCAGCCTGCCGTTATGCTATGATACATTTCTTGGGCTAGCCTGGGGTTGGCCCTGACAATCTATCTGCTAAGAGGTTGATGTGAACACCATTCTCCTCATCGCTCAAATCGTGTTGGCTGTGCTCCTGGTGCTGGCGGTGCTGATGCAGACCCGGAGCGCGGGTCTGGGGGGCGTCTTCGGCCAGGAGACGGGGGGCGTCTTCCGCACCCGCCGCGGCCTGGAGAAGCTGCTGTTTCAGGCCACCATCGGCCTGGCGGTAGGCTTCGTCGCCCTCTCGCTCCTCATCATACGCCTGAGATCGCCGTGGTGGCGCTATCCCCGGCGCGGGCTGCGGCCGGGCCGATGCCTATGTGGGGGCCATGAAGGGGGAATGAGGGGTTTAGGCCCGTGGTGAAAATCGTGGGGGCGGGTTATAACCCGCCCCCATAGTTCGTTGGCCTGTCTGGTCTTAGTCTTCCCGCTTGCCCATGCCCATGGCTAGCAGGATGTAGTAGAGCAGGTTGGAGACCGCCTGGAGCATGGAGGCCAGGTAGGTCAGGGCGGCCGCCGAAAGCACGGCGCTGGCGCCCTGGTATTCCTCGGCGGTCACCAGCCCCTGGCTCTGGAGCATGACCCGGGCCCGGCTGGAGGCGTCCAGCTCCACGGGCAGGGTGATGAGGGTGAAGAGCACGGCGGCGCTGAAGAGGATGATTCCCAGCCACACAAGGCCCGTCAGGCCGATGAGGAAGCCGAGGAAGAAGAGGATATACCCCAGGGTGGAGCCGAGGTTGGCCACGGGCACCAGGCGGCTCCGCGCCTGGAAGAAGAAGTAGCCGGTGTGGTCCTGCACGGCATGGCCCACCTCATGGGCCACGATGCCCAGGGAGGCTACCGAGGCCCCCTCCCCCACCCTGCGGGAGAGGCGCAGCACCTTGGTGCGGGGGTCATAATGGTCGGACAGAGTCCCCTCTGTCGCCTCGATGCCGACCCCTTTTTCATCTTGAGCCTGTCGGGACACCCGCTCCAGCCCGTTGGCCCTCAGCAGCATTTGGGCTGTTTTGAAGCCGGTGAGGCCCTTTTGGTTTGCGATTTTGGAGTATTTGCCGTAGGCGCTCTTCACCTTGAGTTGGGCGTATATCATCAGGAACAGGGGGGGTAGGGCGAAGACGAAATATAGAGGGCTAAAGAACATTTTGGGCCTCCGTGTTGGCTGCCGCCACACCAGGGGGCTTTTTGCCGCCAATTCATACTATCACGGACTATATAGGGGTGCAAGGATTTAAGAGGGCAGCAGCGCCCTCTGGAAGCCCCGCTGACCCCGCAGGAACTCCTCCCCCGTGAGGGGCCGCTTCCCCTCCAGCTGCACTCGTAGCAATCCCAGGATGCCGTCGCCGGTGGCCACCCCCGCCGCCAGGCCCTTCCCGGGATGGGCCACCACCTGCCCTGGGGCCAGGCCCGGCTGCGAGGGCAGGGGGCGGGCCTCCAGGACTTTGAGCAACTTGCCCTGCCAGCGGGTAAAGGTGCCTGGCCAGGGGTCCAGGGCCCGCACCCTCCGCCCCAGCGTCACTGCTGGCTGCTTCCAGTCCAGTTCACCTTCTTCTTTGGCCAGGGGCTTGCAGTAGGTGGCCTTCGAGCTGTCCTGGGGCTGGGGCTGGATTTGGCCCGCCGCCCACGGGGGGATGGACTCCAGGAGCAGACGGGCTCCCAGGGCGGACAGGCGCTCGCCCAGGGAGGCGGTGGTGTCCGCGGGGCCGATGGGGATGCGCTCTTGGCGGAGGAGGGGGCCGGTGTCCATGCCGGCGTCCAAGAGCATGATGGTGGCCCCGGTCTCGGCGTCCCCTGCCAGGATGGCGGCGGGGATGGGGGTGGCCCCCCGGTGCCGGGGGAGGAGCGAGGGATGCACATTCAGGACGCCCAGGGGCGGGATGTCCAGCACCTCCTGGCTCAGGATTTGGCCGAAGGCGGCCACCACCATGAGCTCCGGGGCCAGCTCCCGCAGGCGCGCCACCTCCTCCGGGGCCCGGAGCCGGCGGGGCTGGGCCACGGGGACGCCGTGCTCCAGGGCCAGCCGCTTCACCGGGGGCGGGATAGCGTGTCGTCCCCGCCCTGAGGGGCGGTCCGGCTGGGTGTAGGCCGCCGCCACCTGGTGGGGGCTGGCCAAGAGGGCCTGGAGCACCGGCACCGCAAATTGGGGGGTCCCTAAAAAGACTATGCGCATGCTTCCCGATATTAGCACAGGACGCTTCCTGTCTCAAACCAAGCTCTTATTTGGGATTGCCCTGGCCCCTCCCTTTTGCACTAAGGCCCCCCCTTGACTATGGCCCCATTGGGCCATGATAATGGGGCTAGCCCTAAAAGGGGCTGGAGGTAGTATGCTGCTGTTTGTAGGCGGGTTGCTCTTCGTCCTGGGGGCCTTCATCATCGTGGGATATGCCGCGGCCATCTCCTTCTCGGAGTTCTTCGGCAACCCCTCGTTGCCTTTGCTCCTCCGTCTCTCCGTCCCCCTGATGATGGTGGGGACGGTGCTCCTCATCGTCGCCTGGCTTCGGGAGCGCTGGGCTTCCTGGCGCCGGGAGACCTTTAAGGACACTAAGAAACACTAGGGGGAGCGCCAGGGCGCTGGCAGCGCCAGGTCTTTGGTAGTATAATCAGTTGGTATTTCCAACAAGAACGCTGAGGTATGTCCATGGCCAGACACAGCCGAGATGAAGTCCTAACGCTCCTCAAGGGCGCCGAGGTGGGCGCTGTAGCCACCCTGGCGGGGGACACCCTGCGCACCCGCATGATGCACTTCGCCGTGGCCGACGACTTCACGGTCTATGTGGCCTCCATGAAGGGCGACCCCAAGACGGTGCAGATGACCCACCATCCCTCGGTCTCTATCCTGGTTCACCGGCCCTCTGCGGACATCAACCAGTCCTCCGAGGTGGAGCTCACCGGCAAGGCCCTTTTGGTGCGGGACGCTGCAGAGCGGGAGCGGGCCCTGGCCCTCACCGCCGTCAAGTCGCCGGTGGTGGCCTATATGGTGAGCAGCGGCAACGCTGGGATGCTGGACTGTGTCAAAATCGCCCCGGACACCATCAAGTACCGGATTTTCGGGGAGATTGCCCAGGGGGCGCCGCCCACGGTGCTGGAGTTCCCCAAGAACCGCTTCGCCGTCAGCGACTGGTATCTGGCCCGGATGAAGCTCAAGAACTGGGGCTTCGCCCTGCGCTGGTCCTTCTGCACTGCCAGCGCCTTGGCCATCCTTCTGGGCACCGCCATGGGCTGGCTGGCTGCGGGTAACATCCACTGGGGCTACTTCGCCCTGACTCTCCTGGGTGGTCTATGTCTTCAGCTGGGCACCAATGTCATCAACGATTACTTTGACCACAAGAGCGGCAACGATGAGGTGAACCGGGAGTTCGTGCGCCCCTTCTCCGGCGGCAGCCGGGTGATACAGTCGGGTCTGCTCTCACCCCTGGAAGTGCTTTTGGGGGCGTTACTCTTCCTGGTGGTGGGCAGCGCCATCGGGTTCTATCTGGCCTGGGCCCGCGGCCCCTGGATTCTGGTCCTGGGGGCCATGGGGCTGCTGGGGGGCGTCTTCTATGTGGGCGGGCCTTTCAAGTGGGCCAACCGGGGTCTGGGCGAGCTTATGGTCTTCATCAATTACGGCCTGCTCATGACCCTGGGCGCCTACTATGTCCAGACCCAGAGCCTGGCCTGGCAGCCGCTGGTGGGCGCTCTGCCCCTGGCCCTGCTCATCACCGCTGTCCTTTATATCAATGAGCTTCCCGACTACGCCGCGGACAAGCAGGTGGGCAAGGATACCCTGGTGGTGCGCCTGGGGCGGGCCGGCTCTGTGGCGCCCTATGTGCTGATGATGGTGGGGGTCTATGTGTCTCTGCTGGGCGGCGTGGCCCTGGGGGTGCTACCCTTGTCCGCCGTCATCGGCCTGGCCACCTTGCCCCTGACGGTGCGAGCGGTGCTCTATGCCCGGCGGCATCACTCCTCCTCCTTCGACCTGGTGCCGGCCAATGCCCTAACCGTGGTGACCCACCTGGGCACCGGGTTGCTCCTGGTCCTGGCTTATGTTTGGCAGGGGCTGGGTCTGGCGGGGATAGGGTTCGTGGCTGGGCTGGGTGTCATCTTCCTGGGTTTCACCGCCTATATGTATTGGCATGTAGAGCGGCAGAAGAACATCTTCCTGGGCCTGCGAAAGGCCATGCGATAAGGGCCCAGGATAAGCTTGACGGATGAGGGGCCCCAACGGGCCCCTTATTTCATGCCCGCTAAAGGGTGGGGGGGGAATGAACCCGGCGGGGTCTGGCTGATAGAGCGTCTCGAAAGCATGGTAGACTGTGGGCATCCTTTTCTAGGGTCTATACCTCACCCCCTGCCCCCTCTCCTGCAGGAGAGGGGGAGATAGGGTATTCTGGGGGACGCCCCCAGG
>JACQOP010000111.1 GCA_016202485.1 Chloroflexota bacterium | reverse complement strand
GGTATAGGCAGCCCCCTTTTCCAAAAAGGTGTTCCCAGAAGCCCTCCCTCTGATTGGAGGCGGGTTTCTTTGTGCCCGGTCGGTTGACAATTTCTTTCTGTGCTGACATCCTAGAATGAGTAAACCGACTGGTCTGTTTGCTTCTTTGCTTCCATGAGCAGAACGCCGACTAACGACACTACCACCTACGACCGCATCCTGGAGGCGGCAACAGAGGTCATTGCCCAGCAGGGGTACTCCGGTGCGGGTGTGCAGGAGATTGTTGAGCGGGCAGGGGCTTCCAAGGGTAGCTTCTATTTCCACTTCCCCAGTAAGGAGAAGATGGTGGAGGCCCTTGTGGTGCGTATGAGTGAGAAGCTTGTGGCCAAGGTGCAGGACTCTCTGGAGGGCCAGCCAACGCCCTTGCACCGCGTTGCCGCCAGTGTGGACACCCTCATGGAGACCTTCGCCCGCCAGCGTACTGTTGCCCAGGTACTGCTGCTGAGCATCATTGGACACGGCCGTGCCACAGACAAACGCTTCCTCCCCATCAGAGAAGGCTTTTCCCAACTCATTCAGCAGGAATTGGATGCGGCGGCAGACACAGGCCAGATCCCTGCGCAGGATACCGCTCTCGTCGCCCAGATGTGGGTGGGGGCCATCCACGAGGTCATTCTGCGCTGGCTTCTTACGGGTAAGCCAAGCTCCCTTGCCAGCGTGACCCCCTCCTTGAAGGCGGCCCTCCTGCGCAGCGTTGGCGTAGACCTGGCAACCTTGGACTTACATCACCCCTCGGCTACAGGCAGGCGTCTGGCATGACTGCTTCTCCAATGGTCGCCCTTCCCTTCCCCCAAGCCCTTGCCTCCTTGCTTTCCCAGGCAGGGCGTCAGGCCTCCGTGACTGGACACCCCATCCTTGTGAGCACGTCTCACCAGATGGACTGGCCTCTGTCGCCGGTGGACACCTTTGCCGCCTGCGCCGGCCTGAGCGGTTACCGGGCCTTTTGGGGCTGCCCAAGTGAAGGTTTCTGGCTGGTGGGCTTGGGTTGCGCAGAAGCGCTCTCCCTGGGCGGTCCGGAGCCTTTCCTGCGTGCTCAAGAAGCCTGGCGTTCCCTTCTCGCCGGCGCCGTCGTAGAAGGCTCTGCCCACAGGGGCGCTGGGCCTCTCCTCCTGGGGGGCTTCCGGTTTGACCCGCTGGCGGCCCGTGACCCTGCCTGGCACGGCTTCCCCGATGCGCACCTTATGCTGTCCCGTCTCCTGCTGACCTGGACTAAAGGGCAGGTGTGGCTCACCATCAATGCAATGGTCAGTCCCGGCGAAGACCCCTTACCAGAAGTGGACCAGATTGCTGGGATCCTGGGCAGGATTGCGGCCAGTGGCTGCCCCTTCCTCAGCCAGCCGCCGGCGCACGTGACTGAGGAGACGACTCTCCCTGAGTGGGAACGGAGAGTGCATAGGGGGCTGAAGGCCATTTCCCGGGGCGAGCTGGCCAAGGTGGTCCTGGCTCGCAAAAAGGGCCTGGCTGCCGCCACACCCTTTTCGCCAGAAAGGGCAATTGCATATTTGGAGCAGGCATATCCCCGGTGCGCCGTTTTTGCTTTTGACCAGGGAGAGGCCTGTTTTCTAGGGGCCTCGCCGGAGTCCTTGGTGCGCCTGGACAGAGGCGAGGTCAGCTTGTCCTGTATGGCTGGCACCACACACCGAGGGGACAATGATAAGTCGGATGAAGCCATGGCCCGTAACCTCCTTGCCGACCCCAAGGAGCGCAGGGAGCATGATCTGGTAGTCTCTCAGGTAGCGCAGGGTCTTTCTCCTCTGTGTGACGAACTATATTGGGACGCCTTCCCAAGGGTGGTGCGCCTCAAGGGTGTCCAGCACCTTGCCACGTCCTTTGTGGGAAGCGCCCTGGCAGGCAAAGACGTATTGGATATCGTGGCGGCATTGCACCCCACGCCTGCTGTAGGTGGCGTGCCCCAGCAGGTCGCTCTGGAAGTAATCTGCCAGTTGGAAGGCGACCGAGGTTGGTACGGTGCACCCGTGGGCTGGGTGGACGCCAGCGGCCAGGGCGAGTTCTGGGTGGGCATACGTTCGGCGCTGCTGCGGGGCAATCATGCCACACTGTACGCTGGTGCAGGTATCGTAGAAGGCTCTGACCCTGAACGGGAGTTCCAAGAGACGGAACTGAAGTTTCAGCCGCTGTTGCGGGCGCTGGGTCAAGAATGACTATCGCTTTTGAGAACCGTAACTATGCCTTTGCGGGGGCCTTCGTGGATGAACTGGCCCGTAACGGCCTGCGCCACGTATGTATCTGCCCCGGCTCTCGCTCTTCTCCCCTGGCCCTCTCTTTTGGCAGGCGCCCCTCCATCAAGACCTGGATGCACCTGGATGAGCGCTCGGCATCCTTCTTTGCCCTGGGCATGGCCCGTGTCCTGAGGGAGCCAGTAGCTGTCCTCTGCTCATCGGGCACCGCCGCCGCCAACTTCCATCCTGCGGTGGCAGAGGCCCACAATGACTGTGTACCCCTGCTGGTGCTCACTGCAGACCGGCCCCCGGAGGCGGTTGGCTGGGGGAGCCTGCAGACCATGGAGCAGGATGGCATGTATGGCAGGCACGTCAAGTGGTCTGTAACCTTGCCGCCGCCTGAAGCAGCACCTTCTTTAGTAGCCTACGTTCGCGCTATTGCAGGCCGCGCCTGGGCCACGGCCACGGCCCCGCCCACGGGGCCTGTCCACGTGAATTTCCCCTTCCGGGAACCCCTGGAGCCGGTAGCCGTCTCAGGGGACTTTCTCTCCGATGGGGCTGCGGTTGTTGAGGCGTGGCATGGTCGTGAAAGGCAGGCTCCCTATCTGGCAGCTCTCCCGATAGAGAGGCGGCTGGGCCACGATGTGTTGAGGAGGCTGGCCTCGGATCTGTCCAAGGTGGAGCGCGGCCTCATCGTGTGCGGCCCCCAGTACGACGATGCTTTCCCCGATGCTGTCGTTGCTCTGGCCAAGCGCCTGGGATATCCTATTGTAGCCGACGTCCTCTCCCAGGTGCGCTGTGGCTTCCATGACTGCAACCTGGTGCTGGACGCCTACGATGCTTTTGTGCGAGACGCCGGGGTTATGGCGTCCCTGTCTCCCCAAGTCATCCTGCGCTTTGGGGCAGTGCCCGTTTCTAAACCCTTCACCCAGTACCTGGAGCGCCATCCTTCGGTGCGGCATATCCTGGTGGATGGCGGTCCTGGCTGGCGCGACCCCTCTTTCCTAACGGCGGAGGTAGTCCAGGCTGACGCCACGCTTTTCTGCCGCGACCTGGCTGATGCACTGCCCAATGCCCTAAAAGAATCACCCTGGGTGGGGCGGTGGCTTTCTTTGAACCGCCCTGCCAGGGAGGTCATAGCTGTACAGTTGGAATCCCTGGATACGATGTTTGAGGGGCGGGTCTTCTGGGAACTGGCCCGGCTCATGCCTGATGATGCTATCCTCTTCGCCGGCAACTCCATGCCCCTGCGAGATCTGGACTCTTTTTATCCCTCCGCAAACCGGCGAGTGCTTTTCCTGGCGAACCGCGGGGTCAGCGGCATTGATGGCGTGGTGTCGTCGGCCTTGGGCGCAGCGGCTGCATCTGGCAAGCACGTTGTCCTAGTCATCGGCGACATCTCCTTTTACCATGATATGAATGGCCTGCTGGCGGCAAAGGCCCGCAACCTCAACGCCACCATCATCGTAGTCAACAACGATGGCGGCGGCATCTTCTCCTTTCTGCCCCAAGCCGGATTCCCTGACCTCTTTGAGCATTTCTTCGGTACACCCCATGGCCTGACCTTCAAGGCTGCCGCGGAGCTCTACGGACTTGGCTATGCCAGGGTACAGGATTGGGATGCCTTCCGGCAGGCTGTAGGCAGCAGCCTCAAAAAGGAGGGTGTGACTATCGTAGAGTTGCCCTGCATAGACCGCACCGCCAACGTCGTCTTGCACCGCCAGGTCTGGCAAGCGGTGGGTGCTGCCCTGAATGCGCCAAGGAGGGCCTAAATGTCCCGCCTGGTGATGAAGGCCCTGGGCGGCGTCCATTTGAACCTGGAGGACTGGGGCGCCCCGGGCGGCCCGCCGGTACTGGCCCTCCACGGCTTTACAGGCAGCGCCGCCACCTGGTGGTTCCTGGCCGAGGCCATATGCAATCGCTATCGCCTGCTTGCAGTGGATGTTCAGGGCCACGGCGGGTCCGACTCGCATCCCGACCCCCGCCTCTACACCATGGAGCGCACAGTACAGGCCCTTGAGGAGGTGCTTGACCGGCTGGACCTAGAGCGTGTCCATTGGCTGGGCTACTCCATGGGAGGGCGCATCGCCCTGAGCGCCGCCGTCGCCTTGCCAGACCGCACCGCCAGCCTTGTCCTGGAGAGCGCTTCCCCAGGCCTTCGTACTCCCCAAGAGCAGGCGTTGCGAGTGCAGGACGATATGGCCCTGGCAGAGCGTATTCTGCAGGGAGGGATTGAAGTCTTTGTCAACTACTGGCAGTCTATCCCCCTGTGGGCAAGCCAGGCCCGGCTTGCACCCGAGGTCAAGGCCCGGTTACGCGCTCAACGCCTGGACAACAACCGCCTTGGCTTGGCTAACAGCCTGCGTGGAATTGGGACGGGCGCGCAGCCAGCCCTCCACGACCGCCTTGGCGAGATTTCCGCACCCACCCTGTTTCTGGCCGGCGAAGAGGATTCCCGCTATGCGGCCATCGCTAGGGAGATGCACGAGGCAGTGGCGGGTAGCCGGCTGTGCATTATCAAAGAGGCGGGGCACGCCGCCCATCTGGAGCAGCCGCAAGCCTTTATTCAGGCGGTGGAGACTTTCTGGGGAGGAGTGACTCTGCCTAGACCAGGGAAGGGAGACCTATACCGCCTTTGATGTCTATGGCGTACTTGCGGAGCTGCCCCCGGTCCAGGACTACGCCCAATCCTGGGCCTTGTGGCGTTGCCAGCTTACCACTCATGGGAAGCAAGGGGATCTCCAGCAGGTCTTCGTGGTACAGCAAGCCTGTGCCCAGGCCGTGGGCAAAGGGGTGTGCTCCAAGGGCAGAGGCCAGGTGGGCCGATGCCGCAAGCCCTATCCCGGACTCCAGGGATGAAGTGATGACCGATTGCTTCCCTGCGCGCTCTGCCGTCTCCACTGCCTGGAGTGAGGGCCGTATGCCCCCAAGTCGCGCCGCTTTGATAATGAAGATATCTGCGGCCTGGGTCCCCAGCACGCCTTCCGCGTCCTTGACTGTGCGCAGTGCTTCGTCGGCGGCAATGGGCACGTGTACCGATCGGCGTACCTCTGCCATGCCTGCCAGGTCGGTTGCTGCCACAGGCTGCTCCACGTACTCCAGGCCAAAAGCGGCGAGGCGTTTGATGGTCTCTATCGCTTGGGAGATGCTCCATATGCCGTTGGCGTCGGCACGCAGCTTTACCTTATGGCCCACGGCATCTCGTACCGCCGATAACAGCGCAAGGTCTGTGGCTAATCCCTGGCCTACCTTTATCTTGAGGCTGCTGAACTCCTGGGACACCGCTTCTGTAGCTTCTCTCGCTGCTTCTACGGAAGACTCTGACGCGATGACTGCGTTGATGGGCGCCTCTTGTGGCCTCCAGCCCAGCAGATCACTCATGGATTTCCCCCGGGTCTTCCCAAGCAAGTCCAGGTATGCCGTTTCCAGGCCAAAGGCCAGGCAGGGCATAGGAACCAGTGCCGTGAGGTCCGGCAGCATCTCCTCGGCCCGGAAGAACGCCTCGCTCACAATGCTAGGGGCCATGTCTTCCAGCAAGGTAGACGCTATGGCAACCTCTGCCAGGCTGCCCGGGCCCACGGGTGACCCTTCACCAATGCCGGTAACGCCCTCTTCGCTCAGCAGAGTGACCAGCAGGCCATACTTCATTGTGGCCTGCCCCTGGGAGGTGACATACGGCCTGCGGAAAGGCAAGGCATATCCTTGCCAAGCCATGCCCACAATCTTCATATCCCTCTCCCGTAGGAGGCACGTATGAAGGGGCCGTTGGAGGGGGTGCGGGTACTGGATCTCAGCCGCATCCTATCGGGGCCGTTCTGCACCATGGTGCTGGCGGATCTGGGGGCTGAGGTCGTCAAGGTGGAGCGTCCTGGGCAGGGCGATCCGGCCAGGGGTCTGACGGCGAGGGTAGGGGATGACAGTGCATTTTTCATCAGCGTGAACCGTGGCAAGAAGAGTATAACCCTGGATATCTTCTCTGAGGAAGGGAAAACCATTTTATTGAGGCTCTTGCCCCAGTTTGATGTGCTGGTAGAGAATTTTCTTCCTGGCACCCTGGCCAAGGTAGGACTGGACTATAGTAGCCTCAAGACTGTCAACGCTCGCCTCGTTTACACCTCTCTCTCCGGATTCGGGCAGAAGGGGCCGTACGCCCAGCGACCTGCGTTGGATATCATAGTACAGGCCATGAGCGGCCTTATGAGTGTCACAGGCGAGCCAGGTGGACCGCCGCTCCGTCCTGGGGCGTCACTGGGTGATAGTATTCCTGGCCTATTCGCTGCCGTAGGCATTCTGGCAGCGATGCACCAGCGGGAGCACACCGGCCAGGGGCAATACGTAGATATCGCGATGCTGGACTCCCTAGTGACTATGATGGAGAACAGCTTTTCCCGCTATTTCGCCACTGGGGAAACGCCTGGGGCACTTGGGTCCCGTCACCCCGGAGCCGCGCCCTTCCAGGCCTTCCTGGCCAGCGACGGCTGGTTTGTCGTTGCCATCCTCAGCGAAGATACCGCTCTCTGGCGACGATTCTGTGAGGCTGTGGGCCTGCCGCGCCTGGCAGACGACCTGCGTTTCCAAGACAACCGCAGCCGTACCCAGCATGTGGATACCCTAGCTGCTACGTTGGAGGAGGCCTTTGCTCTGGCCCCAAGGCAGCAGTGGCTGGAGGCGCTGGAGAAGGCAGGCGTACCGTGCGGCCCTGTGAGCACCATCGCCGAAGTTGCAAAGGACCCACAGGTTCAGCACCGCGGGATGCTGGCAGCCATCCCGCACCCCGCGGCAGGGGTGTGGCTGGTGGCCAATACGCCCTTCAAATTCAGCGGTGGAGCCACTGGCCCTCAGGGGCCATCGCCAGCGCTGGGTGAGCACACGGAGGAGGTGATGGAGAGACTGCTGGGCCTTTCGCGGGAGGAGATTGGCCAGTTGCAAGCCAGGGGAATAGTATAAGCCGCAAAACCCTTCCCCCTTTGGCTTTTTCTCCTCAATGGGGTGGAAGAGATGCAAAAGGAGCGTCCCATGACCAACGACTTCCAGGATGTCATCTATCAAAAGCGAGACCACGTAGCTATTGCCACCATTAACCGGCCCCAGGTGCTGAACGCCTTTCGTCCGCGTACCATAGACGAGTTGCGTGCCGCCTTCCAGGATGCCTGGGACGACGATGACATCGGCGTGGTCGTGTTGACGGGCGCCAACGGCAACTTCTGCGTTGGCGGCGACGTGAAGGCGCGTGGCGAGGGAGGGTACGAGGACGACAGCGGGAGCGGTCCGCGCCTGCACGTCACCCATCTGCATCGCCTGATCCGCGAGATACCCAAACCGGTGATTGCTATGGTGGACGGTTATGCCATCGGCGGCGGCCATGTCCTGCATGTGCTGTGCGACCTGACCATCGCCTCGGACCGGGCCATCTTTGGCCAGATTGGGCCCAAGTTCGGCAGCTTTGACGCCGGCTTTGGGGCTATCTATCTGGCGCGCATTGTGGGAGAGAAGAAAGCCAGGGAGATCTGGTACCTGTGCCGCCGGTACACGGCCCAAGAAGCCTTAGAAATGGGCATGGTAAACAAGGTAGTACCCCAGGCCCAGCTTGCGAGTGAGGTCATGGCCTGGGCTAAGGAGCTCCTCCAGCGAGGACCCACGGCCCTGCGCTTCCTCAAGTACGCTTTTAACGCAGACACAGATCACGTCTACGGAATACAGAACCTGGCCCACGGGGCCACGGCCTTCTACTACACTTCTGAGGAGGGTAAGGAAGGGACGAAAGCCTTTCTGGAAAAGCGTGAGCCGGACTTCTCTCGCTTCCGCAAGACGCCATGGTAGCGCAGCCCTCACGCAGGGATCTGACTTACTTCCTGCGGGTCTGGGTGGTGGCGGCCCGTCCTGTCACCCTGACAGCGGCCATAGTCCCAGTGCTGGTGGGAACGGCACTAGCTGCCCGCCAAGGGCCGTTGGACTGGTTCCTCTTCATCCTGGCCTTCTTTGGCTCTGTGTTTATCCAGGTGGGCACCAACCTGGCAGACGAGTACACGGATCACAGAAAAATAGGCGGTGGAGCCAAGTACCTTGCGCCTCACAAGGTCATTGCGCAGAGCTTGCTTTCAGAGGGTGCAGTGCTCCGTGGCGCCATCCTCAGCTTCAGCCTTAGCACGGTCATGGGCCTGTGCATCGTAGCACAAGTGGGCTGGCCCATCTTGGTTGTGGGCCTCCTGAGCACTATGGCTGGCTACTTGCACAGCAGCGGTCCGTTCCCACTGGGCCATCACCTGCTAGGAGAACTTACGGTCTTTATCTTCATGGGGCCGCTCATTGTCATGGCTGCCTACTTTGTGCAAACGCAGGAGGTGACTTGGGTGGTGTTTTGGGCCTCAGTTCCCATAGCCCTGTGGGTTACTGCTATCCTCCATGCCAACAACCTGCGGGACAGAGAGGACGATAAAGCCGAGGGTAAACATACCTTTGCGACACTGTTTAGTCTAGTGACCGGCCGGTGGATATACGCCGTGCTCTTGTACCTGGGGTACGGAGTCTTCGTGCTTGAGGCCCTGGTCGACATGTTGCCCCGGTATGTGCTGATCACCCTGGTCACGCTGCCCTGGGCCTTTAAGCTAGTGAGGATGGTCGGCCGCGCCAATACTCGGACCGAATACAACGCGCTGTTGGTGGGTACGGCTAGATTGCATATGAGAGCCGGACTCTTTTTTGCCTTTGGCATCATAATAGGTATAATAGTAGAGACAGGCTTGTGGCGCTGAGAAAAGTGCGACTCAAAAACACACAAACGGCGGAATTAAAGGGTTGCATACTGGGCGTATAATAGATGCCATCAAGCCAGTACGTTGCCACAATACGTTGTGGCAATACATGCAAAGCCCGAGTCACCATAGGATCGTACCATGCAAATCGGTGCTTTTGAGATACGAGAACCAGTTCCTGAACTAAGGCGGCCCCATGTCATCGCCAATCTGAGACCATGGGTGGACGCGGGCAGCGTCGGTACCCTTGCCATAGCCCGCTTGGAGCGGCAACTCATGGCCCAAGACCTTGGTGCGCTCGCCACTCCGGGGCGCTACTTTGACTTTACTCGTTACAGGCCCATGAGCTACAACGTAGACGGGCAGCGGCGATTTTCTGTGCCAAACACTGCGCTGCGCTATGCACCCGGAGGAAAAGACTTTGACTTTATTTTTCTCCACATGCTGGAGCCTCATGCCCTGGCAGAAGAGTACATAGAGTCCCTGTTTGAGGTGTTTAAGCACTTCAAGGCGGAGCGCTATGGACGTATCGGGGGCATGTACGATGCAGTTCCTCATACACGCCCCCTCCTGGTGATGGCCAGTCTGAACGGCCAGCCTATCAAGGGTCTGCGAGGCACCATCGCCAACAATCGCCAGAGAGGGTACCAGGGGCCTACCTCCATCATGAACATCCTGGGGGACAAGGTAACCGAGGCGGGTATGGAAAACATGAGCCTCATGGTCCGTCTGCCTCAATACGTGCAATTGGAGGAGGACCGCACGGGTTCCGCCCGGCTGCTGGGCACTATGTGCCAGATATATGACTTCCTCCCCCAGGAGCTAGGCGAAAGCCAGCGCGGGGTCCGCCAGTACGAGCGGGTGACTGCTGAGGTTGAACGTAATCCTGGTGTGCTGGCCCTCGTCAAGAAACTGGAAGATGACTACGATGCGCGCATTGAAGGAGCCATTCAGGAGGAGCCGCAACCAGAGGAAGAATTCCAACGGCCTCCTACTGCAACCCTAGCTCCTTCCATTGAAGAGTTCCTTCGCTCCATTGGTGGTGATAGCGACGACGGAGACTCTGAGGAACGAAGCCCAAGGTAACAGTGCACCATTACATGGCGGAGAAGAGGGGTGGGTGAAAACCCACCCCTCTTTTTGGCTGCTGCATCGTCCCTGAAGCCAATACGGCCTTCCCGCTGTTTATGGGGTGAGGTTGAAAGACTTGGCAGCCAGGTTGGTGATGTGTTGGGCGATTGCCAGGGAAGACGTAGCAGCAGGGGACGGCGCGTTCTGGACGTGAATCGCATTCCCTGTCTCAATAATGCTGAAGTCATCCAGAAGGAAGCCGGTGCGGTCCACAGCCTGGGCGCGTACGCCGGCACCGGCAGGGACCAGGTCCTCTTCGCGGATCTCCGGGACCAGCTTTTGCAGCGCCCTGGTAAAGGCCTTTTTGCTGAAAGAGCGGTACAATTCACCCATCCCAGTCTTCCAGTACTTTCGTGTCATGCGCCAGAACCCAGGGTGGGTGATGTAGTCCCAGACCTCGCCGGGGCGGAGCTTGCCTTTCGTGTAGCCTTCCCGCGCCAGTGCCAGGACAGCGTTGGGTCCAGCCTCCACTCCGCCATGAATCATGCGGGTGTAATGAACGCCAAGGAAGGGGAACAGTGGGTTAGGGACAGGGTAGATCAGCCCATTAACCAGGTAGTGCTTGGCCTCTGCGATCTGGTAGTACTCGCCCCGGAATGGAATGATGCGTACGTTGGAACGCAGCCCCATCATACGGACGATGCGGTCGGCATAGAGGCCGGCGCAGTTAATGATATGTTTCGCCTCAAAATTGCCCTGGGTGGTCTCTATGTCCACGGGACCATCTGCAGCGCGGATACGAGTAACCTGCGCCCCCATCACCAGGTCGCCCCCCTGTTCCTGCATCTCCCTGGCATAGGCCTGGGTCACTTCCCTATAGTCAATGATCCCGGTACGGGGGCAGTGCAAGGCCTTGATGCCCGAAGCATAAGGCTCAATCTCCTTCAGGTGCTCCGGACCTATCATCGCAAGGCTTTCTACGCCGTTAGCGGCGCCTCGTTCGTAGAGAGTTTGAAGGGGTTGTAGTTCAGATTCGTCTGTCGCTACGACTACCTTGCCGATAAGGTTGTAGGCGATTCCATGCCTGTCGCAGAAGGCGCGCAGCTCATTGCCGCCCTGGACACAGAGTGTTGCTTTGTAGGAGCCGGGGCGGTAATACAGTCCCGAATGGATGACCCCGCTGTTGTGGCCGGTCTGGTGGCTGGCAAGCTCCTGCTCTTTCTCCAGCACAATGATTCGCTGGCTGGGGTAGGCGGCAGTCAGCTTCATTGCAGTGGCGGTTCCCAGAATCCCTCCTCCGATGATGGCCACGTCGTATTGCTTGCTGGTACTCATTGTAACTCCTCCGAAACACGTGGTAATCAGTCCCTTAGGCAGCGCATCAAGCAGCCTGACCACTAGAAGATGCTTGATTGTAGTCCGGCGCCTCGGAGGGGGCAAGCTGTGCAGATGGGCAAAGGGGGGATAAAACCCAGGCAGATTGGCCCCAAATTGGAGCGTTTACCTATTGCACCTCTGCTTCACTAGCTATAGCATTCACTATCATATCTTTGTCGCCAGGAGAATGCAGTGGAAGCATATTGCCTTAAGTGCAGGACGAAGCGTGAGATCACCAGGGCGCAACAGGTGAAGCTGAAGAATGGGCAAGCTGCTACTCAGGGCGTGTGCCCTGTGTGTGGCACAAAAGTGTACCGTCTCGGCAAAGGGTAATCCCTGTCTCATTGCAGCTTAAAAACAGGTAAAGGGCCGCTGCAAGGAGGCCCTTTACCTGTTTTCATTTCATATCTTGGGGGAGCAACCCGTGTGCTTCGGGGTGATATAGCCCGACGCCTAATTGGTGGCCGTTAAGATGCGTACAACTTAGCGAGGCGCTTAGCTTTGAGGGCCCCACCTATGTGGGCTTGGATAGCGTCAAACATCTGCACGTCCCACTCGGATACAAAGGTAATGGCGGTGCCAGGCTTGCCCATCCGCGCTGTCCTCCCAATGCGGTGTACGTACTCTTCCACATTGCTCGGCATGTCGTAATTGATGACGTGGGAGATGCCCGAGATGTCCAGCCCCCGTGCGGCCAGGTTGGTTGCCACCAGCAAGCGCAGGTGGTTGGCGCGAAAGAGTTTCATCACAGCGTCACGCTGGGCTTGGGTCATGTCCCCATGGATGCCTTGGATATCATAGCGCCGGCGTTTCAAGTTGTAGACCAGGTCATCCACGCCTGCCTTGGTCCTGCGGAAGATCAGGGCCTGGGTAACGCTGTCAGGGTCTTCCAGCAGCTCTTCTATGGCCTTGCGCTTGTCTCGTTCAGCCACCTCGTAATAGACCTGCTCCACCTGCTCTACGGGTTTGGCCTCACTGCCCACGCGTATCCACTGCGGGTTGCGCATGTAGCGGTTCGCCAAGCGCCTGATGGGCTCGGGCATGGTGGCCGAGAAGAGGAGCGTCTGGCGGGAACGGGGGGTCTGGCGCAGGATGCGCTCAATATCTGGAGCAAAGCCGATGTCCAGCATCTGGTCAGCTTCATCCAGAACGACCATGCGCACCTGGTCCAGGCGCAAGTTGTCGCGTCCCATGTGGTCCATAAGGCGGCCAGGTGTGGCGACAACGATCTGCACACCCTTGTGGAGGGCTTCCAGTTGAGGGCCGAATGCCTGGCCGCCGTAAATGGCGACAGCCTTGACTCCCCTGTACAAGCTCAGACGGTTGATCTCGCCGCAGACTTGGACCGCCAGCTCCCGGGTTGGTGTCAGGACCAGTGCCTGGAGAGTCCTGGTGCTGGCGTCAACGCTTTCTACTAAGGGAATGCCGAAAGCAGCAGTCTTACCGGTACCCGTCTGGGCCTGGCCAACAACGTCCAACGTCTGTCGGACCAAGGGGATGACAATCTCCTGGATGGGGGTTGGCTCGGAATAGCCCATGACAGCCAGGGCACGTGCAATTTGAGCGGAGATAGGGATATCGCCGAAGGGGGTGGCCGTACCCGCGTCTTGGGCAGTGGCTTCCTCGTCAGCGGGCAACTGGAGTGAACTGCTGGGGGTGACGCTATCTCGGCGGCTTCGGTTCCGTCGCCGGCGCTTCCGGTGTTGCGTTCCGGCTGGAGGGCCGGATGCAATAACTTCGCTTGCACTAAGAGTGCGCCTTAGAGTTGGCATGGCTTCGTGGAGTCGGGTAGGGGGATTCGCTGGGCCCGAAGGCGAAACCTCTGTAATGGGCTGGGGTTCCGGAGAAGCTAGGATGCTTTCAGAAGAGCCGGAAGTT
>JACQOP010000110.1 GCA_016202485.1 Chloroflexota bacterium | reverse complement strand
CCAAAACCACCCCAACAAGGAGAAGAGTCGGGGTCAGGCAAGGCTCCCTTGATGGGAGAGGGATCTAGAGCCTGCCCCGAGCGGAGCAAACGGGGTGAGGGTGAAACACTTGCCTGCTCACGCCCCCGTCTTCGGGAGAACAAACAGACTTGGAAAAACAACCTCTGTCGGAAGGCCGTTGTCCCACATCAGCCAGTCAAAAACCGATTACATCCAATATTCGTATAAATAGTATAGGATTCAGGCTACTTGACGAGAGACTGTCGGTTGACGATAATAGGAGCTTCTTCTGAAATCCGTAACTTTCAATCGGGCAAACAAATCAATCCCACAGGGCCGAGGCCCTGATCTCTAGGGATAGGAGGTGAGACCATGATCTACTTCAAGGCGTGCCCACGCTGCCAGGGTGACATGCACGTGGTCAACGACCTGTACGGGCGGTACCTTGAGTGCCTCCAGTGCGGGTACGAGGACGACCTGAAGGAAGAGCGCCGGACCGCTCCCACCATCTGGGACGTCCCCGCCGCCAAGACCAAGGCCAAATCCAAGGTCAAGGCCGCCTGAGCTCTTGCTCCCTGCCCAGCCACAAAGCCCCCTGGCCCTCCAAAGGGTCAGGGGGCTACCTTTTTCTCTCCCATCTCCCAGCCGTAGCTGCGTCCCCCTATGGGAATTCCTCGTCTCCCTATTCATAGCCTTTGCCCCACAGTATGTGCATGAAAGGGAAGGTGCAGGCAACCAGCGATTTCCTGCCGGGAGCTGCTGGGGGTGTCCGCCAGACTCTCGGGCCAGTGGGGAAAGCACCTCCTGCCAAGCGCAAAGGGATACCCCCCGGATTGTCAGGCAATGCCCAACGAAGCCCCCCTCTACCGCACCGGTATCGCCCCAGGCGGCAGCGCCGCTGGCGCAGGGTTCGGAATGCTCTGCGTTAAAGTGCTCGGCATCAGCGCATCCAGCTCGTCCAGCGTCCAGCGCCCGTCCTTGTGGATCGCACGGTTCACATGCCGCGCCGAGTACAACGTAATCGGCAGCCCCGACGTCCCTATCACCTGGCCCGTAATGTTCCCCGCCGCCGCCGTGCACAGGTACACCACCTTGGGAGCATTCCGCTCCGGGTCCCGTGGGTTCTCCACCTCCTGCCGCACCTCCTGCGGCGCCGCAGAAATGCCACGCTGCACCCGTATCTCCCGCGCTGCATCCGGCACCCCCTGGGTCATCCGCGTATCGCCCCCGGGATACACCGCATTCACCGTGATGCCGTACGGCCCCAGTTCCCGGGCCAGCGCCCGCACCATCCCCACCTGCCCCTCCTTCGCCGCCGCATAGTTCGCCTGCCCAGAGTTCCCCAAAGCCGACGTGGAAGAAAAAATAACGATGCGCCCGTACCGCTGCCGCAGCATATGGGGCGCGACATTGCGCACCATGTAGAAGGCTCCGTACAGGTGTACCGCCAGCACCCCGTCCCATTCCTCCTCCGACATATTAAACACCATGCGGTCCCGTAGGATACCCGCCGTATGCACCAGGATGTCCACTTTGCCATAGTGGTGCAGGGCCGTCTGGACAATCTTCTCCGCCCCCTCCATGCTCGCCACCGAGTCATAGCTGGCGGCCGCCCTTCCCCCAGCGGCCCGTATCTCCGTCACCGTCGTCTCCGCCGGCCCCGCCGATGCCCCAGTGCCGTCCACGTTGCCCCCCAAGTCATTGACCACCACCGCCGCGCCCTCGGCGGCCAGCCACTTGCACACCCCCCGGCCAATTCCCCCACCGCCCCCCGTCACAATGGCTACCCGGTCTGCCAGTCTATTGCCCATGACCCCCTCCATTACCTTTACCTTATGACCCAGTCATTGCCACGAAAATAACGGTCGCACTGCAAGAAGAGCGGTACTCATGTTGTCATGTCCCGATAGAATCGGGACGAGGTGGTCAACCCACCCTTGCTGTCTGCGGCCTTTGCCTCGCGAAGTCCCGATCCTTTTGAGGATCCCGAAACAGTCGGGACACCTCTCAGTGGTCCACCGTTGGCAAAGGGCTGCGGCAGCAGCCCGCCCTCCTGCTATTGCGAACAGCCTTTCATACTTGAGGGTGCCTATGTCTACTGGCAGGAAAGATTCTGAGCTAGTCGGTCAAACCGCCATCGCCAACTCTCGCCCCCGCCTGGCCAAGAACCTCCTACCAGCCCCACCCTCCCACGAAGGGCCGTGGCAGCGGCCCGCCCGTTGTTGCAGCCAAACGGGACCTCACATATCGTACGAAAGCAATCGCGGCGCCAGATCATCCAGCGCATCCAGCGAGAACAGCCCCCGCTCGTACACCGCCCGTTCCACCGCTGGGTTCGTGTACAGGTACACATCGCCCCCCCGCACGCCGAACACGTATCCGTTGGCGTTGGGCGCTTCCTCGGTGCACAGGTACGCTACCAGGGGCGCAACGTTCTCCGGGTCGTCTGGCGACCCAGACCCCTGCCACGCCTCCCGCGCGTCTCTAGGCATGGGCAGCCCCAGGCCGGCCCGCCGGTCCGGGTCCGCACCCACGGCTCCACCCTGCCGGTACATATCCACCACCCCGGGGAACAGCCGCGTCGCCGCCATCGGCGACACCGCGTTGGCCGTCACCCCGTACCTCCCCATGTCCCGCGCAATCGTCCGCGTCATCCCAATGACCCCTTCCGACGCCGCCGCAAAGTTCGCCATCCCTATGCCACCCAGTCCGGCGTCGCTCGTTATGTTCACAATGCGACCGCTCCGCTGCTGCCGGAACAGGATGCACGCAAAGCGGCACGTCGTAAACGCCGACTTCAGCGTGTTCTTCAGCACAACGTCAAAGTCTTGGGGCGTCATCTGCCAGATCAGCCGGTCCCGCCGCACCCCCATGCTGTTCACCAGCACGTCCAGCCGCCCAAAGGCGTCCACCGCCCGCTGCACAATCGCCTCCCCCCCAGCCATGGCCGACGCATCCAGGTAGCTTGCCACGGCCCTTCCCCCACGGCGCGTAATCTCCGCCGCCGTCTCATCCGCAGGCACGTGCGAAGTCCCCGTCCCGTCCACCTCGCACCCCACGTCGTTCACCACCACCGACGCCCCCTCCGCCGCCAGCAGCAGCGCCACCGCACGCCCTATCCCCCTGCCCCCGCCCGACACAATAGCTACCTTGTCTTCAAAGCGGTTGCCCATACGCCCTCCTTCGCCAGCGCCCCTGGAATAACAGCCCGGGACTATCAGCCGTCGTCTGCCAGGATTATACACAAGCCCCTGCTAAGCGGCTAGCCGCACCACAAGCCCCACTCATGACGGCTTGCCCTTCCCTTTGTCCTCCGGTGGCCCCCCGCCCTGGCCTCCCCCAGGCTTCTCCTCCGGCTTCCCTTTGTCTTCAGGACAGTCTACTGGCGGCTCTTCACCCGCTGTACATTCCTCCTGGGTCTGAGCCTGGCCCTTCCCCTTTGCCTTCTCCACGTTCCCACGCACCGACGCAGGAGCGTTGTCCTCCGTCTTGGTAAGCCTGGCCTCTGTGCGCTCTAGCTGGTCCTGCTTCAACTCCGCAAACCTGGCGGCCTTCTCCGGATCATCCTCAAACTTGGCCTCCAGCCGCTCCAGCCGCTGGGTGACCCGGTCCGCTTTCAGAATGCTTTTGACCTGGGCCGTGGCCCCAGGCCCGCTGCACTCAACGAGCAGCACCACATCCGTCCCCTCCTCCACCTCCTCGTGCTCCAGGAAGGGGGCGGTGTCCGTTTCTGCGGACAGCGTCTGCACTCCCCCGTCTCCTGCAATAACTGCCTCGTCCACGCTGCCATCCTCATCCGCCACCGCAACGCTGTCGCCCCCCAGTCCCACAACGACGCCCCGGCTGTGCGAACGTGTCCCCTGGCCTGGCACTACCTTGATGCTCAGGGCCGTCCCTATGCGGAAACTCGTGCCCGTCACTGTGCCGGCCGTGCCCGTTGCTCCCTCCGTCACCACCACCGTAAAGGGCGTATCCGTCAGCGCCTCAGCAGGACCCCCGCCGATTGGCAGCGCATCCGTATCCATGTGAGCGGCAATACGGACCCCGGGGCCAAGTCCCCCAACCTCAAACCCATCGGGAGGGACTATCTCCACGTTCCCGAACTGCGTCCCAACGATGATGTTTCCCTGGTCGGTAACGCCCACAACATCGCCAATAAGCCCGCGCCGTGCATACTGCCCCGCAGGCTTCGGCTTGTCCAGTGGGCGACCCCGCTCTTTTTCGCACGACGGGGCAGCCAGTGGCGACGCCCCACCGCTGGCCATGACCCCAGAAATACCCCCGCTGGTCAGCGCCATAACCGCAAGGAACGTCCCCAGCCACGTGTTGATGCCCTTCCGTCCGGCCATATCTTCATAACCTCCCAGACTACGGTGAATAGATGATGACCAGCACCTCAGCCAGCTCTTCCCCAGACTCTATGCTGGCAACCACCTCAACGATATTGACCCCCTCCTCCAACTGCACCGGCGCCTGGAACCTCCCATCTGCATCCACTTCAGCGAACACATCCCCCACGGTCACCACGGCGTCAAGGCGTCTCCTCCCTATTACGGTTATGGAGGAAACCGCAACGATGGATTCCTCGCTCTCCGGCTGCTCTATCGCAAGAAAGAACGTACTCGCCGCGTCCTGCGTCGGCGTTGGGGTTGGCGTCTCCGTGGCAATCACTGCGGGCGTTACAGTCGCATCAGGCCCAGGCTCCTCCGACGGCTGGAAGGCCTCTCCTCCCTTGCGGACCAGGAGCTTGACCACAGGCTTCAGGAGGAACTTGCCTCTTCCCTGGCTCACCACAGACTGCTCTGCATCAAAGTCCAGCGTGGCAATCGTCGTCTCACCCGCAACGATAGAGAAGGGGCGTACGATCCTCAGCGTGTCGCTGGGCGCCTGCGCCTCCTGCGGCAGCCCGTCTTCGGTGATGGTCGTGGACACCACCTTCAGCCGGATTTGCGTGTATTCCCCAGGCGCAAGCGCCCCGCTGCCCAGGATATCCTCTACCCCAGCCACCTGCAGCAGGTCAAAGCTCACCGGCCCGCTCACCACCGTCTGCCACTGGTCATCCGATGCGCTATGTACCTGGATCTCCTCAACTGTGATCTCTATCGCCGTGATGGCGGGGTTGGGGAGGTCCGTAACGCGCACCTCCAGTGTGCCCGTGGTGGGCGGTACAGGGGTTGGCGTTCGTGTTGCTGTTACCGTTGTTCCTGCCGGCGGGCTGGTAAGCGGCGACGACGTGGCCGTGGGCGCTTCGCTGGTACACCCTGCCAGAACAAAGCTAATCAAAAGCAAAAGTCCCAGCCCAAGGGACCGGGGCGCTCCTGTGGACATATGCCTCTCTCCTGGAACAATGGCGTGGGATAGACCCCAATACGCTGTGGCAAGCATCTGTGCGACGCTCCCCTTACTGCGTCTCCGTAGCATACCATACCCTGTTCAACTACCAGTTCGGCAACCCTCAATCTTCCGGGGTTCGTAGCGAGGCATGTTTTGCTATGGAGTCAGGTCCTCAAGGTCTCCGTCGTGGTTTTGGGCATTGCTATCTTGCCCGCCTTACACGTTCCTTTAGCCCGGCGTGACGGCCAGGGTGTCTCCCGTAGAAATTGGCCGTGCACCCTTATGTAGCCGGCCCCTTCAGGCTGGGCCACAGCTTCAAGGCAGTATCGCCCAGTATCCAGCGCCGGTCTTCATCAGACAGAAAAGGCAACGCACTCCGGGCCAGCTCCACCTGTGCCCCATAGCCTCCTTCCCGGGACGATGGGAAGTTGGACCCCCACATGACCCTCTGGGGGCCGAACGCGTCCAGCACCCGCCGGAACATATCCTTCTCGCCCTCCTCCAGGCCCTCATACGGCCCCAGGCTGGTGGTGGAAATCCTGAGGTAGGCGTTGGGCAGAGCCGCTAGCTCCACCAGCGCCCTCGTCATTGCCTGGCGCTGCTCCCT
>JACQOP010000109.1 GCA_016202485.1 Chloroflexota bacterium | reverse complement strand
GGTTATTTAGCTTAGGGGACACCCCTAAGACCCCGGCAAGGAACCCAGGTTCCTTGCATCTTCCTGACTTTTGGAACAAGCCCAAGCTGAGGAAAGCTGAGGAAAGGGGAGAAGGTCTAGTGGACAGGACAATACTTGTAGCAGGGGCTACTGGCTATCTGGGCTCCAATTTTATTGAGAAGTACCTTGGTAAAGAAGGCGTAAGATTGGTCCCCATTGTACGGCGGCCCCGGCCGGCCTGGGGCGGGCTTGCAACCCTCCGTTACGACGAATTGCCAGGGGAGAAAGTAGCGGAATACGCTGGTGAACATGCCACTCTGCTCCATCTCATCGGCAGCGGCCGCGAGACCAGCCTGAACGCCATTTACGAGGGAAACGTCGCCAGCACGCGGCTGCTGGTACAGACCTGCCGCGCGGCAGGCATACAAAGAATTGTTTACCTCAGCGGTTATGGAGTCCAGCAGGCAACCACAGACGTGTATTATCGCTCCAAAGCGGCGGCAGAAGAAATCATACGGGGTTCAGGGCTGTCGTACGCAATCCTGCGGCCTTCCTACATCGTCGGCGGGAATGACGAACTGACGCCGGACCTGATCAAGCAGGCGCGAAACGGTACTGTCCTCGTCCCCGGCGACGGCCGCTACCGCATCCAGCCCCTCTACTTGGATGATGTCTTGCAGGTCTTGTTCACCCTGGCAACCGACAGGGCAGACGTGGCAGGGGTCTTTGACCTGCTCGGCCCGCCTGTTCCCATCGGGACGTTCCTAGCCGACCTTGCACGCCGGGTAAACCCAGAGGTGCGTTTTGAGCACCAGGACCTGGCGCTGCTCATGCGCGAAGCTATTTTCGGCGAAAGGCCAAGGTATTCCCTCAGCGAGCTTGCCATTCTGGTGTCCGACGCTGTCGGTGAACCTACAGGAAGCCTCCTGGGAGTTGAATTGCAGTCCTATGCGGAGATTCTGGACCACATCATCCCCAGGAGCAGCTCTCAAGTCTGAAGAAGGCGATCCCTCCACCCGACTACGGCGTTGGTCTCCTGTTCCTCACCACTGGGAGGTGTTGAGGCGCAGGCGCAGGTATTCCTGGAACCTGGTTTCCAGCGCGGGGTTGTCCCGGAAGATGCCGTAGCGCGCCGTGGTAATGGTGGAGCTGCTCCGCTGTTTCACACCACGTTGGATCATACAGTAGTGCACCGCCTGCACCACGGTAATGACCCCCAGAGGGTCCAGGTGCTTATCTATGGCCTGGGCGATCTGATGGGTCATGCGCTCCTGGAGTTGGAGGCGCTGGGAGTACAGGTCTACGACGCGGGTGAGCTTGGAGAGGCCCGATATGACACGGCTATGGGGGTTAGGGATATAGGCGATGTGCACGACACCACGGAAGGGGGCAATGTGGTGCTCACATGTGGAGGCAAAGTCTATGTTCTCCACGATGATCATATCGTCTGACATCTGATAGTAATCGTCCTCATCCAAATGGAACGTTACTCGCAGGTGCTCCTCCGGGTCCCCGTTCGCTCCCTCTGTATAGGCAAGGAGGGCTTCCGCCCATCGTTCTGGGGTGCGGCGCAGGCCTTCCCTTTCCGGGTCCTCTCCTAGCAGCTCCAGCACCTCACGGAGCAGGGGTTGAAGTGCGGCTAAACGTTCCTCTCGTTTCACTGTCTGTACTCCTTGTGCTTCCCAGTAGACCGGGACCAGGACGCTTGCTTTGCCAGCGTTCTGCGCTATTACTTTACATACAAGACACCCGTAGATTCCGCCATAAGATTTGTGTTCGCCAATCCGTAACAAGAAATCCTAGGCGATTACAATGCCGCCTTTGCCCTGTAGGTTGCGTAGCTGGTAGACGTTTCCCACAAGCGGACCTCGGCCACGGGCAGGCCCATGCTTTGCGCCTGCTCATAGATGTGGCGGGCGATATTCTCGGCGGTAGGATTTATATCAAGGAGGTAGAGCGGCTCTCCCATATCTTGGAGCATGGGCGCAACGGGGTCGTCACGGCGCAGGACCATGCGATGGTCCATATTGGCGTCCACCCACCCTTTCACCTTGTCCCTCACCTCGCCAAAGTCCATGACCATTCCCAGGCGGTCCAGACTCTGTGCCTCCACGTCCACCTCCAGCAGCCCATTGTGGCCGTGGAGGTGCCGGCACTTGCCGTCGTATTCCAGCAGGCGGTGCCCGTAGCAGAACTCTATCTGTCGTGTCACCTTGTATGCGGCCATGCCATCCTCCGGAGTCTGGACGCTGCCCTGGTCGCCTTGCCATTACTGGGGCGATGACTTGCGGATAGACTGACGCCGGGCAGACGCGCTGGCGCTATTGTAATACATTTCTTGCCGCTACAACGGGGCATAGAGAACGCATCTCCCCACGTATTGGATGGCTGTAAGCAGGGTAATGGATTCTGAAGCTTCGGTGATGCGATGCTGGTGAAGCACGACAGTTGCCAACAGTTTTCCATACCAGTAAAATGTGGTATTACCATCATTGGGAGGTAATAATGGGAAGGAGAATTACTACAGTAACGGGAAAGGGACAGGTTACTATCCCGACCGAGTTTAGAGAAGCCCTCCAGTTGAAAGCCAAGGACAAGGTAGCCTTTGAGCTTGTGGATGGAGAACTGAGGCTCATTCCCATCAAGTCAACACTCCTAGCTGGCTTTGGCGCCGTTAAGCCCAAGGAAAGGCCCGAAGACTTTGAGAGGATACGAAGGGAAGTGCGTGAGGAAAGGGCGGAAGCGGTCCTCAAGGAGATGAAGGAATGAGGTTCGTAGATACCAATATTATTCTCCGATACGTGACTAGAGATGATGAGGCCAAGGCGCAAGCTTGTATGACCCTGCTGCAACGCCTTGAAACCGGCGAGGAAACTGCCATCTCCAATGATACTGTAGTGGGAGAGGTAGTATTTGTTCTTGAGTCCCCCAGACAATATGGCTTGAGCCGGACGGCGATTCGCTCGCTCTTGATACCGGTCGTGCATTTACGAGGGCTGAGGCTGCCAAACAAGCGGCTATATGACGAGGCTTTTGACCTCTACTGCAATTATCCCATTGACTTTGTGGACGCCTTTAATGCGGCTTACATGCGTAACAACAACGTATCTGAAATCTATAGCTACGACAAAGACTTTGATAAGCTGGAGGGCATTGCTCGGATAGAGCCTGCCGTGTAGGTTCTTTTCAGCCCTGCCCTTTCAATAGCTCCACCGCCTCCCTGTGCCCCTGCTCCCGCGCCAGCATGAGGGGCGTGTTCCCCTCGGGGGTGCTGAGTTCGGCGTCGCCCCCTGCATTGAGCAGCAGCCGCACCAGGTCTCGGTTGCCGCCGGCTGCAGCGATGTGTAGGGGCGTGTGGCCGTCGCCGTCGGTGGCGTTGGGGTCGGCGTCCGCATCTAGCAGTAATACCTGTGCCATTGTCAGGTGTCCACCGGCGACAGCCGCGTGCAGGGGCGTGTTGGCGTTGGCGAAGCGGCTGCCTTCGGACACCGCTCCCACATCGGCCCCTGCCGCCAGCAGCGCCTCGGCGCACCTGCGGTTGCCGAAGAAGGCGGCCAGGTGCAGAGCGGTCCAGCCGTCATGACTATAGGCCAGTGCAAGGGAGCGGTCTTCCTTGAGCAGCGCCCTTACCCGCTCTGTGTCTCCTGTTGCCGCAGCTTCAAAAATGTCCAGAGTCGTTCCCCGGGCTAGGAGCAGGTCTACCACAGCCTGCCGCCGGTGGTAAACGGCCCACAGCACCGGCGTGTCGCCCATCTCATTGACAACCTGTAGGAGCTGGGGCTGGGTCTCCAACATTTCCTCCACCAGGGTAGTGTTGCCGGTGGTGATGGCCTCAAAGAACTCTTGAATGCTGGGCATAGGGGCCTCCAAAAGGCAGGGGCGACGTATGGCGTCGCCCCTGCCTTGCCTGAGTGCGGGCTTTATCCGCCGCCCATACGGGGAAACTCGTCAGGGTCAACGGGGACCTCAATGACGCTGGGCACATCATTCTTCAAGGCTGTCTGGATGGTCTCGGCCAGGTCGTTGATGTTATCCACGTAGTAGCCCTTACCGCCATAGAGCTCGGCCATCTTGTCAAACCGGGGGTTGGTGAGGTCGGTACCCACCAGCCGTCCCTTGAAGTTGGCGATTTGCAGGGCCTTCTCGGACCCGTAGAGGTTGTTGTTCATGCACAGGGTGACGAAGGGGATGTGCTCCCGCACTGCCGTCTCCATTTCCTGGGCGTTGAACAGGAAGCCGCCGTCGCCGTTGAAGACGATGACGGGCGAGCTGGGCCGGGCCAGCTTTGCGCCGACGCCCTCGGGGATGCCGTAGCCCAGCCCTCCGGTGGGCGGCGAGATGAAGGTGCGGGGGTCCTCAAAATCAATGCGATCGTAGCCGAAGGCCTGGCAGGCGCCGGCGTCCAGGATGGAGATGGTGTCCGGTGTCTTGACCTTGCGGAACTCGGCGTAGACGCGTCGCGGGCTGATCATCGGCCCGCTGATGCGCCCCTCGGCTTCCAGGCGCTCCCGGCGCTTGGCCTTCAGCTCCTGGGCCTCCCGCTTCCACGCAGGGTCGCCACCCTCGGCGCCTTCTCTACGCAGGACCTCCAGGATGCCCTGGACCACGGCCTTGGCGTCTCCCTGGATGCCTACATTGATGGGGCAGTGGCGGCCAATCTCCTTCTCGTCAATCTCAATCTGGATAATCCTGGCGTTCGGGTTGACGTTGCCGTTGGTGAGATAGTTGGCAAAGCCCAGGAGTCGCGTACCAATGCCTATTATGACGTCGGCCTTCTTGGAAAGCTCGGTGGTCTCCGGTGCACCCCGGGTGCCGTAGGGTCCGACGTACAGGGGGTGGGAGTTGGGTACGGCGTCGTTGCGGCGGTAGCTGGTGACCAGGGGCGCCGACAGCAGTTCCGCCAGCGCCGCAGCATCGGCGGCCGCCCCGCTCTCCGTCACCCCGCCCCCTGCGATGATCAGGGGCCGCTGGGCGCCCTTCAGCAGCATGGCGGCTTCCCGGACGAGGGCCGGGTCCCCGGGCAGGCGCTGGTGTACCCGGTACGATGTCGGCGGCTGCAGTTCCGTTTCCACGTACTTGTCGTGCATCATGTCCACGGGGAAGTCCACCAGGACGGGGCCTTTCTTGTTGGCCATAGCCACGCGGAAGGCGTGGCGCATCATCTCCGGGATGCGGCCCGTGGTGGGGATGGTGAGGGCCAGTTTCGTTATAGGACGGAACATGGATACGTGGTCCAGTTCCTGCCCTGTGTCGCGGTAGATGCCTTCGCGGCTGGCTGCGCCGGAGAGGGCGATGACGGGGACGTGGCCCATGGAAGCGGTGAACAGGGGGCCGGCGATGTTTGGGGTTCCAGGGCCGCCGGTGGTCATGGTGACCCCTGGCCCGCCGGAGATGCGGGCATAGGCGCTGGCCATGCAGGCTGCGCCCTGCTCGTGGCGTACTGAGATGAGTTTGATGTTCTTTTCATCGTAGAAAGCGTCGGAGATTTCCAGATTCTCATTCCCTACGATACCGAAGGCGTACTTGACCCCTTCGTTGACAAGGGATTTGACCACGGCTTCCCCTGCGGTCATTCTGGGCATGGCGGTCCTCCATACTTCATACTGAGTCGGCGGAGGCAGTGTAGCACAGCGATAATGGGAAAGGAACAGAGGCTGGAGAGAGTGAACCTACGTCCCCTGGCGCATGATGGCGTACATATGGCGGAAGAGCTTCCATACCTCTCCGGCCGTCTCCCACCAGCCAAGCCGGCGTGTGGGGTCCATGTGCTGGAATAGGGAAAACTCTGTGTAGCGGACATTCCCCTTTGCCTTCAGCGCTTCGTACACCAGGCGGGACTCCCAGGAGGGTACCAGGTTGTCGGCCCGGTCGTGCATCAGCAGTACCCTTGCTTGCACGTTCTGAAGGTACTGGCTGGGTGAGGCTGCCCGGAACAGGTCGTGAGCAGCCTGGGGCAGGTCCACCAGGGCGGCGTCCACCTCCTCCGCCGAGCCGCCGGCCAGGATGCGGTACACCGCCAGGGCCTCTTGAGAGACGCCGGCAGGCTCTTTTCCGCCAGACTCCAGGGCATCCTGGACGGCCTCTTGCTCATCCGTGGGAAGCGGGCTGAGCAGCATGCCTCTGGCTACGCGCTCGGTCAGCGGGTCCATCTCCCAGGGCACCTGTCCTGCGTCGGTCTGGCGGCTGCGGGCGCCAATGGCGCGGGCCAGGCTGTACAGGTCGTAGTAGGGGCCGAAGGCATTGACGAAGGCCACTTCGTCACGGATCTCCGGTTGTGCGGCGGCCATCAGCGCGAAAGATGCGCCTACGCAGAAGCCGGCGAAACCGGTACGTTTGGGGTCCACAAAGGGCTGGCTCTGGAGATAGCGGTACGCCGCTACCAGGTTCTGGATATCCGGAGGGTGCAGGCGCTCCTCCATCTTGTCCGGCGACCAGTACACCAGGGTGACCAGATTTGCCCGGGCCAAGCCCTCACTGAGGTTTACCACACGGGGGTCGTCGGGGCCTGCGGGCGCCACTCCCAGAAACAACACCACCCCGGCGGAAGGCTTGTCCCTGCCAGAGCGGTAGAGGTCGGCCTGGCGCGGCCCCTCAGGGGTCATCACCTCCACACGCTGGCGTAAGACCTTGGGTTGGAAGAGGCGCACCTCCGGCAGGGCCGGCACGACCTGGGTGATGAACAGGGCCGTGTTATAGGCCGCGCGGCCCTGGGGAATCAACGCAGTGATAGCTGCCAGGAAGGCAAGGAATGCCAGAGCAATGAGGGTTATGCGTTGGAGGCGTCTGGCCATGGTCCTCCTCCATCGTCTAGCGTCTAGGCGCCGCTGCCTGGTTGAAAGGTGCATATGCGCCTTCCCTTGCGGTTGTGCCTTATACTGTACCTATGAAAGGACATCGCTGGCTATCCCTCATAGTCGGACTGCCCATCCTGGTGCTTGTCTCTGGGGGTTGCGGTTCACTAGCGACCGTCCCGGGGGAAACGCCTGCTTCCACCCCGGAAACAGCGGCGGCAAGCACTCCAACTCTGCCACTGCAGGCCGATGGCTCCTCCACCACAGCTCTTCCCAACGGAACAACGACGGCGACCCCTCCTCCCCCTCAGCCAAGCGCCGAACTCAGAGGGTTTGTTCCCTTGGACAATCCGGTATTGGTTAGGGCCAGCGAGGCTACCTATTTGCCGGCAGATGACCTGGTGCTGGGCCTGGAACTGGAGGGGCAGGCCCGCGCCTATCCAGTGCGGATGCTGTGGTTCCACCACATCGTCAACGACAGGGTAGGGGAGCGACCCATTCTGGTGACCTACTGACTGAAGTGCAGCTCGGGGGTCGGTTACGACCCCGTGGTGGATGGGCAGGCCCTGACCTTTGACCTTTTTGGCCTGCTCCAAGGGGTGCTCACCATGCGGGACCGCCAGACGGGGACCCTATGGACGCACCTGGACGGCAAGGCTATCGGGGGGCCGCTGCAGGGCCAGCGCCTCCGACTGGTGGCGATGCCCCAGATGACGTGGCAGGAGTGGAGGACCCTGCATCCGGATACCCTGGTGCTGTCCCAGGACACCCCCTACAAGAGCCGGTACCGGCCTGTGCGTATTGGGATGTTCAACCAGCAAGAGGCAATTTATGGCGATGCCCGACTGCCCTCCAATGCCCTGGTAATAGGAGTAGAACTGGAGGGACAGTTCCGGGCCTATCTCCTGGAGACCCTTGACCAAACAGGTGGCGTTGCCAATGATACCCTGGCAGGCCATCCGCTGCTGGTGGTGTACAACGCCAGGGCCAAGTCTGGGGTCGCCTATTCCAGGGTTCTTGACGGGATGACATTGGACTTTGTGGCGTCTGCACTCGGGGAGGGTGTGGCCCAAGACACGCAGACAGGCTCCCTTTGGAACATTCAAGGTCGGGCGATAGCGGGGCCCCTTGCGGGCAAGGTCCTTGAGTACATGCCTTCCTTTGTTTCTGAGTGGTACGGGTGGTCGGCCTACCACCCGGAGACAGGAATCTACCCGGCGCCTCTATAGGAGTCAGCAACCTTGAATGGCACCGGGTGCTATCCTTCGCCGTCGTCCTCGTCGTCCGGCTGGCTACCGCCCGTGCCGTTGAGGCCGTTGCCTGCGTAGACGCTGCTGCTCCGCGGGTCCATGGCGGCGATGGCAACCACCCGGTCATCGTTCCCCAGAGTAACAATACTAACCCCCTGGGTCAGGCGTCCCTTTTGCCGTATCTCCGAGAGGCTGGTGCGGGTGACCTGACCTTTTTCTGAGACGATCAGGAGGTCTTCGGCTTCGGAGACAATCCTGGCAGTGGCGATGGGGCCCGACTTGGGTGTGATGCGCATGGTGCGCAACCCCACGCCGCCGCGGCTTTGATGCTTGTAGCTGGCGAGGACAGTGGGCTTGCCGACGCCCCGCTCGCTGATGACCAGCAGTTGCAGGCCGGGGATGACCACGTCCATAGCGACCACCTGGTCGCCGGGCCGCACTTTCACATTCATGCCTTTGACGCCGCCTGCGGCGCGGGAACGGGAGGGGACCTTGCTGACAGGGAAGCGGATGGAGAAACCGTCGCGGCTGACCATGATGACCTCGTCTGATTCCTGAGCGATGCGGGCGGCCACAAGCTCGTCGCCTGGCTCTATGTCCATGGCGTTGAGGCCGTTGGACCGCAGGTTGGCGATTTCCTTGAGGGCCATGCGCTTCACCTCGCCCATACGCGTGCCCAAGACCAGGTCGCGGACTTCGTTCGACGCAGACACATCAAGAATGGTCTGAACGCGCTCGTCTTCCTTAAGATTCAGGTACTGCACCAGGTGGGTGCCCCTGGTGGTACGGGAGGACTCGGCGGGCAGTTTCCATACCTTGGAGGAGTAGACGCGGCCCCGGTTGGTGAAGAAGAGGATGGTGTCGTGGGTGTCGGCCACCAGCAGCTCCATCAGGCTGTCGTCTTCCCGGGTGGTCTGGCCTCGGACTCCTCTGCCGCCACGGTGCTGTCGCCGGTAGGTTACCCCAGGTATGGATTTGATGTACCCCCGCTGGCTCAGGGTGATGACCATCTCCTGGTGAGGGATGTGCTCCTCTATGGAGGCCTCTTCTGGGCCCTCAGGAACAATCTCGGTGCGCCGGGCGTTGCCATATTTATCTTTGAGTGCCGTGGTCTCCTCAGCAATGACCGATCGTATTTTGGCAGGGTCTGCCAGGAGTGCTTCCATCTCGGCAATGAGGGCAACCAGCTCCTGGTACTCCTCTTCAATCCTCTGGCGCTCCAGGGCAGCCAGGCGACGGAGCTGGAGGTCCAGCACGGCCTGAGCCTGGGCTTCGTCCAGCGCAAAGGTCTGCATCAGGCCCTGCCGCGCAGCCTCGGTATCTGGCGAGTTCCGGATGAGCGCGATGATGGCGTCCAGGTTATTGATGCAGATGCGCAGACCTTCCAAGATGTGGACGCGGGCGCGGGCCTTGCGAATTTCAAACTGCGTGCGCCGGCGGATGACCTCCACTCGGAACTTGATGTACTCCTCTAGGATATCCTTCAGAGACAGGGTCCTGGGCTGGCCGTCCACTAGGGCTAGCATGTTGATATAGAAGCTGGTCTGGAGGGCAGTATGCTTGTACAGGTTGTTCTGGATGACGCGCACTTGGGCGTCGCGGCGCAGTTCTACGACGACGCGTAGGCCGTGGCGGTCCGATTCGTCCCGCACCTCGGTGATGCCGTCAATCTTCTTCTCTTTCGCCAGGGTGGCAATCTTCTCCACCAGGGCGGCCTTGTTCACCTGGTAAGGCACCTCCGTGACCACCAGGCGAAAGCGTCCCCCGCGAGCCTCCTCCACATCCATCTTGGCGCGGATGACCACTCGTCCGTGGCCCGTCTCATAAGCTTCCAGGAAGCCTTCGGCCCCCAGTATCTGGGCGCCGGTGGGGAAGTCCGGCCCCTTGACGAACTGGAGCAGGTCCATCACCGGGGCAGCTGGATTATTGACCAGGTGGATGATGGCGTCGCAGACCTCCCCAAGGTTATGGGGTGGGATGCTGGTGGTCATGCCCACGGCGATACCCGCCGCCCCATTAATAATCAGGTTCGGCAGGCGGGTAGGAAGCACCACGGGCTCCCGTAAGGAGTCGTCAAAGTTAGGGGCGAAGGGCACGGTATCCCGGTCAATGTCCGCCAGCATTTCCATAGCGATGGCGGAAAGCCGGGCCTCGGTGTAGCGCATGGCCGCAGGCGGGTCGTTGTCAATGCTGCCGAAGTTGCCCTGGCCGTCTATGAGAGGATGACGCATAGAGAAGTCCTGGGCCATGCGCACCATGGCGTCGTATACCGGGGCGTCGCCGTGTGGGTGGTACTTGCCCAGGACCTCGCCTACCAGTCGGGCGCTTTTTTTGTAGGGCTGGCCGGGACGCATAGCCAGCTCATCCATGGCATAGATGATGCGGCGCTGGACAGGCTTCAGGCCATCGCGGACGTCGGGCAGCGCCCGCGCCACGATGACGCTCATGGCGTAGTCCAGGTAGGAGCTGCGCATCTCGTCTACCAGGCGGACGGGGCGAATGGTCTCGGCAGTGGTCATGGTTCCTCCAGCGGTTGCTACGTCTGGACGGGCAGGGGGCACCCAAGGAAAACAGTAAACTTCAGTAGATTATCTTACCAAAATGGCCGAAGGGGGGCAAGGAAGCGAAGGCTTGACCTGTACAAGTTCTAGCGTAGAATTAGGCCATTCTAATTAGGCCATTCTTGGTGCGCTTGCACCCTTTGAGGTTGTGCATGACCAGCGACCGTATTAAACGCCGCATTGAAGCCCTGCTGGACGAGGCTGACCAGGCCGTCGCCCAGTCCCAGTGGGACGTGGCCCGGGACCGCGCTCAGAATGTCCTGGCCTTTGACCCGGACAACGCCGACGCCAAGGCGTACCTGGCCGCAGCGGAGCGGGCGCTTTCTTCATCGCCTTCCCCCACAAGGGGGGAGGGCAGGGGTGGGGGGCAAGCGACTGCCAGGGCAGGCGTTTCACCCTCACACGTAGGGGCGCAAGGCCTTGCGCCCCTACCCTCCCCACAACCCCCCACACCCGCGTACCCCGCCGCTTTTGCCGGCGGGCGCTACCAGGTCAAGCGGTTCCTGGGGGAGGGCGGCAAGAAGCGGGTGTACCTGGCCCACGACACCAACCTGGACCGGGACGTGGCCTTCGCCCTGATCAAGACCGGGGCCCTGGACCTGGTGGCCCGCAGCCGCATTACGCGAGAGGCCCAGGCCATGGCCCGCCTGGGGGAGCACCCCCACATCATGCCCATTTACGAGCTGGGGGAGGATGAGGACCGGCCCTACATGGTGCTGCCCCTCATGGGTGGGGGCGACGTGGAGGGGGCCATAGAGAAGGCGGCGGACCGCCGGATGCCCCTGGAGCGCGCCTTGCAGATCGCCATAGAGACGTGCCGGGGCCTGGAGTTTGCCCACGGCCTGGGCATCGTGCACCGGGACCTGAAGCCGGGGAACGTATGGCTGACGGCTGACGGAGTGGCCAAGATCGGGGACTTTGGGCTGGCGGTGGCCCTGGACCGCAGCCGGCTGACGGCGGAGGGGATGATGGTGGGGACCGTGGCGTACATGCCGCCGGAGCAGGCCACGGGGGGCGAGGTGACCTCCCGGTCGGACCTGTACTCCCTGGGGGCCATGGTGTACGAGATGGTGACGGGGCGGCCTCCCTTCGTGGGGGACAGTCCCGTGGCGATTATCGGGCAGCACCTGAACACGCCGCCGGTGGCCCCCACGTGGCACCGTCCCGACTGCCCGGCGGTCCTGGAGGCCCTCCTCCTGCGGCTGCTGGAGAAAGATGCTACAAAGCGGCCTGGGTCGGCGAAAGAGGTGCGGGAAATCCTGGAAGGCATAGCGCGTGCATCGGCGAGCGTAGGGGCGCAAGGCCTTGCGCCCCTACCAGGCGATTCCCCCTTCCCGCAGCGGGAAGGGGGCCAGGGGGTTAGGTCGGTGGGGACGGGAGCCGGCCCGAACCCCATCTACCGCCGCGTCTTTGTTGGCCGTGAAAG
>JACQOP010000108.1 GCA_016202485.1 Chloroflexota bacterium | reverse complement strand
TGGGGGGCGGGGTGGGTGGCGGTGGCGGGGGTGGCGGTGGGGGGGGGGGGGGGGGGGGGGGGGGCCTGGGGGTTTGGGGCGCTCCTGGTCTTCGCTGCGGCCGGCCCGGCCTATAACGCTTTCGCATGGCCCCTGGCAGAGGAAGGCTACCGGGAGGGGCTGCGGGACGCCACAGGAGTACAGCGGCTGGCGATGGAGAAGGGGTGGGAGATAGCGCAGTCGGCGTCGGACGCCATCGTAGGCGGGCTGGCGCGGCGGGCGCTGGCCTTCGTGGGGATCGCGGCGCTGGGGATAGGGGCAGCGGCACTGTGGCCGCGGGTGAAGGAGACGCAGGAGAAGCAGGCGTCCCCGCCAGTGCCTGAGCCGGCAGGGACGCCTGGGAAGGACTAGAGGAGGGCTAGGGCTCGTCGTCGGGCGATTGCGTGGGGGGCATGGCCTCGGCGCCGACGAGGAGGGAAGGACGGGCGTCGTCCTCCAACTCCTCCAGGCGGCCCAGGGGGACGGTGGGTAGAGTGGCGATGTGGGCGCCGACGCGGACGCCGAGGTGGAGGGAGAAGAGGGCGATGGCCTCGTTGTCCCTGGCGTCCACGATGCTGACGTAGTCGTATTCACCGAGGACGGCGTACTGGCCCAGGGGCTGAACACCTGGGACATGGATGTCGGCGAGGGCCAGGAGGAGGCTGGCCGGGTTCTTGACCATGCGCTCCTTGCCCTCCTGAGTAAGGGTCAAGAGCTGGATGTAGATGGGCATAGGCGCCTTCTTTCGCTTCTGTGCCGGGAGAGGAGCTTTGCTGCTGGCAAGTGGTTCCCAAGATTCTAACGCAGGAAGGGGTACGTTTTCTACCTTAGTAACTCCTGAGAGATGGCGGTACTGGCTATCTCCACCTTGTTGCAGCTTAATTATCAGGAAAAGTGATGAGAGCTATTAGGATACACCATGTTAATGAGGATGGGGTTGCCGAGGGATCCAATGAAAAAAGCAGGAGTGCGGGCGATTGCAGCGCTGGCGCTGGTGGTGGGGGTGGCGGCGCTCTACTGGTGGAGTGACGCAGACGTGAAGCCGCCTTCCGCCACCCTCGTTGTGGATGGGCAGGAGCAGATGGGGGGGTTAAGCGGCTATACGTGGTCAGGACTGTCTGGCGGCAGGGGTAATGACCTAGCGGGGATTGTCACTCCTCTTGAGCCGCTTAAGGTCGCTGTCTCACCTCTCATTGGGGAACTCAGGTTTTCATTGCAAGTGTGGTTGAAGCAGTCGCCCCAGGAAGTCTTTATGGATTTGGGCCCAGTGACGCCCGATGACGAGCTTGAAGGAGCGTGGACCAATGTACGGATATGGCAGTCGCCCCGCCGTGTGGAATGGCAAGAACTGTTGCCGGCGCGGCGTCAGCAGGTGGAACTGGCGTTGGAACCGGGCCTAAACGTCGTCCGTATCTTTGTCCGATGGGGCCGAGGAGATGCATCGTATGGGTTTCTTGTGGAGATGGCGGAGGCATAGGTATGTAGCGCCGTGTGTTCATGGTAGGGGCGAGTCGGCGACTCGCCCCTACGTGTGTTATTGGGCAGCCGCGAGGCAAGGGCGTTTCTGATAGCGGGCAGGAACCGGCTGGCCCAGCTCCTTCATGCGGCGCCGCCAAAGGGAGGCTCAAGTCCCTGTACATTCCAGACTTTTGGCGTAACGGCTGTTTACCCTGCCAGGGCTTGCTCAAAGAGGGCGCCAAGGAGGTCTGCCAGGAGCAGGATTGCTAGGCCCAGGGCCAGGACCAGGTTGTTGGCGCTCAGGGTGCTTGCAAGGCGTCGCAAGGGCTGGCCATCCGGCGGTGGTAGGCGTTCCGCCAGGGGCCGGCGGCGCTGGCGGAACCAGACGAGAGCAAACATCCAGAGGGCAAGGGTTATTTTTGCACCCAGCACGACACCGTAGGCGACGCCGGCGCTGCCAGAGGTGAGGCGGGCGACGCTAAGGATAACGCCTGTGACAAGGAGGACGGAGATAGCGACGTCCACCAGGCTGCGGAACTCCTGGCCGGCGATGCGTGAGAGGGTGGAGTCCTGGGGTGCGCTCTGGAGGGCCGGGCGCAGGACGGCGAAGAAGAAGATACTGCCGCCGACCCAGGAGACAGCCGCCAGGAGGTGGAGCCAGCGCACCAGGAGGAGGAACCAGTCAGTGGGAGCCATACGTGTGATGCTGGGCAGCGGGAAGGGGAGGAAGGGTGTGGCCCTTTTGCATGGTCACAGGGAGAGGAGCTCCTGGATGAAGGTGTCCAGGCGCTGCTCGTCTATCTCGCCAACCCACTTTTTGTAGATGAGGCCGTCGGCAGTGATGAAATAGGTGGCGGGCAGGCCGGTGATGGTGTAGTCCATGGCGATGCTGCCGTCAAGGTCGGGGCCGGTCAGGAAGGTGGTGCGTTGTTCCTGGAGGAAGGCCTTGGCCTCGGCCTCGGTGTCCTGGATAGCTACGGCGAAGACGACGACGCCCTGGCCAGCGTACGTAGTGGCGGCGGCCTGGAGGGCGGGGAACTCGGCGCGGCATGGAGGGCACCAGGAGGCCCAGAAGTTGATGACGATGGGGTGTCCCTTGTGCTCTGATAGGGTGAAGCTGCCTTCGCCGCCAGAGTAGAGGGGTACGGTAAAGTTGGGGGCAGGCTTGAGCCTGAGAGGTTGGGAAGCTGATAGGGGGCTGTCGTCGCGAACGGTGCTCACGCCGAAGGCGAGGGCTGCGCCGGACAGCAAGAACAGGATAAAGACGATGGCTACGGGGAGCCACCGGCTGCTGACTTTGGGAGAAGGGGATGGAGGTTTGGAGGACATGGTATCCACAGCAATCCTATTGTAGGGGTATAAGGCGGCCTGGTCAAAAAGGGGGGTTCACTCGCCGGCAATACCTTCAAGGCCGCTCCGGCTCATGATACGGACGAGCTTGTGTCCCACCTCCACCAGGCCCTGCCTCTGTAATTCGCTGAGGGTTTCCGTGACGGTCTGCCGCAGTGCGCCGATGGTGTCCCCAATTTCCGCGTGGGTGTAACCCTCCAGCGTTCCATTCTGCTGGCCAGCGTTGGCCAGGAGGAAGCTGGCCAACCGCGCTTTGACGGAGCTGAAGGCCGCCTGCTCCAGGCGCTCTTCCAGCAGCTTCAGACGTGCGCCTATAGCCTCCAGCATCCGCAGGGCCACATCAGGGCGCTGACGCAGCAGGCCGACCAGGTCCTCTTTTGTGGCGATGCAGACGAGGCTGCTGGAAGAGGCTTCGGCGAAGCAACCCTGCATGGTCTGCCCCAAGAGACCTATCTCCCCAAAGATGGTGCCCGGCCCGATGCGGCGAGTGACCAGGCGTTTGCCACTGGGAGTCAGGCGGTAGATGTCCACCTGGCCCTCTTTCAGGATGAACAGGCGCTCGCTAGCGTCATCGGGGGAGAAGAACATGGTCCCCGGCTGGCATTCCCGAAGCATCACCCCATGAAAGAGGGTTTCAATCTCTTCCTTTGTCAGGTCCTTGAAGACATCCACCTTTTGCAGGTACGTAACCACAGAGGCCCTTGAGATCTCGGAGGGTGATGCTGGCTTCTTTCGTCCCAAGAGGAACATCGCTATTCTCCCTGATTTCTCGTGGAGGGCATGTCGGCGAGACGACATTATCTTACCACGTTCTCTGGGAAGATAGGCGGCAGCGCGAGGAGAAAGGAGGCTGGGATGGGCCAGGCTATCCGAATGTACGGTACCCGGTGGTGTGGGGACTGCCACAGGAGCAGGCGGCTGCTGGACAAACACCATGTCCCCTATGTGTGGATTGACATTGAGAAGGACGCCGAGGGCCAGCGGGTGGTCAGGGAGATCAACGGCGGGTATATGAGCGTGCCGACGATCATCTTTGAGGACGGCACGGTGCTGGTGGAGCCTTCCGATGGGGTGCTGGCCGAGAAGGCCGGCATCTGAGGATGGGCCAAACAAGAAGGAGCAATGCGATGGAGTTTGAGCTGGGTAAGGCCATCGTGGCAGGGGTCGTTGGGACCCTGGCCATGACGGCGGTGATGTATATGGGCTCCATGATGATGGGGCTGAAGATGGACATGCCCATGACCCTGGGCACGATGGTGCTGTCCAAGGGCACAGGGGCATGGGTGGTGGGGCTGATGATGCACCTGATGATGGGGGCGGTGTTCTTCATTATCTATGGGGCGCTGTTCCAGGCCTTTGGCGTCAGGTCCGGCGTGGTGGGCTGGGGCGCCGTCTTTGGGGTGGCCCACGCCGTCATGGCGGGAGGCGTCTTCGGCATGATGCCGGCGCTGCACCCCCGGATGGCTACAACGGGGGACTCGCCGGACAAGGTGCCGGCCCCAGGCTACTTTGGCCTGAAGCTGGGGGGCATGGCGCCCGTGGCGGTCATCGCCGTGCACGTAGTGTACGGGGTTGTGGCTGCCCTGGTGTATACGGCATAGGTATTGCAAAGGCGTTCTCAACGAGACGTCCGTAAACGAAAGGAGTATGAATATGCTAGGCAGAGGAATCACGGGAAGGTTTACCGGCTGGAAGCCGGGATTTCTGGGGATGGGTCTGCTGCTGGCCCTGGGGGCATGTACCACCGGCGTCCCAGAGGAGGAGGTGGCGGCCAAGGACCAGCAGATTGTGGGCTTGCAGAGTCAAGTGAGCACCTTGCAGGCCCAGGCGGGCAACCTGGAACAGGCTAATACCTACTGGACGCAGCTTACGGCACTGTTTGAGCCGGTGATGATGCCGAGCATGACGGACCACCGGGCAGTAATGCTGCCGGGCGGCTCCCTGCTGGCGCTGCACTTTGACAACGCCATTCTCTCCCAGGCGAAGAACCTGAACTGGGTGGCCCTGGGCGTGCCGGGGACGTGGTGCAAGCAGGACCAGGAGCGGGTAACAGAAGAGTTTGGGCCGGGGTTCACGCATTTCCATGACCTGATGAAGGATACCCACGGCGGCACGACTCCTGGGGTGGAAGGCGTGTGGTTTGTGCACGTGGCGGTGCGGGACTTTGAGTCGCCCATGTCCGGCGGCGCAGTGAAGCAGGGCGTGGATATGAACTTCATGCCCACGGAACCCCCTGTGTGCGGGTAGGCTGACTCCCTGGCGACCTCTTTGAGCAAGCCCTGGCAACTTGAGTTTGCCAATCAGGCCATGGCAAAGAAACAGGAGGGGGCGCGAATGTTGCGCCCCCTCCTGTTCATTGGGTTTCGTTGAGCCGTGTCCTCAAGGCACTGTTGGGACAGCCCGGGCTCTACGGGGAAACACTCCCAACATGGGCAGAAGCGCCAGGAAGGCTCCTACCAGTATCAAGGGGGCCAGGCCAGCCACGCCCAGGATAATGCCGGATATTGCAGCCCCAAGGGCGCCGGTATTGGTAGCAGCAAGGTCATTGAACCCCAGGAGTCGCGCCCGCTCCAGGGGCCGGGTTGCATCGGACAGCACCACCGTTGCACCTACGAATGCAATGTTCCAGCCCAGTCCAATAACAAACAGGGCGGGAAAGACCACTCCATGCCGGGGCTGATGAGGAGCAGAAACACGCCGCCCGTGAGGGTGAGGAGACCAAGGGCAATGGAACGCTGGCGGCCAAGCGGTCAACCAACTGGCCCGCCACCAGAACAAGGCCAAACATGCCCAGGAAATGGGCGCTCATCACAATGGGGACTGCGGCAACGTCGTGGCCGTGCCCAATCATGATAAGCCCC
>JACQOP010000105.1 GCA_016202485.1 Chloroflexota bacterium | reverse complement strand
CCAGTGGGGTGGTTGATCCTGTCCTGTTCCCATACCCTGCGCCGTTCCAGAATGCCGGCCCAGGCCAGGGTGAGCATGGAAAGGCTCAGGTACAGGTAGAAGTAGCTCCAGAAGGCGCTGGGCAGATAGCTGAGGTTGGTCAGCAGCCCCACACCTGCCAGGGCCACGGCAATCCACACGTTGTTCCTGCGGAAGGCAAACCATCCCGCCACGTATCCCAGGAACCACGTTACCGCCACAAGGCTCACTGCAAAGGGCAGGGCGTCGGTGCTGATGCCGCCGCTGCGGGCCGCAATGGCCCACGCCCCTATGCGATAGCCTATCTGGTGGATCCCAGCAAACCATCCAGGCCCTTCCAGGAACACCAGAAGGAGTGTAACGATGGTGAGCAGCCCGCTGGTGAACCCAACACTCTGCAATACCCAGGGGCTGATGCGTGCCTTTGCCAGGCCTGCGCCTGCTGCGTACCCGATGAGAGTGGCGAGCATAAGGGGCGGCGTAAGTGTCCAACCCGCGCTCTGCACTGACCATGTGGCAGTGAACACCACGCTCAGCATGAGGAGGAATGTCCCCCATTCCAGGGTGGGGCGCAGCACACCCAGGCTCGCCCAGAAGCGTTGCGCGGGAGCAGAGGGGCCTGCTCCCCCTGCTCCCGGGGAGAAGCCCAGCCAGGGGCTGGACTGCTCGGCGCGCGTCGTCATCTCCGGGCTCCTATTGCGCCGCCGGCCCCTGAGGGATCCCACTGGGCCAGCACCGGGCGGTCCAGGGCATCGGCGATGTTAGCCCCCTTCTCCAGCACATAAGGGGTGCTGCCAAGGCCCAGGAGGGCAGGGACAAGGGAGAGGGTCCTGCCGGCGCCCCCAAAAGAAGCGGCGTCCACCAGGACCGACGCGGTCCGGATGCCCCGCTGGCCCACGCCCCCAAGCACCTGCACCCACGACTCCTGGGAGGAAGGCGTCACAATGACCAGGGTGGTCTGCCGGGTCAGCCAGGCGTCCAGCTTGGGCAGCGCCTGGGCCAGGGACAGCGTCCCATCGGCTTTGGCTACGGCCAGGAGGTCCAATATCCTCCCCTGCTGCAGGGAAGTCCGTTCCGGGGGAAGGATGGGCATGTCCCTGGTGGTGGCCGTAAAGCCCAGAGGGATGCCCTGGCCCAGAAAGTAGCTGGCAATGGAGGCCGCCGCGGTCACCGCTGTCTCCTCGGTGCTCTCCACCTCTTCGTAGGCATGGGCAGTCGCCTCCATGTCCAGCACCACCCACACGTCGCTGCTCAGGCCCAGGTCAAACTCCTTCACCATGAGTTGCTGCATCCGCACAGTAGAGGGCCAGTGGATGCGGTTCAGGCTGTCCCCAGGAGCGTATTCCCGGACCGAAGCCACGTGGGGCGAAAGCTGGTGGGAACGCAGGCGGAGCTGGCCGTCCCCCGGTAGTTCGGAACTGGGGGCCAAAAACCGGTGCAACGGTACTACCGAGGGCAGCACTATTACCTGCTCCGGGTCATGGAAGAAGCGCTCCAGGCGGAACACGCCGTAGGGGTCGCCGGAAGCGACCCGCAAAGGCCCTAGGCTGTACACGCCGCGGCGGCGCGCCTGGGTGCGCGTGCGCCACGAGCGGAACCCACGCCCGGGCAGGCTGACCACCTGCCCCGCATGGTGGCCGGGGATATCCGTCAGGTCGGTGACCTCCAGCCACGGCTTGGGGAGAAAGGAGTTGTTGTGGACGGTGATGCGCTCTTCTATGTCCTGGCCTACGTGGACTCTCGGCGTGCGACGCTCTATCTGGACCGACAGGTGGCGCAGGTTCAGCCATGCCCACAGGGACCCTCCTGCCAGGGCCAGCGTAAGGATGTAGAACAGGCGCAGCAGTGGTGGGAAGCCCGACACCAGACCGAAGGTGAGGACAACCAGGGTCAGTACCAGTACCAAAAAGAACCGCTTCTTGACCAATTGAGGCCCGCTTCAGTAAGACTCCCCGGAACGCGCCGCCCGGCCCATTGCCGCCTGAGGGTACCTTCTATTCTAAGCCCTTCCTGCCTACCGCGCCACCCGCGCCCCGGGCACCAGCGCGTCCTCGGTGAGCTGGTGCACCACCCGCGCGCTGTCCAGCCCCATCATCCGGGCCGCCGCCGTCAGCACCAGGCGGTGGGCCAGGACCGCCGTCGCCAGGGTCTTGACGTCGTCGGGCAGCACATAGTCCCTGCCCGCCAGGAAGGCGCTGGCCTGGGCCACCCGCTGGAGGGACAGCGATGCCCGGGGCGACGCCCCAAGCGCGATATCCTTGTGGTGCCGGGTGCTGTCGGACAGGGTGACGATGTACTGCTTCACCAGGGGGTCCACATAGACCTTGCGCACCTCGGCCTGGAGGCGCAGGATTTCCTGGGGCGTGGTCACCGGCTCCAGCGTATCAAAGGGGTGGGTCGTCTGCTGGGAGTCCAGGATGGCGATTTCCTCGTGCGAAGAGGGGTACCCCAGGCGGATGCGCAGCATGAAGCGGTCCAACTGGGCCTCGGGCAAGGGAAACGTCCCCTCGTACTCCACCGGGTTCTGGGTGGCCATCACCATGAAGGGGCTGGGCAAGGCGTGGGTCACACCTTCCACCGTGGCCTGGCGCTCCTCCATAGCCTCCAGGAGGGCCGACTGGGTCTTGGGCGTTGCCCGGTTAATCTCGTCGGCCAGGACGATCTGGGAGTGGATGGGGCCTGGGCGGAACTGGAACTCCCCCGTCTTCTGGTTGTAGATAGAGCTGCCCGTGATGTCCGAGGGTAAGAGGTCCGGCGTGAACTGGATGCGGCTGAAGCTGCAGCCGCTGGAGCGTGCCAGGCTCTTGGCCAGCATGGTCTTGCCCACGCCAGGCACGTCCTCTATCAGGACATGGCCCTGGCACAGCAGGGCCATGACACCCAGGCGGATGGCGTCGTCCTTGCCCAGGATGACCTTGGCGACGTTGTCCAGGATGCGCTGGGCGGTCTCCCTGCTCTGTTGGGCCTGTGGCTGCATGAACTCCTCCTGGGGCGCTGGTGTAACGGGCTTACTCTGCCCCAGGTGGGCCAGGGACAGGCGAGATTGAAGTGGTGGGCGATTCAGGACTTGAACCTGAGACCTCCTCGGTGTAAACGAGGCGCTCTAACCAACTGAGCTAATCGCCCCCAGGCAACAGAATAAAGAAGTGGTGCGCTCGGCGGGATTTGAACCCGCGACCTCAGCCTCCGCAGGGCTGCGCTCTATCCAATTGAGCTACGAGCGCTGGCGGCCTGGCTGCATGAGCCAAGCAAGTTTGGTGCCGAAGGAGAGATTTGAACTCTCACGCCCGTACGGGCACTACGCCCTGAACGTAGCGCGTCTGCCGTTCCGCCACTTCGGCACAGACATAGGTAGGGACCTTCAGGGACTATCTGTATGGTGGGCGGTGTAGGACTTGAACCTACGACCTCTGCGATGTGAACGCAGCGCTCTAACCGGCTGAGCTAACCGCCCTTTTTGTATCTACCAACCGAACTGCTGCACAACTGTACAGTGGTGCAGCGAACGCCTCCGTTATCCCGAAGGTTTTCCCCGGGAAAGCCTGGTGGCAACGGCGGGATTCGAACCTGCGACCTAGCGCTTATGAAGCGCCCGCTCTGCCGCTGAGCTACGTTGCCTGGGACAGGGCGCTGAGGCGCCCCTTCCTTCTACCCCCTCTTAGCATCTTAAAGCCCACCAAGGGGGGTGTCAATTCCTACAGATACGGCAGAAAACGGCGTGGAGGCCCAAGACGACCCTGGGCCTCCACTGCTCTTGCACGCTGGTGACCGGCCTAGTCGGTGGCCGCCGGTACGGTGGCCACCGCGGCGTCCATCACCGTGGTCACGTCTTCCAGGTTCTCCAGATTGTTCACCTGCTGGATCATGCGCTCAATCTGGGCCTTGCCGAAGCCGGCCAGGCGGGCGTTGTCCCGGAACTTGTTCAGCATGTCCTCCCCCTCCAGAGTACGGCCGGCTTCTACCCGGTGGGTCAGCACGGTGCCGTCCTTCATGCGCAGGGTGAACTCGTTGAAGCGGGCGGCCTCGGTGGCCCGGGCAGGCTTGGCCTTGAAGTCGTTGTGCTGGACAATGTTGATGCGCTTCATCAGGTCCTGGGCCTTGGAGCGCGCCACACGCCGGTCCGTGAAGGTGTTCAGGTTGATCTCGCCATCCATCAGGTAGGCGGCAATGACGTACCACAGGCTGAACTTGCCGTTCAGTCCGTTCTGGGGGTCCCAGATGCAGGGGGCAATGTTCAGCGGCTCCTGGCTGATGGCCACGTCCACCCAGGCGATGTCCTCGGCGTTCAGGCTGGTGTGCTCTGCCTTGAGCTCCTCCAGGGCGGTGAGGGCGGCGTGGGTGCCGGCGCAGCAGGGCCAGGGCTTGATGCGAATGCCCCCGGTGATAGCCAAGGGGTTGCCCAGGTTGCGGGTCACGCCCTCCAGGTTCGCCTGTTCGTCCCCAAAGACGGCAAAGTAGCCGAAGCGGTCCTCAATGGCCTCGGGGTTGCCGGTGAAACCCTTCTGGGCCAGCATAGCCGAGACGATGCCGGCGCGGGCGGAGTTGCCAGGGTGATAGGGCTTGCCCATGAAGCCGAAGTTGGCGCGGACGCCGGAGGCGGAGGAGGTGGCCAGCCCTAGGGCGCTGCGGGTCTGGTCCACGTCCAGCCCCAAAAGGCGGCTGGCGGCGGCGGCGGCCCCCATAGCGCCGTTGGTAGCGGTGGAGTGCCAGCCCCGGGCGTAATGGTCGGCCCCAATGTTCTGGCCTATCTTGGAGCCGGCCTCAAAGCCCACGATGAACCCTTCCAGCACCTGTCTGCCGCTCAAATGGTGCTGCTCCCCCAGGGCCATGACCGTGGGCATCAGGACGCAAGCGGTGTGGCCGAAGCCGAAGCCGCTGTCGTCGTAGTCGGCGCCGTGGGTCAGGATGCCATTGGCAAAGGCGGCATTGGGGGCCGAGGTCTTGAGACCGCTGCCGATGAGCCGCGAAGTGGGCGTGCCGCCGACCTCCTCTGTGAACTCCGCAATGATGCGGCCAATAGGCCGGATGGTGCTTTCCAGGGAGGTGCCGATGCCGTCCAGGATGGACTTCTTGACCTCCTTCACTGCCGCTTCGGGGATCTCTGGAAACTGGGTCTCCGCCACCCATTTCGCCAGTCGCTCCGTTGTTGCCATAGTGGTTGCTCCCTTCTCCCATATCCCCTGGGATAGGTTTGTGTTTGATTTCACATAATACCCGTTCTGTCAAGAACGTGGTAGTGTCCTGCTACTCTTCAACGTCCTCCACATCATCCTCCTTGTCCTCGTCCTCTTCCTCCTCATGAAGGTTGAGCGGGTTATCGTCGCCCAGCTCAATTGCGGAGGGCATACCTTGGGGCGCAAAGGGGTTATCCTCCATATCAAGGCCTTCGGAGTCCTCCAGCACACCAATGGCGGCCTGCTGGCCAGGCTCCGGCAGGCCCAGGCGTCGCCGGCCCTCCTCGGTTACGTCCAGACGCGCCGGGATCAGCCGCCCAATGATGACGTTCTCTTTCAGCCCCAGCAAGAGGTCCGTAGCGCCGTTAACCGCAGCCTCTGTCAGCACCCGGGTGGTCTCCTGGAAGGAGGCGGCTGCCAGGAAGCTTTCCGTATTCAGCGAGGCGCGCGTGACGCCCAGCAGCTCGGGACGGGCTGTGGCGGGCTCACCGCCCTCGGCGAGGATGCGGGCGTTGGTCTCTGCAAAGGTGAAGCGGTCCACCAGCTCCCCTGGCAGCAGGTCCGTATCACCGGGTATCTCAACCCGCACCTTCCGCAGCATCTGCCGCACGATAATCTCAATGTGCTTATCGTTGATGGTGATGCCTTGGTTGCGGTACACCGCCTGGACCTCGGCCACCAGATACCGCCGTACCGCATCGGGCCCCATGATACGCAGGATGTCCTGGGGACTCTTGGGGCCAGAGGTGATAGAGTCGCCCGCTTGGACCTCCTGGCCATGCTCCACGATGATGTGGGCCGATGGCAGGACAATGTACTCCCGCTGGTCCGTCTCCACCCAGCTCAGGGTAATGGAGTTCTCGTACACGTCGGCCCGTCCCGATACCCGGGCCACAATGGGCAGCGGTATGATGTTGTCGTCTTCCTCCGGGGAGTCCCCTTCCGTGGCCGGAGGCCAGGCCAGGGTGCCCCCTACCTGCACTTCGTCGCCCGACTCCACGGCAGGCGAGAAGTCCTGTGGGATGGGGTATTCTTCGCTGAACTCCTCCTGGCTGACCACGCGGACGCGCCGGCCCTCTGCGGTCTGCTCTATCTCTATCTTGCCGTCAATCTCCGCAAGCAGGGCCATCCCCTTGGGAACCCGGGCCTCAAACAGCTCCTCCACCCGGGGGAGACCGGTGGTAATGTCGGACTCGCCGGCGATGCCCCCCGTGTGGAAGGTACGCATGGTAAGCTGGGTGCCCGGCTCGCCGATGCTCTGGGCGGCGATGATGCCGGTAGCCTCCCCCAAGAGGACGGGCCGCCCCGTCGCCATGCTGCGGCCATAGCACAGCCGGCAGATGCCCCGGGGCAGCGCACAGGTGAAGGGGGAGCGTACGTAGACGCTGTTGATGCCCGCTTTCCCGATGGCCTTGGCCTTGGCTTCATCTATCTCCTGGTCTCGCTCCACAATGATTTCCCCCGTCTCCGGGTGAGCGATGGGCGCGGCTGCAATGCGGCCAACGATGCGCCTCTCCAGCGGCAGCGTCAGGGACGGCTCCGGTTCCTCTTCCAGCCAGAACCCGCTGGTGGTGCCGCAGTCCTCAGCCAGGATGATCACGTCCTGGGAGATGTCTATGAGCCGGCGGGTCAGGTAGCCGCTATCCGCCGTGCGCAGGGCCGTGTCAGTCAGGCCCTTGCGCGCCCCGTGGGTGGAGATGAAGTACTCCAGCACCGTCAGGCCCTCGCGGAAGCTGGACTTGATGGGCAGGTCAATAATGCGGCCCCGGGGGTTGCTCATCAGGCCCCGCATACCCGCCATCTGCTTGATCTGGGCCAGGTTGCCCTTGGCGCCCGAAGCGCTCATCATGTAGATGCCGCCATAGCCCGGCATCGCCTCGGCCACCGCCTTGGTCATGTCCTCGCTGGTGTTGGTCCAGATGTCCACGGTCTTGCGGTATTTCTCGTCCTCAGAGATGAAGCCCATCTGGTACTGCTCTTCCAGCCCTGCAATGCGGCTGACCGCCTCTTCCATGAGCTGGGCCTTCTTGGGCGGCACCTTGATATCGGTGATGGAAACGGTGGTGCCGGACACCGTGGCATAGTGGAACCCCAGGTTCTTCAGCTTGTCCATGACGGGGGCTGTGCCCTGGTTGCCCAGGAGCTGGTAGCAGTCGGCCACCAGGCTGGTCAGCGCTTCATTGTCCATCTGCTCGTTGCGGAACCCCACTTCGGAAGGGAGGACCTCGTTGAAGATGATGCGGCCCACGGTGGTCTTCAGCCAGCCATCGGGTTCGCCGGCGTCGCGTACCATGATTTCGGCGTGCATGTCCACAAGCCCCGCGTCATAGTCCATGCGGGCCCCTTCTCCGGTGAGGAAGCGGCGGCCTTCCCCCTTGGCCCCAGGCATGAGCTGGGTCAGGTAGAAACACCCCAGCACAATGTCCTTGGTAGGGGAAACGATGGGCTCGCCGGAGCTGGGCGAGAGCACGTTGTGGGTGCTCAGCATGATGTTCCGCGCTTCCAGCACCGCCTCTTTGGACAGGGGTACGTGCACGGCCATCTGATCACCGTCAAAGTCGGCGTT
>JACQOP010000100.1 GCA_016202485.1 Chloroflexota bacterium | reverse complement strand
TGCGGACCCAAACCCTTCATGCACAGGAAGAAGCCGCAAGACACTCCGCTTGTCAAAGGAAGACGAGCGCTTTTTTACACGTCCCATACCATAGGTAGAGACCCCGCCGAGGTGCAAGCCTCATCCCCGTGCGACGATGGCGTCCCTTGTCGCTTGCACCAGCTTTTCAATATATACCCTGTCCTTTGAGGAGAAGGCAGTGGTTGTCCCAGAAGGCGTTGTGATACGAAGGGCAAAGGACCCCTTGTCCTTAATCAACCTGCTGATTCCGGCGAATAGGAGGAAAAAACCGACTAGTACAAATATTGTCGGAATCCCCACGATGACCATAATGATGGGCGCCTTCCTGTTTGGAGGGATCCGATGCAACTCAGCAGAGGAAATTTCAGCCAGGGCATAATTTCGCAGGCCAAACGTTGCACGGCTATTAGTGATGCGATTGCCCATCCTGTCGGAATACAACACTTTTTCGCCTGTCATGCTCCCTTGCCTCCTCAAATTGTCATTGTATCGGCAATACCCTCCTCTGGTTTGTACTATAGGGTGCCATGTACCCTCTGTCAATATTCCGAATGATGGCAGATGTTAGATGCAACCTCCTCCAGTGCCACCTTCCTCTTCCCCATCCCCGCCCTCGCCTGCTATCCTCGCCTCATGACCGCATATCGCTCCATAAGCCGGCTGAACTCAAGGCTCCGTTCTCCAGAGCGTATCCATCACCTCCCGCCCTCTGCATAGCAGGGAGACCCCAGGGAGAGCTTGGGGAGGTTGTTTCCACAGAAAAATAAAACAACCCCCGCCCCCCAGCGTGAAACCCAATCAAATTGGTAGGAGGACGAGCAAACAAGAATGGCAGCATCTTCACCACACCTCCACCACTTCCCCTCTCTCTGCTACAATCACAGCCATGCAAGCCTATAGCCAGTCAGCCCCAAAAGCCACCGCCGTCATCGTCGCTGCCGGCCAGGGTATCCGCATGGAGGGCGTGGATAAGGTCTTTACCCCCCTCTTGGGCAGACCCTTGCTCGCCCATACCCTGGCCCCATTTCAGGCCGCCCCGGGCATAGAGGCCATCGTCTTGGTACTTGCCCAGTCCCACTTGGAGGAGGGCCGGGCTTTGGTGGAAAAGTACGGCCTTACCAAGATCTGCGCTGTCTGCGTTGGCGGCCCTCGTCGCCAGGACTCCGTCTGGTTGGGCCTTCAACAGTCGCCGCCCTTGCCCTGGGTGGCGGTGCACGACGGCGCTCGCCCCTGTGTGACGCTGGCGGTCATTCAGGGCGGCCTCTCAGAAGCGATGCACTTCGGAAGCGCCGTCGCCGCCGTGCCCGTCAAGGACACCATCAAGGTTGCCGATGCCAGAGGCCTGGTACAGGCCACCCTGGACCGCGGGACCCTTCGGGCCGTCCAGACTCCTCAGATATTCCCTCGCCCGGCCCTCATAGATGCCTACCGCCGTTTCATGGATACACCAGTTACCGATGACGCCTCCCTGATGGAGTGCGCCGGCTACCCTGTCCACCTTTACATGAGCGACTATGCTAACATCAAGGTGACAACGCCAGAGGACCTGGCGCTGGCGGAGACGCTGCTGGGGAGGCACACAGGATCCTAGGTCAACCTTGTAATGATTGTGTAGATAACCCAGATCAACATCAGTATCATACCTAAGAGGGTAATACCGCCTAAGAATTGCCCTACCCACTGAACTAATTTCGCTTGTATTGTGAAAAAGCGGCTCTGGTCAATGGCTTTCATTCGCTGGCTTTCCCAGGCCCGCAGTGCTTGCTGGTCTGCCTGTACCTCCGGGGGTGGCATCCGATAGTACATTCGGCCAATCCACAAGGCGCTGGTCAACGCCACGCCCGACGCACCAGCCACTAAGATGGCAAACATAGCGCTGCCGCTTATGGCGGCAAGCGCCCATCCTATGCTGGCGGCGTGGGCAAGAACGTACGCAGTACCGAAGACGTATGTTCTTGTTACCTGTCTTGGAGTTGGGTATTTAAAGAGGTCGTCACTCTTGCCAGTAACAGCCTTTACCACGTAGTACGCCAGCACGATGACCATAGGGCCAACAAAAAACACAACCCACTGCATGATAGCCAGTGTTTGCATTGTTCACCCTGCGGGGCTCTCGGAGGGACGGGCCGGCAGCGCCTGCCCGTTCTGTGCACCCCTTACTTGGGCTGGTATCAATTGCTGGCCATTATTATAGTCTTGTGTAGAGACCCGCTAGTTGTTTCCTTGCCGCCATCGTCCTAGCGGCGTCAAATCTGTTACAATCTCCCCGCTATGAGAATTGGCCACGGATATGACGCCCATCGCCTGGCGCCAGGTATCCCCCTGGTGCTGGGCGGCGTCGCCATCCAACACGACTATGGCCTCCTCGGGCACAGCGACGCGGATGTGCTGGCCCATGCCATCATAGACTCCCTGCTGGGGGCGGCCGCCCTGGGGGACATCGGGACGTACTTCCCTTCCAGCAACCCCCACTACAGCGGGATCAGCAGCATGGAACTCCTGGCGCGAGTACGGGATATCCTGGCGCAAAGCGGTTGGAAGGCGGCGAACGTGGATGCTACAATTGTGGCTGAACGCCCCCGTCTTTCACCCTACGTAGGCCACATGTGTGAGGCCATCGCCCATAGCTTGGGCCTGGAGTTAGGCCAGGTCAACGTTAAAGCCAAGACTACCGATGGCCTTGGCTTTGTTGGCGCCGGCGAAGGTATAGAAGCTCATGCCGTGGCGATAGTGGAGCCTGCAACCCCCAAGGATGCGGCTTCCGGTCGGCAACCTCACCCTTATGGCCATCAACTGGATAGGTAATTTATTTACGGGAAGCGTCTCATCCTCATTCGGTCCCTCATACTGAGGGGTAACTGTTCTTTCCTCCCCTCGCCAGGGAAAATGAGACCTTGCCTTGATGGAGCGAAAAGACAGCAGCCCGGTGACGAACGCTATACCCTCACGAGACAACCTTCATGCTCAAACTCACTGATACCCTAACCAGCCAAAAGCGCGACTTTGTCCCCTTAGAGGCTACCGTCCGTATGTATGTCTGCGGCCCCAACCTCTATGGGCCATGCCACGTGGGCCATGCCTTGTCCTACATCGTCTTTGACGTGCTCCGCCGCTACCTGGAATACCGCGGCCACCAGATTCTTCACATCCAGAACTTCACAGACATTGAGGATCGCATTATTGAGCTGTCCAAGAGCGAAGGGCGGACTATCGGTGACATTTCCGAGCACTATATCAAGCGCTTCACTGAGGAGATGGCAGGGCTGAACGTCTTACCTGCCCACGAATACCCCCGCGCCACTGCCTATATTCCCCAGATGATACGCATCGTCCAGGAACTGATTGAGAAGGGCTTGGCCTATCCGGTGGAGGGTGACGTGTACTTCCGCGTCCGGGCTTTTCCTGGCTATGGCAAGCTGTCCAAACGTTCCCTGGAGGAGATGCAGGCAGGTTCACGAATAGAAGTTGACCCCCGCAAAGAAGACCCCATGGACTTCGCACTGTGGAAGACCTCCAAAGAAGGAGAGCCGGCCTGGCCAAGCCCCTGGGGTATGGGCCGCCCCGGCTGGCACATTGAGTGCTCGGCTATGTCCCTGTCCTTACTGGGAGAGCAGTTTGATATCCACGGCGGCGGCCACGACGTTATCTTTCCCCACCACGAGAACGAGATTGCTCAGTCGGAGGGTTATACGGGTAGAGCGCCTGTGGTTGGTTACTGGGTGCATAACGGCCTGCTGAAGCGCGCCGAGACGGACGAAGAGAAGATGACCCGCCACTCCGGCAACTTCGTCAGCCTTCGGGATGCCCTGGCCCAGCACTCCTCCGACGCCATACGCCTGTTTCTGTTGTCGGCCCATTACCGCAGCCCCCGGGCCTACAGTGAGGAAGAGATCCAGAACTACGAACGTGCTGCTGAACGGATGCGGCCGGCCTTGGAACCATCGGCAGGGCAGCGGGCCAGCCACATTGACTCCGGCGCCCTCCGCGCCCGCTTTGAGGCCGCAATGGATGATGACCTGAACACCCCCCAGGCTATGGCTGTGCTCTTTGACCTGGTGCGGGAGATCAACCGGGGGAAAGAGCGAGGGGAGGCTGTGTCCGAGGCCCAGGCCCTGCTACGAGAGCTTGGCAGCGTGCTGGGCCTCACCTTCCAGGGGGTCAACGCCACGGACGACACGCTTGCGCAGCCCTTTGTGGATCTGCTGGTGGAACTGCGTGCCGACCTGCGCAAGGCCAAGCAGTTTGCCCTGGCCGACTCCATTCGCGATCGGCTGAACAAGCTGGGCGTCATACTGGAGGATACGCCCCAGGGCACCAAGTGGCGCATGGGGTAGGCCTGCTTTACAGCGCCAGCCCGCCGTCAATCCCAATAACCTGGCCGGTGATGTAGCCAGCCTCTGGGCTTGCCAGAAAGGCCACCAGCGCTGCTACGTCCTCCACAGTCCCGAAGCGGTCCAAGGCGATGCGCGCCCTCACAAAGGCCTTCGCCTCTTCTGACATGCCGGACACCATATCGGTGTCAATGAAGCCAGGGGTGAGGGCGTTGACGGTGATGTTGCGGGATGCCAGCTCCTTGGCCAGGGCGCGGGTGAGCCCGATAAGGCCGGCCTTGGAGGCGGCATAGTTCGCCTGTCCGGCGTTACCTGCTACGCCAATGACGGAAGACATATTGATGATACGCCCCCACCGCTTGCGCACCATAGTGCGTGCGGCGGCCCTGGCGCACAGGAACGCCCCCTTGAGGTTCGTGTCCAGGACTGCGTCCCAATCTTCCTCAGACATGCGCATGATGAGGCTGTCGCGGTTGATACCGGCGTTGTTTACCAGGATGTCCACGCCGCCCCAGGTGCGTTCTACCTCCTGGAACATTCCCTGCACCTGGGTGGCGCTGGCCACATCGGCGGGCAACAGGAGGGCCTCGCTGCCAGCGTTGCGCACAGCCTGAGTCACAGCCTCGGCAGCCTCCTGGTTGGCGCGGTAGTTGATGCCAACTTTCGCGCCGTCCCGGGCAAGGCGCAGGGCCACGGCGCGGCCTATTCCCCGGGAAGCGCCAGTGACCAGCGCGCTTTTGCCGGACAGGGCGCCTTGCCCGGTCATAGGCGGGCCTTCAGATGGGGCTGGATGGCGGCCAGCTCCTGTTTCATGGCGTCCACCAGACCGAAGTCCACGGCCCGCTTCGCCAGAGCTATGGCACTGGCAATGCTGGGGGCTTTGGAGCGCCCGTGGCCGACGACAGCTATGCCATTGACGCCAAAGAGCGGCCCCCCGCCCCCAAGCTCAACCACGTTGGTTATGGCGGAAAGCTCTGCTCCCAGCTTTTGCATCGCCTGAGGAGGGAGCCCGTCCGTGGCTGCGCTGGCAAAACGGAGCGCGACAGCCATACCAAGGCCCTCGGCAAACTTCAGCAGGATGTTGCCCACAAATCCGTCACATACGATGACATCGGCCTTGTCCTGGAAGATGTCGGTACCCTCCATGTTGCCCACGAAGTTGAGGCGGCTCTGCTTGAAGAGCTGGTAGGCCTCCTTCACCTGGCGGTTGCCCTTGCCTTCCTCGGCCCCAACACTCAGGATACCGATGCGTGGGTTAGTCACGCCCTGGACCCGCTGGGCAAAGGCGGCGCCAATTGCCCCGAAACCAAGGAGCTGGACAGGGCGGCAGTCAACGTTGCTCCCCAGGTCCAGGATAACGGCGTTGGAGAGGGGGGCCAGAATGGGGCCGCCGAGCGCCGGACGCTCCACGCCCTCCAACATGCCGAAGATAAGGGCAGCACTTGCCATTGATGCGCCCGTAGAGCCCATGGAGACCATGGCCTGGGCCTTGCCTCCCTTCACCAGCTTGGCAGCTTCCAGGACTGAGGCGTAGGGTTTGTCTCGCATGGCCTGGAGGGGATGGTCGGTCTCTTCAATGACCCCTTGGGAAGGGATAACCTCTACGGGCAGCCCAGCCAAGCCGTCCTGGGCGTAGCGAGAGAGGGCCTGGGATACCGGCCCTTCATCTCCCACAAGGAGGACACGCACGCCCAGGTCGCGGGCTGCTTGGACCGCGCCGGGGACGACCTCAGAGGGACCGTAGTCCCCGCCCATG
>JACQOP010000106.1 GCA_016202485.1 Chloroflexota bacterium | reverse complement strand
TGGGTGGGACAATAGCGCCGGCCTCTGGTAAGAAGCATATGTCCCTCATCCCTGGTTGAGGCCAATCGCAACGCCCCTAGTAACTGCAGGTGCTCAGAAGAGGGCCACCTATACCCGCGCCTGTGCAGGCTGTTGCAAGAGTTGCAAGACGTTGCCATCGGGGTCCTGGAATGTCGCCACCCAGCCGCCCCAGTGCTCCTGCGCCGGGGGCCGCAGGAAGACCACACCCTGCTGCTTCATACGGGCATAGGCGTCATGGATGTCCGCCACCCCCAGGTTGACCATCACGCGGTAGGGGTCTCTGGACCTGCCCGAAACCCCATCATGCCTCCCCACACTCAGACGCAGGCCGCCCAGGGTGAACGCCACGAAATCCGGGCGGACCGAGTGGACTGGCAGCCCCAGCATATCCCGGTAGAAAGCTGCCAGCCGTTCCACATCGTCAGTCCACAAGATAACGCCTGCTATGCCGTCAATCATTGCTCCGCCGCCTCAACATAGCCCATGAGAAAAGAGTGTTCAGGAGTTGTTCAGGTCATTCCTTCCTGCATTCATGGCCCGTTCATGCGCCCGGGGTATCATGGCTCACGCCGGGAACAGACAGTACGTCGGAGGAATAGACATGGTCATTGCAGGACCCCGTAAGAAAACCAGGAGGACGGAACCGCAGTTCCAGGAAATGCCTCCACAAAAAATGGCTGTTGTGTGCACGAAAGGGGACCCCAACCTTGTGGCCGCCGGCGTGTTCCCTGCCCTCTATGGCGCTGTTTACAGCCTGAAGTTTGCATTGAAAAAGCAAGGCGTCACCATGAAAGTCCAGCCCCCGCGGGCCCGTTGGCCCAACGCTCACCTTGCGTCCAAGGAGGAATGGATAGGCACATGGGGCATCCCAATTCCCATGGACGTCCTCACTCTCACCCCAAGAGTTGTGGAACCCAAGGTCATGCTTGAAGTGTGGGAGTACGGGACCATCGCAGAAATCCTCCATCTTGGCCCCTACGACCAGGAACTGTCGGCCATAGAGCGGCTCCATCAGTTCATCACAGAAGAAGGCTGCGAGATTGTCGGCCCCCACGAGGAGGAGTACCTCACCCGTCCCAATGCCAAGGTCCCCAAAACCATCATCCGCTACGCAGTGCGCAAGAAAGCCCGCTAAGCCACTGGCCTACAAGCAACCTGTGGCGCAATAGTTGCCACACCTGCTCACTCCAGTCCGGGGCGCTGCCCTCCTTCCCCTGCTAGTGCTCTTGCCCACCATCCGCCACTCGTCCGCCAGCCACTACCAGTTTTAACAGGTCGTGGCGCGTAATGATACCCACCAGCTTCTTGTCTCGCACAATGGGGATGCGGTTCACCCGGCGACGGAGCATCTTCTGTACAATTTTGCTTACCTCCTCCTCCTCTCCTCCTGTCTCCACCTCCTTGGTCATTACCTCCTTTACTTGCCGTTGCCCTACTTTCCGGGCGATGTCCTCAATGGTCTTCGGGTCTGCCCACGACCCCATCAGCCGGTACAGGTTCTCCGCCAGGGGCAACAATTTCGGCCTCAGCCCAAAGTCCGTATGGGTCAGGATTCCCTGCACAAAGTCGTTCTCGTCTACCACCACCAGGCAGCTCACCACCTTTTCCAGCATGCGGGCGGCAGCCACATCAATAGTGTCCGCAGGGCGAATGGTGACGACGGGGCTGGTCATTATGTCCTTCGCTCGCATGGTCAGCTCCTCGTGAGAATGTCTCTATAGTGAAGGGAAGCGCCCTTCAATGCAACTATCTCCGTCAGTTTCCCTTATCTCCCTCGCAGTTCTCCCAGCACAATCAGGCTTGCCGCCAAGGTCGCCAGGCTTGCCAGGAGCGTAATGGGTGCGACATAGCGCCCCAGCAGAAAACCTGACCAGGCCACGAAGCGGCGGGGGGCCCCATGACCCACTTGCTCCTTCATGGCCAGGCCATCGGCCAGCCAAAAGATGGCGATACAGGTCACCAGAGCGCCTACCAGCAGCCCAAAGGTACCGAAAGTGGTGTCCATCAGGTCCAGGACAGGCTGGCCAAAGAAACGGAGGTCCGCCGGCGCATAGCTCAGTGCGCTGAGCAGCCCCAGCCCCAGCAAGGGTAGCACCAGCCACCGGGTGGCGCGGGAAGTGGACCAGCCCGTGCGGTCAGAGATGGTCGCTGCCACCACCTGGAGCATGGACACCGCCGAGGTCAGCGCCGCCACAAAGAGCAGCAAATAAAAGGCACTACCTACCAACATCCCACCTGGCATGTGGCTGAACACCTGGGGCAGCGTCTCAAAGGCAAGCTGCGGCCCGGCTCCCGGCGGCCCGCCAAAGGTGAAGACCAGCGGGAAGATGGCAAGGCCCGCCAGCAACGCCACTGACACATCACCCGAAGCCACAATGACCGAGGAACGGGCAATGGCCGACTCTCGGGCCATATAGCTCCCATAGGTGATCATCACTCCCATACCTACGCCCAGGGAGAAGAAGGCCTGGCTGAAGCCCCTGGCCCACACCAAAGGGTCGCCCAGGGCAGACAGGTCTGGCTTGAACAGGAAGCTCAGGGCCTCCCCCCTGCCCTCCAGGGTCATGCCGTACCCTGCCATGAGCACGATAACAACCGCCAGGAGAGGGAGCAACGCCCTGCTGGTACGCTCTATCCCCTTGGTCACGCCCAGCATCACCACGCCGCAGCACACCACCGCCGTCACTACAAAGCAGGCCACCGGCCACCATGTTGCGGTGAAGGCGCTGAACCCAGCCTCCTTGCCTATGGGCGTCGCTATCAGATACCCCAGGGTCCAGCCTGCCACCACAAGGTAGTAGCTCAGGATGAAGAAGACCATCGCCGCAATAGCCAGGCCAACCACCTCATAGCGTCGGCTCATGGCCTTGAAGGCTCCCATCACCCCCAGCCGGTAGTGGCGGCCGGCGGCATATTCAAACATCAGTAACGGCAGGCCGCACACGGCAATGCCCACCAGGTAAGGGATGAGGAAGGCGCCGCCCCCATTGGAGCCAGCCAAATAGGGAAAACGCCAGATGTTCCCCAGGCCCACGGCGGAACCCATGGCCGCTGCAAGGAATCCGAGATGGGACGACCACTGCTCTCGTTTTACTCCACTCGCCATTACGTTTTGGGCCATCCTTTCAGCGCCCAGCGCTTCCTGGACACCACCTTCCTATCTCAACAAGCCCATCTCTAGCTCAACCCAGAGTATACCAATGGACGCCAGGATAGTCAGAGCAGTCACCACCAGGCCCACCTTCAGGAACTCCAGGAAACGTATCACAACCCCTTCTCGGTATGCTCCCTCGGCCACAATAATGTTGGCCACCGCCCCAATAATCGTGGCATTCCCACCCAGGGTCGCGCCGGCAGCCAGGCTGATCCACAAGATATCCCCAGGCACACGCTCCAGCAGCGGGATCATGAGCACCGTCAAGGGCACGTTGCTCACCACCTGGGACATTAGAGCGCTCACCCCATGGATGGAGACAATGCCTCCAAGGCTGGGGATAACCTCCACCCTATCCATGAACATATCCAGCACACCCGCCTGCCGCGCGCCGCCGATAACGACAAAAAGTCCTCCGAAGAACAGCAAGAGTACCCAGTCCACCTTGCGGATGACCTCCGATGGTCGCAGCCCGCTGGTCAGCATCGCCGCCACACCTGCCGCCAGCGCCACCATAGGGACACTGATGCCCACGGTGGAGCTGAGAAAAAAGGCAAGGGTGGCGAAGGCAAGGAGCGGAATTGAACGCTTTAGTCGGCGAGAGTCAATAGGCACAGGGGCCACCAGCTCAATCGCCCTGCCGATAGCGGGTGTCTCTTTCTTCGCCCAACTCCTGCCGTAGAAGGCCCATAAAACAACTAGCAGAATAACCGTACCAGCTCCCGCCACCGGTGCCAGGTAGCCGAAAAAGCGGTCAAATGGGATGCCCGAAGTGACGCCGATGAGCATGTTCTGGGGATTGCCCACAATCGTCGCTGTAGAGCCGATGTTGGAGGCCATGGCCTCGCCAATGAGGTAGGGCACAGGGTTAAGACCCTGTAGCCGGCACGCCTGGACCACAACCGGGGTGAACAGCAGCACCACCACGTCATTGACCATAAAGGCGCTTGACACCGCCGTCACCACCACAATACCAACCATCAGCTTTGCCGGCGTGCCCGCGATGGCAACGGTGCGGCTGACCAGCAGTGTGAAGAACCCCTGCCCCTGCAGGACCACCACCAGGAGCATCATCCCCAGCAACAGGGCCAAGGTGTGGTAATCAATGGCCGCTACCGCCTGGTCAAAGGTCAGCACCCCCAGGACCACCATCAGGACAGCGCCGGTCATAGCCGCAGCCGGGCGGTCTATGTTCACATGGGGCAGCCGCGTAAAGGCCACCCCCACATAGGTGGCCGCAAGCACCAGGCCGGCTATGAGCATAGACCCTCGGCCATCTTCTCCCAGGCTCCTCACTGACAATGGCGCTATTCTACACTTTTCCTCTCATAGTCAGAAGGGCCGTGACCCCTCTGAAAGCCTGTTGCCTCTGTTGACAACCCACCCTTACTTCGTATAATCAGCAGAGCTTTGAACGACTAGGAAGGGCTTGCCCGCCTGTGCCCTCAACGCCGTTGCACAGGTGGGCAAGCCCTTGGTGTGCATGACGGAGGATTCCATGCCCGCCCGCTACAAACTGCTTTCCCACCAGAAACGGGGGGTTGTCTGGTGGCCCATGATTGAAGGACAGGAACATACCGTGGAGGTGGCCCTGGGGGACTGGTTGGGAGAGCTGGAGGTCTATGTGGATGGCGCCCAGGTGCTCCACCCCCTGCAGACCTGGGTGCGCTTTAATCAGAGCGGCCAACTGGAGGAAGTGCCCGGCAACGGCCATCTGGTGGACCGTGCCTTTGAGGTCTTTACCGAGTTCACCATCGCCGGACATCAGGCAGTCATCACCAGCAATGGCATCTTTAGCTACCGCCATGAGCTGGCCGTGGACGCCCAGCGGGTCACCGCCAAGCAAGGCATTGGACCAGGGAACCAGGTCTAGCCCTATCTTCCTGCAAGACAAGAGGCCCCAGGAGCATTCCTGGGGCCTCTCTTTCGCATCTAGTGGGCCGCCTACTTCAGGGCGGGTACCTTCTCCATGATGGTCATCTTCATCTCGGACACATCGGTGTAGTTGGGGTACTTGCCGGCAGCCTTGCGGTCAAAAATCAGGCTCCCGTTCAGGTACACCTCCAGGCGGCCGCTGCCCACGGGCGTCAGCGTAATGGCAACGTCGCTGCCAAACTCCTTGTTAAACTCGGCCCCTATCCAAGAGGCCTGACCATAGTACCCTCAGGCCGAGCAGTACTTGACCTCAAGCTGGGTCTTGCCTTCTGTAACCATTGTACTTCCTCCTCATGCGAACAGCCTTCAAAGGCAGAATAACGTCTACCCCCATTATACATGCGTGTCAATCGCCTGCTGAGTTGGCCGTCCTTGCGTCACTATGTGGCTATCGCAAACCGTTAGCAAACCCCAAAAGCAGAGGCCCCAGGCAGTGTCCTCGGACCTCATTTCGTATCTGAAAATGGTACGCCCGGTGGGATTTGAACCCACGACCCCCGGTTCCGAAGACCGATGCTCTAGTCCGCTGAGCTACGGGCGCAAACACGTTTGGGAAATGCAGAGCAAAAAGCAGAAGGAATGGGGTGGACGGAGGGATTTGAACCCTCGATCTCCAGGGCCACAACCTGGCGCCTTAAACCACTAGGCCACGCCCACCATAGACGGCTGCCGCAGCTCCATCCCCTACCCCACTTGCGGCACACCACCTTTAATACTAGCATCCTCTCCCTTCACGGTTCAACACCCTGCCATAGACCCTGCCATCCTCATCTGGCGTAACCTCGCCTCCTTTCCTTATCCTTATCCTTATCCTTGCGAGAGTGATGCCTGGACCTTTGGGCGCTTTTCTCATAGCCCTCGGCGTCACCGGCGCCCCCCAGCACGCCATAGCTTGCGATAACGAAAATCAGAGGGTTCCCTTGCAAACACCTACCAGAATCGGATTTGTTTCCACCAAAAATAAAAACAACCCCCGGCCCCTTCCCCCCCAGCACCTGCCCTGAGTAAGCCAAAGG
>JACQOP010000104.1 GCA_016202485.1 Chloroflexota bacterium | reverse complement strand
GTCGCACCCCTCAAAGGCAAAGGGGCAGCGCGGGTGAAAGTGGCAACCGCTGGGCGGGTTCGCCGGGCTGGGTGGCTCGCCGGCCAGCATCCCTCGCTTGCGAAAGCGGTTTTTCGCATCCGGCTCCGGCACAGCCTGGAGCAAGGCTTGCGTATAGGGGTGCAGGGGATTGCCGATGACCTGGCGAGTTTGTCCCGTCTCCACAATGCGCCCCAGGTACATCACGGCAATCCGCTGGGAGAAGTGGTACGCCGTGGCAATATCATGGGTGATGTACAGGAACGCCGTCCGGTGGCGCTCCTGGAGTTCCCGCATCAGGTACAGGATCTCGGCGCGGCTGGAGGCGTCCACCATGGACACTGGCTCGTCAGCCACAATCAGTTCCGGCTCCAGCACCAGGGCTCGGGCGATGGCTACCCGCTGGCGCTGGCCCCCAGAAAGCTGGTGAGTGAACTTGTCGGCAATCTCTTCCGTCGGTGTGAGCCGCACCTCCTCCAGCGCCTTCATCACACGCTCCCGGCGCTCATCCCCAGCGCCAACGCGGTGGATGACCAGCGGCTCCTCCACAATCTGCCCCACGGTCATGTAGGGATCCAGGCTGGAAAAGGGGTCCTGGAAGATGCCTTGAGCACGGCGGCGGAACTCCTTCATGTTCTTATCCGACACCCGTCCGATGTCCTGGCCATCAAATGTCACCTGTCCCCGGGTGGGCCGTTGCAACCCCAGGACGACCCGCGCCAGCGTCGTCTTGCCACTGCCAGACTCCCCCACGACAGACAGGCTCTCCCCTCCGCCCAGGGTGATGGAAACGCCGTCCAGCGCCCGCACGGGGACAGAGGTGAACAATCCTCGCCGCGCGTGAAACACAACGGCGACGTCCTGAACGGAGAGGAGCGAGGTCAAGGTCTGTCCTCCGCTAGCCAGCAGCGGCTCTCATGGCCTTCACCAACCCCCAGCAGTGGCGGCTCCTCAAGGATGCACCGTCCAAAGACCTGAGGGCACCGAGGGTGAAAGCGGCAGCCCCTGGGGGGCATGCGCAGGTCCGGCGGGCTGCCGGGGATAAACTGGGGCGGCGCGTCCTGGCTCAGACGCGGCAGGCTCGCTAGCAGCAAGCGAGTGTAGGGGTGCTGGGGCTTCGCCAGCACATCTTCCGCCGGCCCGAGCTCCGCCATCTTGCCTGCGTACATCACCCCAATGGTATCGCAGATATCGCTGGCCAGGGCAATGTCATGGGTGATGAACACCATCGCCAGCCCCAGTTCCTGCTTCAGCTCCTTGAGCTGGTCCATAATCTGCGCCTGCACGGTCACGTCCAGGGCCGATGTTGGTTCGTCCAGCAATAACAGCCGTGGCTTCATTGCCAGGGCCATAGCAATCACCGCTCGCTGTTTCATGCCGCCGCTTAGCTCGTGGGGGTAGCGTTGGATTATCTCCCCCGGCAGGCGCACCACTCCCAGCAGGCGCAGTGCCTCTGCCCCCGCAGCCGCCTTGGTCATGCCGCCCAGCACCACCATCGGCTCCGCAATCTGTTCACCCACCCGCACCACAGGATTAAAGGCCTCCTGCGCCCCCTGAAACACCATCGCCATCTTCTGCCACCGCACTTCATGCCGGAATGCCTCTTCATCCATACCCAGGAGGTCACGCCCCTCCAGCTCAATCCCCCCTTCCAGCATGGACACGTTCCGCGGCAGCAGTCGCATCAACGCCAGGGCCATGGTGCTCTTCCCCGCACCCGACTCCCCCACCAACCCCATTGCCTCCCCCTGGGCCAGTGAGAAAGACACCCCATCCACTGCCGGCAAATCACCCGAAGGCGTGTGGTAAGACACCCGCAGGTCCCTGACCTCCAGGACTATCTGTCTCATCGGTTCTCTCGCAGGCGCGGGTTGACCACCGGTTCCAGACCCAGGGTGAGCAGGACAAAGGTCATGGCCGTGACCACGATGAGCAGCCCCGGCGGCAACACCCACCACCAGTAGCCAACGTACACGGCGCCGGTACGGAAGCCATTCTCCAATATCTGCCCCCAGGTGGGGATGGATGGGTCGCCCAGGCCCAGGAAGCTCAGGCTGGCCTCGGCCAGGATGGCTCCTGGAGTGAAGAAAATCATCTGGGCAAAGATAAATGGAGCTATCTGAAACAGCAAATGACGGAACATGATCCGCACCTTGGATGCCCCCAGCGCCTGGGTCGCCTCCACAAGCTGCCCCGAACGCAGTTGCAGCACCATGGAACGCACCACAATGGTCAGTCCCGGCCACCCGAAGAGGATCATGAGGACCACCACCAGCCACAGCTTCTGCCCCAGGATGAAGATGAGGAAGATGAGGATGGGCAAGAGGGGCACATTGCTCCAGATGTCGGTGAACCGTTGGATAACCAAATCCGTCTTGCCGGCCATGTAGCCGCTAAGCATGCCAAGGGATGCCCCGATAATGGTGGCAAAGACCGATGTGGCGATGCCTATGGTCAGGGCCACCGGGAAGCCGAAGAGTAGTCCCAGGGCCAGGTCACGCCCAAGGGTGTCCGTCCCCATGACGCCATAGACCGAGCCGCCCATGACCAGCTTGACGTTGCCTATAACGTCGGAAGACGCCCCTGTCACAGCGGTCAACGTAAACTGGTACGCGCCCGGCAGGGGCTGGAACTGCCCCGGTGCGCCTTCTATGGGCGTCCCAAACACCGCATGAGTAATCCTGCCTTGCAGTGCCTCCACCGTGAGGGCGACGCCCATCTGCTGGGCATAGAACTCCCGTACGCGGGCCGCTGCATCGCCGTCGCTGGAAAGGTTGACCCGCAGCGGAGCATCCTGAAAGCGCAGGTATGGCGGCGTCTCCCCTTCCCGGGGGCCGCGCACCACGGTCTGGTACAGCGTCAGAGTGCGCCCATCGGGACGCCGCACCTGAAGGGTCAGCACTGTGGGGCGCGAGGCGAAGCGCACATCCACCACCGATAGCGCCATCAACGTAGGCGCCCTCCCACCGCCATAGTCGTAGCTAAAGGTATAGGTACGCTGCTCAAGGTCCGCCAGTGGCGTGCTTGCCGATGGCTCCTGTGACTGGTATACCCTGTGCCCTATTGCCTGGTTGCCTTGCCACAGGCGCGTCCAGGCAGGGGCCGCCGCCTTGGGGTTATCCGCCCACGAAGCGGGGTTGTTCCACCGCGTCGGGCCGAAGTCCAGGGGAAACCGTATCAGCACGAACAGCGACACCAACACCAATGTGGTGAGGAAGACGGCCCCTACCCTGCCGGAGCCGGTAGAGAGCAACACCTGTGTCACGTCCCTGGGGTTCACGTCCGGCTCCCGTAACGAATGCGCGGGTCCAGCGCCACGTACAGCACCTCCAGCACAAAGCGGGCCGCCACGTACAACAGCGTGAACATAAAGGTCAGCGCCACCACCAGGTTCTCATCCGCAGTAATAATGGCCTCGTAGAACAGGCGGCCCATACCGGGCCAGTTGAACACGGTCTCCGTCAGGATGGCGCCCCCTAGGGAGCCGGCTAGCCCCAGCACCAGGTTTGTGACAATAGGCGGCGAGGCCACCCGTAGGATATACCGCCGCATCACCCGCCCTTCCGGCAGGCCCTTGGCCCGGGCTACTGTCACAAAGAACTCCTGGGCCGTGTTGAGCACCATGGTCCGCACGGTGTACACCCACGCCCCCAGAGACACCGCCACCAGGGTAAAAATAGGCAGCACCGCATGCCACAACAAGTCCAGGAAACGGGCCAGCCCTCCTTCCGGCGGCGGCGTACTGTACAGCCCACCGGCAGGCAGCAAGTGGAGCCGGAATGCCAGGAGCAGGATAAGCAGGATGCCGGCCCACCACGCGGGCACCGCATAGGAAACAGCAGACAGATACGACGAAAGGCGGTCAAGGGCCGTCCCCGCTCTGGTGGCGAGTTTGACTCCGGCCCATAGTCCCAGCACCGCTGTAATGACCGAAGCTGTGGTGATGAGCATCATGGTATAGGGCAGACGTTCCAGCACCAGGTCCGTCACCCGGGAGCTGCCGTCAAAGCTGCGCAACGTCCTCGCCGAACCCAGGTCCAGCTTCACCACTCGCAGCACCATGCTGGGTAACCGGCTGTACCACGGACGTTCCAGGCCGTAGAAGCTCTCCAGGTCCCGGCGGCGGGCTTCCAGGGTCGCCTCAAGCTGGTCCGGGTCACGTATCGTCTGCGCAAGTGAGGTGCGCAGACCTCGCACCTCCTCACCTATAATGGCCCGCAGCATCCGGTCCGAGAACCCGGTGGCTCCCAGGGCCACCACCAGCATTATGAGGACTACGAACAGCACCCCCAGAAGGGTCAGGCCACGAATTGCGAGGGTCCAGATGAGTGACATGGGATGATTCTAGCATCATTCGTCGTGTTATACCTGATACAAAAAAACTGGCCGCGCCCTACTTCCTGTAAGTGCGGCCAGCAAGTACCTGCAGCAGAGGTGTCTTACCGGTTCAGCGCCTTCCTTACCCCCGCTGCTACCTTCTCCGGACTGGGGATGGCAGCCTGCTCCAGCGCCCGGTTGTAGGGCATGGGCACTTCCTCGCCAGCAACCCGGCCCACAGGCCCGTCCAGGTAGTCAAAGGCCTCCTCCTGGATGGTGCTGGCTACCTCGGCGCCAAAGCCACCGGTGCGCCATGTCTCCTCCACCACCAGCCCCAATCCAGTCCGCTTCACCGACTCCAGCACCGTCTCTTTGTCCCAGGGGCGCAGGGACCGAAGGTCTATGACCTCACAGTCAATGTCTTCGGCTTCCAGCGCCTGGGCTGCCGCCAAGGCCACCGGCGTCATACGGGAATAGGCAACTATGGTGATGTCATCACCTTTGCGCTTCACATCCGCCTTCCCAATAGGCACGGTATAGCGTTCGTCGGGCACCTCGCCCCTGGCGCTGTATAGCAGGATATGCTCTATGAACAGCACAGGGTCCTCTTCTTCCCGTACCGCCCGGAACAGGCCCAGGGCATCGTAGGGTGTGGCAGGCGTGACGACTTTCAAACCGGGCACGCTAGCGAACCAGTGCTCAAAGCTCTGGGAGTGGGTGGAAGCAAGCTGCGCGCCCCCGCCAGTCACGGTACGGAGGATAAGCGGCGCATGGTACTGGCCCCCGGACATATACCGTATCTTGGCGGCGTGGTTCACAATCTGGTCCATGGCCACCAGCGTGAAGTTGATGGTCATGATCTCCGCCACCGGGTGCAGACCGCCCATGGCCGCGCCGGTGCAGGCTCCAACTATGGCCGCCTCCGACAGCGGCGCGTCAACAATGCGCCGCGGGCCGAACTCCTTGAGCATGCCCCGGGTAACGGCGTAAGCGCCCCCATAGGCGCCCACGTCCTCACCCATGATGAACATGCCCGCATCTTCCGTCAGACCCTCCCGCAGTGCCCTGGCAACGGCTTCCCGGTAGGTGATTACAGGCATAGAACTCCCTCTTGCATCCTTTTCCCAAGTAGGGGCGTACGGCCTTGCGCACCTACCCCTTCTTTATTTCGCGTACACATTCTCATACAAAGCAGAAGCCGTAGGATTGGGGCTTTCTTCGGCAAACTTCACCGCCTCTTCCATCTCTTTCTCCACCGAAAGGTCCATTGCCGCAAGTTCCGCCTCCATAGCGAAATGGTGCTCCAGCAGCCATTCCTTATAGGCAGCAATGGGGTCCTTCATGTGCCAGCGTTCTTCTTCCACCTTGGTACGATACACGGAAGGGTCCGCCATGGAATGGCCCCTGAACCGGTAGGTCTTCGCTTCAATGAAGTACGGCCCATTCCCAGAGCGTATACGGTCCGCCACCTCCTGAGTAACCTCACGCATCGCCAGCACGTCCATGCCGTCCACCTGCAACGACGGCATATCATAGGCATCAGCCAGCTTATAGATGTCTTTCTTTGCCAGGGACTCAGAAACAGGGACGCCCATACCGTACAGGTTATTCTCGCAGAGGAACAGCACCGGCAGCTTCCAGATAGCAGCCATGTTCATAGCCTCATGGAAGGCGCCTTCTTGAAGCGCCCCGTCGCCCAGAAAGCACAGGACAATGCGGTCTTCTTGCCGGTAGGAGGCTCCTAGGCCCAGCCCGACGGCGATGGGCAACTGCCCGCCCACAATGGCGTAGCCCCCGGCAAAATTGTGGCTCCTGTCAAAGATATGCATGGACCCGCCCATACCCTTGGTCGTGCCCGTGGCCTTGCCGAAGAGCTCCGCCATAACTTCTTTCGCGCCGATCCCCTTGGCCAGCGCGTGCCCGTGGTCCCGGTAGTGGGTTACCACGTAGTCCTGGGGCTTCAGCGATGCCATGGCCCCCACAGCAATGGCCTCTTCGCCAATGTACAGGTGCAAGAAGCCCCGGATCTTCCCCAGCATGTACTGCTCCCCTGCCCGCTCCTCAAAGGTCCGGATCAAGACCATCTGGCGGTAGTAGCTGTGGAGAGCTTTCTTGTCCAGGTGCTCCACGATTTTGTAGCTGGTTATCATCGTTGCATTCCTCTGCGATTCCTGCACACCGCTTGCTCCAGGAGGCTTCGCCCCCTACCCCTACCTTATCTACGTACCGGACATCCTGCCGGCCTCACTCCAACCCTTTACCTTCCCTAAAGACTAGCTGGAAAAAAGCAACGGGCAATGCCACCGCCGCGATCGAAGTTCACTCCTGGCAGCGTTGCTGCAGGTGCTCCCATTCCCCGTCCACCCTCTGCTGTATCTCCTCCACTATGGCGTGGTTTTCCGGCCTCAGAAGGTGGGCAAAACGGCCCTGGGACTGGAGCCACTCGGTCACCGGTCTCTTGTTGCGTGGCCGGTAATCTAGCTTCCATGTCCCATGGTCTACCTCGTAGAGAGGCCACAAGCAGGTTTCCACGGCAAGCTGGCTTACTCGCATGGTGTTCCGGGCCTCATATCGCCACCCCCGGTTACAGGGTGCGAGGACATTCAGAAAGCTCGGTCCTTCCGCAGAACCGGCGCGCTGCACTTTGGTCATGAAATCCTTCCATGCATGAGGCGCCGCCTGGGCCACATACGGGATGTGATGGCTGGCGATGATGCCAGTCATGTCCTTTCGCCATGTAAGCTTCCCAGGAGCCAGCTTACCCACGGGGGTGGTGGTGGTCCACGTGCCTAACATCGTGGCCCCGCTGCGCTGGATCCCCGTGTTCATGTAGCCCTCATTGTTAAGGCAGACGTAGATAAACCGATGGCCCCGCTCCAGGGCGCCGCTCAACCATTGCAGCCCAATGTCATAGGTAGCGCCATCGCCGGCGAACACCACAAACACCACGTCTCGGGGTTGTATCGCCCCACGGCGGACCATGGCCGTATAAGCCGCTTCCGCACCACCGATGGTGGTGGCCGCATTCTCAAAGGCGTTATGCACCACAGAAGTCTGCCAGGATGTATAGGGGAAACGAGTCGTTGACACCTCCAGACAGCCCGTGGCCAGCGCCACTACTGCTGGTTTGCCCAGTGCATGTAACACTTGCCGGACTACCACAGATTCAGAACAACCAGGGCACAGTCCATGCCCCGGCGCTAGACCCTCCGGCTGCGTTGTCAGTTCCCTCAATATAACAGCCACTGGCTACCTCCAGGCTCTCTATTCTCGGAGACCCAGATACACCGGCGCGGACGCTTCTGCCCCTAACTGCCTATCCGCCAGCAGGTCCCCATACGCCTGCCTGAACTGTGCAGGGGCCGGCGTCCGGCCCCCTAGGCCATAGACAAAGCTGCGCATCCGCGGCGCACAGCCGCGCTGACAGAGTGCACTGCTCACCTCTGTAAAGAGTGGATGGCCGGCGCCGCCAGGGCTGATGCTCCGGTCCAGGATACCCACAACGCCAACACCCCCAAGGAGTGCAGCTAACTCCCTTCCCGGAAACGGCCGGAAACACCTGAGTTTCACCATACCCGCCCGGATGCCCTGACGCCGTAAGTCATCTACCACAGTCCGCAAAGTCCCTGCCACCGAGCCAATCACCAGTGTGGCCACCTCAGCGTCCTCCATGCGGTATGGCTCCACCGCACCGTAGCAACGGCCCGTCAAAGTACCGTATTCCTCCGCTACCTGACAGACCACCTCCCTGGCCCGCTCCATCGCCTCTATCTGCTGCCGCTTATGTTCAAAGTAGAAGTCATGAAAGTCCAGAGGGCCCACAGTGACCGGATGCGCCACGTCAAGAATGGAGTAAGGAGCCCGGTACGTGCCCACAAACTCTGCAACCGCTTCATCCGGAAGGACCTCGGACCGTTCAACGCCATGAGTAGTAATGAAGCCGTCCATTACGCTGGCTACAGGCAGCATCACCTCAGGGTGCTCGGCAATTCGCACCGCCTGAATAGCATTGTCATAGGCCTCCTGGGCTGTTTCCGCCAGGAGAATGACCCATCCGGCATCGCGGATCCCCATCACATCGGAGTGGTCGCACAGGATGTTGAGGGGAGCGGACAGCGCCCGGGCACAAAGGTGCATGACAATGGGCAACCGATTGCCGGATGCCACATACATCACCTCCCACATCAGGGCAAGGCCCGGTCCCGATGTAGCTGTTTGCACCCTCCCCCCTGCTGCGGAAGCGCCTATACAGGCGCTCAGGGCCGCATGCTCGCTCTCCGTTTGGATGAATTCCGTTTCCACCTCACCATTGGCTACAAATTCGCTGAACGCTTCCGTAATCACCGTTTGCGGAGTTATGGGGTACGCTGCCACCACATCGGGGCGTACCTGCCGCATGGCATATGCCACCAGGGTAGCCCCGTCTAGGGCCACGGGTGTCCCCCTAACTTCCTTTACGAGACGGCTGTGACGGGTTACTAGGGCCATCGCTTCTTAACTCCCAAGGACCAGGTCCCTTGCCCCTTCTCTCATGACAATGCACTTCTTTGGGCATTCCACTGCACAGATGCCGCAGCCTTTGCAATGGTCGTAGTCCACTCCTACAAGCCTGCCTTCACGCACCAGGAAGCAGCTATCGGGGCAGTAAATCCAACAGATCATGCAGTGGACACATACGCCAAAGTCAACCAGGGGCTGAGTAACGCCCCAGGAACCAGTCTCCACGGCTGTACTGTTCCCTGGCTCAGCAATGACTCCGCCCGGCCGCAACTCTCTCCAGTTCTTCAGTGTCATGTCTCCGCCTCGCAAATGTTGCCCTCAAGGAGGCCCACACGGGCCTCTGCATATGCACGACGGAAAGCCTCTACGTTGGCCCTTACCACCTCGCCGCGAAGCCTTGCCGAGAGGCGGTGCTGAATGGTGGAGAGAACAGCCTCCTGCGGCACCAGAGGCCGGGCCTTCAGAAGGCCGCCTAGCATCGGAACATTAGGAATATTGCGGCCCAATAGTTTCTGGGCTATTCCCGTGCTGTCCACTGTGCACAGAACAAACGCCCGAGCGTCTAGTCTGTCTCTCATCTCTTCAGGAGAAAGGGGAGTATTCACGATAATAGCCCCACCCTCTTGCAACCCAGCCAGTAGATCAACCCTGCCAATAAGGGTTGCATCCAGGATCACCACAATGGTGGGCTCCAACACCTGGCTGCGTATGTGTATGACCTCATGGCTGATACGAGTGTAGGCAATAATAGGTGCGCCGGAACGTTCGGCCCCAAACTCCGGAAAGGACTGGAAGTAGGCTCCATCCTCCAGGGCCGCCTGGGCCAGCAGGTTGCTCGCAGTCACCACGCCTTGCCCGCCTCGGCCATGCCATCGAATCTCTGCCAGCTTGAGAGCACTTGTAGCCACCATATGCAAGCCTCAGTTCAGATATGGATTGCCTGGCCGTCGGCGGCCAGCGCCGCCTCTTTCAGCGCCTCGGACAGCGTAGGATGCGAATGCACCAGCCAGCCAACCTCATGGGTGGTACCCTCCAGCAGGCTCGCCAAAGACAACTCTCCCAGCATCTCCGTGACATCCGGGCCAATCATGTGCGCCCCTAGAATCTCCCCATACTGCTTTCCAGCCACCACCTTCACAAAACCTTCCGTGTCTCCCAGCGCCTGGGCCTTCCCCAGGGCGGTCAAGGGAAACCTGCCCACCTTGACCTCATGCCCCTGCTCCACCGCTTGCTTCTCCGTCAGGCCAAAGCTGGTCACCTGGGGGTGGCAGTAAGTGGCCCGTGGCATAACACCGTAGTCCAACTCGGGGCTGTCCATGCCCGCAATGCGCTCTACGCACAGGACGCCCTGGGCCTGGGCCACATGGGCCAGGAGCATGATGCCTGTCACATCGCCAATGGCGTACACCCCTGGAACATTCGTCGCCATCGCAGCATCCGCCTTCACGTACCCCCGCTCCATGTGGACGCCTGCTGCCTCTAGTCCCAGGCCGTCGGTGTTGCCCTGCACTCCCACGGCCACCAGGACCACGTCCGCTTCTACAGTGTGGCTCTCATTCCCTTGCTCTACCACAACTGACACGCCCTTGGCCGACTTCTCCACCCTCTGTACCTTCGCTCCAGTCAGGAACTTGATACCCTGTCGGGTAAAGGCCCGCTCCAGCAGGCGGCTGACGTCTTCGTCCTCGTTGGGCAGCAGATGGGGCAGCAACTCTACAATAGTGACCTGGCTCCCATAGGCGTTCCACAGGTAGGCGAACTCGCAGCCCGTAGCGCCGCCGCCTACGATGACCACGCGTCCCGGCGCATCCCGCAGGGCTAGCGCCTCGCGGCTGGTGATGATTCTCTGGCTGTCGGGTTCCAGGCCGGGGATGGCCCGGGGGCGCGCGCCCGTAGCAACGACGACGTTGGATGCCGTGACTGTGCGCCCTTCGGGGGCAATAGTAAGGGTGTGGGGGTCTGCAAAGCGGGCTTCGCCCTTGATATGTTCCACCTTGTTCTTACGCAGGAGGGCAGCGATGCCCCTGGTCAGGGTACCCACCACCTTGCGACTGCGGTCTACCGCCTTGCCGTAGTCCACCCGCAAGTTGTCAAAGGAGACGCCGAACTCCTCCGCCCGGTGAAAGAGATGCAGCACCTCTGCGTTGCGCAGGAGAGCCTTGCTTGGGATGCACCCCCAGTTGAGACAAATGCCTCCAAGCTCGTCCCGCTCAATGACGGCTGTCTTCAGTCCAAGCTGGCCGGCGCGGATGGCGGCCACGTACCCGCCAGGACCTGCGCCGATAATCGCTACATCATAGTCAGGCACTAGGCAGACTCCTGCTATTTCTCTGGCTTTTCACTATGGGATAAGTATAGCATTCCTATCTGAGCCAGTTGCCATAGGTACAGCCTGAAAATCCCATGCTATAGAAAAGACCTATGGGACTTAGAGATGTTATCAATAGCTTATAGGGTTATGAACGTAGAAGCACGGGCGATGGGATCAGCCCGTGCTTCCAGCCTTCTCTGGTTCGCCTGCCCACAGGCCAGGGCTTACGCCCTCCGTGAAGGCAGCTCCCTGTCTGCTGGGCCATCGTAGAACTCAGGCCGCTGCAGTTCCAGGTCCAGGGGCTGCACGATGTCCGCCCCTCTGGAGGCGCGCCACGCCCCCTCCCGGTGCATCTCCTCCCAGCAATGGGCAATGAGGCCAACAGCCCGGGACAGGATGGATACCCCCTTGGCCTGGTCCGGGTCCATGCCCATGTCCAGGCAGATGGAGGCGATAATGCCAGGGTCATTAATGTACAGGATACGCCCCCAGTGCTTCTCCGTGGCGGCCTCTACCGCTTGGGCCAGCGTCAGGTATTCACCCGCCACACCATACTCGTGGGCCAGCTCAATCAGCCGCACTACCCGTGGGTCCTTGATGTGCTGGGGGTGATGGAACCCCACCAGGGTCAGCCGGTTCTCCCGGTGGTAGCGGCACACCTCGTCCGCGGCCTGCTCAATGGTCAGGCTATCCTCCTTCACCCGCTTCATGGCCGCGATAAAGGTATGAGCAGGAACGTCAGCCACGCCATGCCGGTTGCCCATGGTCAGGATGCCTGCCGCCAGGCCTGCGTGAATAGGGTTGCCCCCAGAAATCGCAAACCGGGACGACACCGTGGAGGGCGAGAAGGCGTGCTCGTGCATGCTCACCAGCACCGCCTCTAGCATTTTCATCTTGTTGGGCGGCGGCAGCTCACCCATCCAGGTCAGCCAGATAGCCTCCACGAAAGATATGTTGCCGGCAAGCTGGTTGATGTCATACCCCCGCACCACTATCCGGTCCTGGGTCTTGTAAGAAATGGCGCTGCGCCAGTGGAACGGCTCGCGCTCCCGCTGCTGGGTCATGATGGCTCCTTCCTCTCGGCTCAAATTAGTACTGACTACGGTTACGGCCTTCCGTCACTATACTAGCCCATCCTTGGTAGAAATACAGCAGAACCAGCACCCCTATCCCCATGCCTCTGCCCAACATATTGAGCAGGTAACTCCTGTAACAAACCTGGAGTATCTGACTTGACACCTCGTATGTGGGATGCTATGTTTCGCACATCTCTCCCATGACATGGGGTTCCCAGTGTGTATAGCCAACCCTGAGGCAAGCAGAGAAGGAGTGGATACACCGTGAACGAGCCTGGTGAACGTAGTACCCAACCTTCTGATGACCCTCCGAGTACAAATCCTGGCCTCTATATAGACCCAGCCCTCCCTAGGTTTCGCGTCGCCTCGCCAGACGGCATTCAATCCCCAGCAAACGGCCCTTTCCATTTCCCTCCGGAAGCCAGCCCCTCTATTGCTGCAGCAGGGAGATCCCCCATTCCATCTGCCCCTGCAGGTCGTGGCCCTGGTGGGCGTGGCCATGCTCACGCAGACCTTACTACGGGCAGTGTCCCCCGGCACCTCTGGGCCCTTGCCTGGCCCCAGTGGCTGGAAAATGTCCTGGGTATCTTGGACCAGCTTGTGGACCTCTTCTGGGCAGGCCGTCTGCCCAGCGGCTTCAGGGCTATCGCCGGCGTAGGGGTAACCCTCACCTTCGTCCAGTTTGGCCTTATGGCCCGCCAGGGTATGGACCAGGCTCTGCGTGCTATGGTCTCCCGCGCCGTAGGCGCCGGAGACACCCACCTTGCCAACCACATTGCCTTACAAGCCTTCACCTTAAATATCATCTATCTGCTCATTATTGTTAGCGCAGGTTGGTTGGCCACGGATATCCTCCTCATAACCTTTGGTGTAAGTGATGAGATAAGGACCGAGACCGCCCTCTATATGCGGGTTGAGTTCCTCAGCATGGCCCCTTTAGCTTTTCGCGGCATGAGCGGCGCCGCTCTCCAGGCCTCAGGGGATGTGATCACGCCGCTAAAAGCCACCACCCTAGCCCGCATCCTAGGTGTTGTCTTTACCCCGATTCTTATGTTTGGCTGGCTGGGTTTCCCCGCCTATGGCCTGATGGGAGCCGCCCTGGCCAACGTTATCGCCCAAGGGGCAGGAGCAGCAGTAAATTTCTATGCCCTGTTCCGAGGTACTTCCCGTCTACACCTGACGCTTCGTAACTACAAACTAGATTTCCCAATCCTGAGCAGGCTCCTCCGCATCGGCGTGCCCGCTTCTTTAGGGGGGCTGGAGCGAGCAATCTCCCAACTCATTCTCCTACGTATTGTAACGCCTTTCGGGGATGTCGCTTTGTCAGGCTATGCCCTCACTAGGCGCATAGAGAACGTCGCAAACTTTGGGGGTATGGGCGTTGGCAATGCAGCCGGTGTTATGGTCGGTCAGAACCTCGGTGCAGAGCGCCCTGAGCGCTCCAAGCAAGCCCTCCGCTGGGGCCTCCTGGTTGTCTTGGGGATCAGCGTGGTTGTTGCCATCCCAATGTTGACCTTCCCAGGACTTTTCGTCTCTATCTTTACCACACAGCCCGATGTCATGGATTTGACAATACCCTGGCTAAGGATCCTGGTCTTTGGGGCCATCTTTCTGGGAATGGGCCAAGTTTTTCAACAGTCATTTAACGTCGCTGGCGACACCATCACCGTCGCTATCGTGACCTTCTTATCCCTCATTCTTATTGAGATTCCCCTCGCGTGGTTCTTCAGCCATGGCTTGGGCATCGGACCTCTGGGCCTGGGTTGGGCTCACCTTATCGGCATGGGCATGCGGGCTGGCTTATTTGTTCCCGTATATTTCTGGGGACACTGGCTCAAGGTCAAAGTAATCTAGGAGCTTAAGCATCCGCACTCCTAGAGGCACCGGAGGACGTCCGTGAAGCGTTACTTGGTCCCTCTGGACGGGTCCCCACTGGCAGAGCAGGCATTGCCCCACGCCATGAAACGGGCACAGGGGTTACAGGGCTCTCTTGTGCTTGTGCGAGTTGTGAACATGTCCAAGAAGGTGCTTGCTAGTGCTGCAGCAACTTCCGAAATGGAGGAGCCATCACAGGGAGATAGCCTTGAAGCGATGGTCCAATTGGGAACAATTGAGGCCACAACGTACTTCAGGAAAAGAGCAAATATCTGCGACGAGAAGGGTTTTGGGTGGAATGGGAGGTGCGACATGGGTTGCCAGCAGAAGAGATCATCACTTGTGCACAGGAATGGACCGTAGACTCCATCCTCATGGCCACCCGTGGCCGCTCAGGGATATAACGAATGGTGTTCCGCAGCGTCGCCGACCAAGTACTCCGGACAAGCCACATCCCAGTACTGCTCATCACCGACAGCCTTCAAGCCTTGATACCACTCCCTGCCAGGGGGGCTTAACTGCCCGAGGCGCTGATCACCTGTTTGTGCTCCTTTGTCAGTAGTTCAGTAGTAATGTTTTCTGTGCCGGTTTCCTTCTTGCTATAATCCAGGCAATGCCCTGCCCCAACGAGAGGACACCATGATTAACCAAGACCGACTGCTCCAGACGTTCATAGACCTGGTGAAGATAGACAGCCCCTCCGGAGAAGAGGAGGCCGTAGCCCAAGAACTGGGCCGCCGTCTCCAGGCCCTGGGCTTCACCGTCCAGCGGGACGCCCACGGCAACGTTATCGCTTCGGAGCCTGGCGAGAACCCTCTGCTGCTGTCAGCCCACATGGACACCGTAGAGCCGGGCCGGGGCATCAAGCCCCGCATTGAGGATGACCGCATCATGTCTAGCGGCGACACCATCCTGGGGGGCGACTGCAAGGCCGGCGTGTCCGCCATCCTGGAAGGCCTCACCTCCCTGTACGAGGACCGCACAAGGCGAAAGCCTGTCCAGGTGGTGTTCACACGGGGCGAGGAAATCGGACTGGTGGGCGCCAAGAACCTGGACTTCTCCCTGGTCAGGGCCAGGGAGGGCGTAGTCTTTGATGGCGACGGCCCTCCCAGTCGTATCACGATTGCCAGCCCCACCTACATCGGCTTTGACGTGGACATCAAGGGCCGGGCTGCCCATGCCGGCGCTGAGCCAGAGAAAGGCATCTCTGCCATACGCATCGCTGCGGACTTCATTGGTGGTTTGCCCCAGGGCCGCCTGGACCCTGAGACCACCTTCAACGTCGGCCTCATCAAGGGCGGCTCCGTACGCAACGCCGTGCCTGAGACCGCTTCCGTCTCCGGCGAGTTTCGTAGCCGCAACAAGGCTACTCTAGAGGACCTGAAGACACAGCTTCTGTTCGCCCTCAGCGAGGAGCGTAAGAGAAATCCCGAGGCCGTCATCACCGAGCGTCTCTACACCGACTTCGCCGGCTACGACCTCCCCCTAGACCACCCCATGGTCCAACGCCTGGCCCGTGTCCTGGACACTATTGGCATGAACGCAGAGCCTATTCCCTCCGGTGGCGGCACCGATGCCAATGTCATGAACCTCCACGGCGTCCAGTGCGTTGCCGTAGGCATGGCTACCCGAAATATGCACACCACCCGTGAGTACGTCCATATCCCAGACCTGGTCAACGCCGCCCGCTTCTGCCAGGCCCTCCTCACCACGCCATGACTATCCTGGCTGACGCCCATACCCACCTGGACCAGTTCCCGAACAAAGACATTCCCGGCATCCTCCAGCGTGCATGGGATGCAGAGGTGGGCTTTATCATCATTGCCGGCGTCACCGAAGCGTCATCACAGCGAGGGGTTGCCCTGGCAGAACAGTACGAAGGCGTCTATGCTGGCATCGGCATCCACCCCGAAGAGGCCAGGGTGCCACTAGATGGAAACACCTACCAGAAATTGAAGACTCTGGCCCATTCAAGCTCCAAGGTCGTCTGCCTCAGCGAGGTGGGACTGGACTTCGCCCCAGGGATGCCTCCCATAGACATCCAGGAGCAGGTGCTGCGGCAGGAGGTGCGTCTGGCCAGGGAGCTCGGCTTGCCTGTCATCTTCCACTCCCGGGAATTCCCCGATCGCCTCTCCGACCACCAGCGGATACTGGAAGTACTGAAAGAGGAACGCATAGAAGAGGTAGGGGCCGCTTGGCACTACTTCCAGTGGAGCAAGGATATGGCCGAGGCTTGCTTTGACCTTGGTATGCATGTCTCCATCGCCAAACCCCTGCTCCGTCTGCCAGACTTGCAGGCCGTGGTAAAAGACCTGCCCTTGGAACGACTCGTCCTGGAGACCGACACCTACCCTCAGACCTTCAAACGTAACCGCGCCCGCTGGACGGAGCCCAAGGACGTGCTGGACATCGCCACCGCCATTGCTCAACTGAAGGGTATCTCCCTGGAACAGGTGGCTGAGGTCACTACTGGCAACCTTCTGCGTCTCCTGAAAGGGCGTGTGGTCCTGCCTGCTCCCGCCGGCCAGTCTACCTAGCCCCTGCTCGGCGAGTTATCGTTGTCCTTACCCCCATCTTCCCTTTGTTCATCCTCTACGCCCAGGACACCAGCGCCGCCTCGCGCTTCCCTTGCATCGGCAAACACCAGCTTCCGCACTGGGTAGTTGATCTCTATACCCTCTTGGGCAAAACGCTTCTGCAACAATTTCACCAGCTCATGTTGCAGGGTAAAGGTAGCTCCCCGGTTTATCCCCCGCATGATAACCAGGAAGGTGATGTTGGAGTCGCCAAACTCACGGAAAATCACCGAAGGGGGATAATCCTTCACTGCCATGGGCGACCCTTCCACAATCCCCTTCGCCACCTCCAGGGCCACCACTTCCACCTTCTCTAGGTCCGAATCATAGCTAACACCGCACGTGACAAAGACCGACATAGGCGGCTCCGGTAGGCTGTAGTTAATAACAGTGCTGTCCGACAGTCGGGAGTTGGGGATCAACACCATGTTGTTCTGAGGCGTCAGGATCCTGGTCGCCCGCCAGCCCACCCCCTGCACCGTTCCCAGAGGACCGCCGTGTACCTCTATGAAGTCCCCCGGCCGGATGGAGCCATCGGACAAGATATACGTCCCTGACAGGAAATTGGAGAGCGTCGGCTGCAAGGCAAGGGCCACCGCCAGGCCGCCGATACCCAGGCCGGCCAGCAGTGGGCTGATGGACAAGCCCAACTCCTGCAGGACAGCCAGCACCCCAATAGTGATGATCACCATTCCTGCAACCCGGTTAAAGATGGGCAGGGCCCGTTCGTCCCAGTTCGTACCGGTCTTGGGAGCAATTTCCTTCCCGTACCAGTTGGTCAGCCCCATCACCACCTGGCGCAGTATCCAGAACACCAGGGCCGTCACCGCCACAACCCATGTCTTGTTAATACCCTCCTGGTACTCGTCAAGGAACGTGACGGTGGTCAGGGCAATGTAGCCGCCCTGGACCATAATCAGCAAGACGATGGACGAGCGGAGAGCCTTGAACAGATAGTCGTCCAGAGACGATATGGCTGCCGACTTCACCCTCGCCAGGACCTTCCGGAACACCCAGAGCACGGCATACGCAATGGCCACAAAGAGGGTAACGATGCCTACGGCAATCAGGGTCTCCCAGAGCACGTCACCTCTGATGTTGTCAGGCAATGTAAACACAGCAATTCGTCCTTACTGGCAAGAGATGTAGCCGGCGAGATAGTTCTAGACTCAGCCGCCTATTTTCGGTAACAGGTAGGGGGATAAAGCTGAGACTAAAGTGAGGTCCTTCGCAAAATGCGAAGCAAGGCATCCCTGAATTGTTCTACCGATGTCATCGGCTGCTGCAATTCTGGAGGAAGGCTGGCTAGAGAGGACCTGTCCTGCTTTGACCGGTTGGCGACCTCAAGGCTGAAGAGGAGGGCATGTTCTCGGGCCAGGCTCCGGATGAGGTCTGCAAACTGCTCCTGGAGCCGCTGGGTCTGCTGTCCAACCTTTTCCTCCAAGCGGCGTCGGTATTCTCTGGCGTGCAGCTCAAGCTGCCGCCTCTCCAGGGCCTTGCCCAACTTCGTGAGAATCTCTTCCACATCAAAGGGTTTCGTAATGTAGTCGTAAGCCCCAAGCTTCATCGCCTCCACTGCTGTCTTGGTATCAACCACACCCGTCAGCATCAGCACCGCTGTTTCAGGGTAAGCCGACGTAACCTTGCCCAGCACCTCTATCCCGGAAATCCCAGGCATCATAATGTCAAGCAGCAAAACGGCAAACCGCTGCTGCGCAAGGAGCTCCAACCCTCTCTCTCCATTAGCAGCCGCTGTGACGGAATGTCCCGCCTGCCTCAGGACCTCTTGTAACATTTGACGGACACTCTGATCGTCGTCTGTAACCAGTATGTTTGCCCGTTCCAGAGTCACGTTCAACTCCTTTTGGAACCCATGTGAACATTGCCGTTCTTACAATGCTGGAAAGACCCGCAGGATAGCGTTGTGAAGGTCCTCGTATGCTATTGGTTTCGGCAGGACCTCCCGCACATTGCCCGAGACATGCTCCCTAAGAAAAGGCTCTGCAAACCCTGTCAGCATGATAACAGGCACCTCCGGTCGCAGCTTTCCCATTTGCCTGGCCATGTCATAGCCGGAGAGTTGAGGCATGGCACCGTCGGACACCACGAGATCAAACCTATCCTCCTCAAACAGTTGGAACCCCTCCGCTCCGTTGGCGGCCTGTACAACCACATGATTGTCCATCTCCAGATAGGCGGCCACCAGTCTCCTCACCTCAGTATCGTCGTCTATCACAAGGATGCGCAACCCTTGCCCAGAATGCCCCTTCTCCTCAGCCGGCTGACGGTACACGGGAAGCCCAATGGTGACCGTGGAACCCTTGCCGATTTCACTAGCCAGTTCTAGGAACCCCCCGTACTGGTCTATCGTCCCCTTCACTAACGGCAGGCCCATGCCGGTGCCATTCGGCTTAGTGGTGAAGAACGGCTCCAAGCATCGGGCCCGCGTTTCTGTATCCATGCCCACACCGTTATCCCTGACCTCCAAAAGGACGAAGTCCTCTTTCCGTGACGCGCTGATAACGATTCGCCCACTTTGGGGCATGGCATCCACCGCGTTCAAGATGAGGTTAGTAAGCATGATCCGGAGGTCAAACTCATTGCACTTCACTGCAGGAATCTCCTCAGCGAAGACGGTATCTATCTGAATGGTTACTCCTCGGGCATTCGCCTGTGCCTTCCACGCAGGCATAGTCAGCAAGCAGGCCTCCTCTACAGTCCTAGGCACATTGGCCGCCGTTACAGGCGGCCCACCGTCACTCGCTTTGCGATAGAACTCGCGGAGACGCCCAACCACCTGAGAAGCGTCTTTGGAAGCGGTGTGGATAATCCGCAGGTACTCCGTCAGCTTAGTTTGGTCCGCTCCGATAGACGGGTAGCGTAGCAACAGGTCGCAGTACCCCTGAATGGGGGTGAGGGCGTTATTCAGGTCGTGGACCACCCCCGATGCCATCTGCCCCAGGGCCTTCAGGCGTTCCTGTTGCAGAGCTTCAGGAGTGTGCTGAAGCAACTCCGTAGCACGGGACAGTCGGGCCTCGCGCTCTTGGACCTCACGCTCCGCCACCTGCTGGAGCCTGGCGCTGAGCAGGCCCACCAGGACGCCAGCCGCCGCATACAACACAATGCGCAGCGCCCAATCAGCAAAGGCTTGCGACTCCTCAGGCCCCAGGGGCATCCACGGGCCCGCGCCAAGCCCCACTGCCAGCGCCGCCGCTATGCCCGATAGTGGGCCAAAGTATCCTGACACCAGCAGGACAGGAAGGATTAAGAATCCTGGATTGACCTTCCCTGTGCCACCAACCAGGTATAAGGCTGCGATGCCCACAACCGAAAATCCAACGGCTACGAGGAGAACAACCAGCGCGTTCTTCTTAGGCTGGCGGACAAACAACAACCGTGCCACACCGCCCGCAGCAACAACAGACCTCATGCTCTACCCTCAGAGAGAAGTCGGCGAGGCGTGCCGTTGCCTATACTATCAACACTGCAGTGCTATGTCCAATTGCTGAACGTTCCACATGCCGGCTGCATAGACCAGGCCAGCGTATACCCCCAGCAGAGTTCTTGTGCATGTCCTGACCGGACCGAACAACCGTTACCCCTTTTGGCCGTTGTTGTTGGGGCGCTGGTTGCTGGTGCTTCAACCTGAGGGAGGCACAGACGGCTCTATCCAGGTGGGGACGTGTAAGAGTCTTTACGTTTCGTACAGGTTGATGGGCCGGCGGGGACAATAGCAAGAACCCAGCCCACCTTTGAACTTCGGCTCCAGCTAGCCGTCTAGCACCTCAGGTTCGAATCCAGTTTGGTGGGCTGCAAGCATTTGGGAAACGGGTGCAAGCAAACGAGCAGGAGCGCAGGATACGGATCCTAGCTTCTTGTGGGCTGCCTACGATCGCTTCACCAGGTACACACCCGTAGCCACGAACCACACCATGAAAAGCGCAGTACCTGGCAGCGTGAGCTGGTCGCTCAGGCCCAGCATGAGCACGGACGTGTGAAAGGCGTGGAATAGCGGTACGATGAGGCCGAGGACAGCTATCCACCTCGGTAATGCCGCTAGCCTGAGCGCCGCGAGGTTAAAGGCAGCCATCCAGCCGACTTCCAGCCAATAGAAGGTAGAGTTGTAGATCCAGTCCCAGGCCGCGAAGAGGCCCAACAGGCCATCTTGGCTGGGTGTGTCGACGACTTGCACCATGGCCATCTGCAGGCCAAGCACGGCGAGTCCGAGGGGAATGACGGCGGCGGCGATCAAGGCGCCTAGGTCCACGAGCACACGATCCAACGTCGTGCGCGCCATGTCCATCAGATAACGCCGGAAGGCGACGACGAAAGCGAAAAAAGTGAGGACCATTACCCCGTGTTGCCAGTAGAGAGGCAGCAGGCCGTGATAGGAGTAATAGGCCGCGATGGCTGCGACGTCGCTGGTACCGGAGACCCGTTGCCCAGCCACGGCCTGAGCGCCCCCGTGGATGATCAGCAGGGAGACGAAGCTGACAAGCAGCCCCCAGCCAGCCCACCGGGCCGAGACCACGCGAACACTGTGATCGACCGCGGTAGTATACATTAGAGCACTCCTCTTGCTAACTCTGGACTTTTACATACCCTGAAGAGCCGTCCACGAAGACCGTCACCCCATCGGGGATCACGGCTGTCCCGTTGCCTGTACCCACCACTGCCGGGATACCAAACTCGCGGGCGACGATGGAGGCGTGCGACACGACGCTCCCCAGGTCGGTTACTACGGCGGCAGCGCTGGCCAGGAGGGGCGTCCAGGCAGGGGTGGTCGCGACGGTCACCAGCACCTGGCCTTCCTGAAAGCGTCCCGCCTCTTCCAATGTACGGACCACCCTTGCCAGTGCCGTCACAGCCCCAGGGCTCGCAGGCTGTCCGGAGACGGCACCGTCAGGCACCTGGCTAATCCGTAGCTGCTCTACGCGCTCGAACATCACCTTTCTTAAGAAGCTGGGGATCTGCCCCGAAACAAGAGGTGGCGTCAGTCGGCGCTGTCCCTCCCACGCAACCCGCCGTCCAGCAGCCTTTGCTGTCAGGGAATCAGCGGACTGTTGAGCCAGTGTCTGTAGCACCTCCATGTGGGTGAGGAAGAAGACGTCCTCTTCTCTTTCGAGTGTCCCCAGCCGTTGCAGCTCTCTACCGATGCGGAGAGCTGCGCGCCGTAGCACAGGCCAGAAGAGGGTGAAAGTGGCCATCTGCTCCTCCCGGATGGCGGCAAACTTCTGGGCGACGGCAAGGAGGTGCTCGAATCGTTTAGCTTCGCGAGTGCCCTCGAGATGGGTATGTGCGGCAGCTTCTGCTGACCGGCGTCGTTCCGCTACCTCCGCATTCCATCTGGAGTCAGCATTAGGAGAGGCCCCGGACTCGCCCAGTGTAGGGTGCACCCAGTCGAGGCTGTGAACTCCGTGGGCGTACTCCGGTGCAACCGTCGATAGACCGGCTAGGAGGACCTGGTAGCTCTGAGGAACGACATCCGTGAGGCGTTTCCGCCAGAAAGAAGCCAAGGGGAACTCGGCCTTCCATGCAAACCCCGAAACAAAGGTGATGGATGCAAAATACTCACCGGCAGCTCGGGCCAGCGCATCAATAAGCATGGGCAGCTCTGTCACAGGAACGGTGTCCAGCCGCTGGGCCGACGACTCGGCCAGTCCACGATAGGCAGGGAGCAAGTTGTCCTTCCAATGTCGGAGTGTCGCCTGTACGCCGAATTTGGCGGTGAATGGCATAGCCATTGCGACTTGCCTGGGGCGCGTTATGGCGGCCCACAATAGACGGCCCACGAACGCCAGCCGTCCCGAGGGGCTGGAGGGCAGAAAATTGAGCGATCCAAAATACCAGCCGTTGACAGTGATGTGATGTGGCTCGGGCGGAGAGATGCCGAACATCGTCTTGTATACGGCAGCAAAGGCCGCCTCGATCTCAGGCAGCAGCCATGTGTCGAATAGGGGGCTTACCGGATCAACAATCCACTCACCCAGCCTGAAGTTCCTGCTCCACGCCCCAGGCAGTAGTGGGTCCCATAATACAGGGGCGGGCAGCGCAGTCATCGGTCTGGCTTGAAGCAGCCACAATCGGCCGTCCGCCCACGCCCATTCTACATCTTGCGGAACGCCTTGAGTGGCGGCCTCAACGCGTCGGGCAAGGTCGGCGACCTCCGCCACTCGTTTTTCGTCCAGCAGGCCTGCATCCTGGTTCCGGTGGGTTGACCCGTCCCTCCTAACTATCCACTCGTCGGCGTTCACGAGGCCGGAGGTGAGCAGTGAAGATTCCCCAGGAGTGGCACTGATCACGGCTTCGGAGCGATCGCCTGTGACCGGGTTCGCCGTGAACGCAACCCCTGCCATTTCACCCACCACCATGCGCTGTACCAGGACAGCCATGGACTCTGGAATGATTGACGCGCCACGATAGCTGGATAGGCGCGCCGCAGCCGATGATGCCCAGCACTTGCGGAGGGCTGTGACCACCTCGGCTGGTCCCTGGACGTGGAGAAAGCTTTCATACTGACCCGCAAAGGAAGCTGCCTTGGAGTCCTCAGCAACGGCGGAGGATCTCACAGCCAGGGGCATGTCACCCAGCTTAGCCAGGTGTGTTTCCAGTTCTTGCTGCAAGGCTGATGGTAGCTCGGCTGCGAGCAACTCCTCAACTGATGGGACGCTCAGATGGTTGTACGCCAGCATCCGGCGGAACGCTTCCGTGGAAACTACGAACCCTTCAGGAACATTGAAGCCCTGCGAGTTGAGCCGGGCCAGGCTCGCGGCCTTACCCCCAACAAGGGTTATGTCAGTTGCCTGCCCGTCGGACAAGTTCACAGTGAGGGCTGCTCTCTTAGGACTCGCCTTGTTCATGGTTTCCTCCTGGTTGCAGCAGTCTGTCAATGGCCCAAATAGCGATCTCGCTGGCCCGAGCTGCGTCGTAGCCCAAATAGTCCTTGAAGGCGCGAACGACGACAGACGAGCAGAGGATGAGCATGACGTCCCGAAGGTGGCGAAACTCCTGGGGGCTTATCCAATCTCCCAGTGGTGCCAGCGTGGCCTCAATAACCCTCAGACGCTCGGGCATGATGGCGCGCCGGGAGGCAGAGCCCAGCTCGGTGGCCATCGCTACACGCAAGGTTGGTTCCATCTCCTCCACGCGGCTATATATCTTGCGCACCATGGCGACAAACTCTTCGTGACTGCGTGGCATTGGCTCCGACCAGAAGCCCAGTCCCGTTTTCTCCGCGACATGCCTACCTAGGGCTTCGATCAACCCCTGTTTGTTCCCGAAGTGCCTGTAGACGGTGGGGACAGACACCTGCGCTTTAGCTGCTACAGCCGGAACGTCTAGCTCAGCTAGTCCACCTGTCGCAATGACCTCAACCAATGCGTCCAGAATGCGCTCACGGGTGGCATTTGCCTGGTCACGTCGGAGGGGACTGTCGTAGCGGCGGTCTCTTCTGGCGTTCATGAGCAGAATAATAACATCAATACAAGTATCATGTCAAGATGTGCAGGCGGCTCCACGATTGCGGAGACCCGACGAAGGAGTGGACAGAGGACTGTCGAACAGAGAGCAACGCTGGCGCGGTTCTGGCAATTGTCCGGCTGGCTCGCCGGTCAAGTCGAACTTGGTTTGGTATTACGCAGAGAGCTTCAAAGCGAGTTCAAAGGTTCTTGCTTCTGTACAGGTATGGTGGGCCGGCGGGGATTCGAACCCCGGACACGCGGATTAAAAGTCCGCTGCTCTACCGGGCTGAGCTACCGGCCCCCAGAGGGGCATCGCAAGTTATTTTCCCACAGGCCCACACCTGTGGCTAGAGGGCAAAGAATGCGGGAGGGCTTCCACAGCGCCGGAGGGTAGCCTGTCCACCGCCCGTCCACTTACCCGGAAGACTTCTTGCGTACGTCCTAAAAGAGCTTCCATTCCGAAAGGGGCCAGTAGGCCAGCCACGCCCGCCCAATAATGTGGTCTATGGGCACCGGCCCCCAGGCACGGGAATCATTACTATTGGGGCGGTTATCCCCCATCACAAAGAATTCATCAGGGCCAAGTACCGTGCGCCTCATGCTGGTGTGGCCGTCACTCTCCACGTACGGCTCCGGCACCAGTCTATCATTCACGTACACCCTGCCGTCACGGATCTCCACCGCATCCCCTGGCACAGCTATAACTCGCTTCACAAAGTCCCGGCTTGGGTCCAGAGGATAGCGAAAGACCACCACTTCCCCCCGGTGTGGTGGGTGGAAAAGGTACCGCGCCTCTCCCTCCTGCGCGTCCAAAAAAGGCAGCAGCGTCGCCAGTTTGCCCATATCTAGTCGGGTGTACACCAGCTTGTTTACCAGCAAGTACTGGCCCGAGTGCAGCGTCTCCTCCATGCTGGAGCCTTCCACCCGGAAATTCTGGATGGTCATTTGCAACGCCGCAAACACTAGTAGGGACAGGAGGGCGGTCTGGAGAAAATCTCGGAGTGATCTGCGCATAATTCTTTCCGTGAGGAACACCTGGGGATGCTATGCTTATCCTTATCTATCTTCCTACAATATCCTTGCAGGGACAAGGACTTCTGCTATAGAGAACGTCATACCCCCAGGAGATGCAAGCTCCGGCATGGAGAACGAAGCCACATTCATCCAGCGCAGCCAGAAGGGTGACCTGGATGCCTTCAACCAACTGGTACTGCACTATCAGGGCCAGGTATACAACCTGGCCCTCCGTATGCTGGGCAACCAGGCCTCTGCCGCCGACGCCGCCCAGGAAGCCTTCATCTCCGCCTATCAGGCCATCGCCAGCTTTCATGGCGGTAACTTCCGCTCCTGGCTCCTGCGTATTACCGCTAACGCTTGCAAGGACATGATGCGCTCCGCCAGGGCCAGACCCTCCCTATCCCTAGAGTCCCTGGTGGAACCAAACCCTGGCAACATCCCTCAGTCCAGCGCGGAATCTCCCGAGGACTTCGCCCTGCGCTCCGAGCTTGGCGCTGAAATCCAGCGCGGCCTGGACTCCCTGCCCGCCGAGCAGCGCCTGGCTGTCGTCCTCATTGATGTCCAGGGCTACAGTTATGAAGAGGCCGCCCAGGTCATGGGGGCCTCCCTTGGCACCGTAAAGTCCCGCCTCAGCCGTGCCCGGGAGCGCCTGCGGGACTATCTTCGCCAGCATGGGGAACTTTTGCCCGCCCAGTTCCGTCTAGAAGGGTGAGAAGAACAGACGCCCTGGACAATCCAGGAAGTCTCATTGGAAAAAGCTATGCGGCTATTCAAAGCCAATAACCATCGCCGGTGGCAGCGGCGCCTCTCCGCCTACGTGGACGGCCAGCTTACGCCCAAAGAGCAGGCCACCATGGAGGCCCACCTCGCCGGCTGCCAGGCCTGCCGCCATGAGCTGGCAGACCTCCGCTCCGTCGTGTCCCTGCTCCGTAGCGTGCCCCAGGCCGCTGTCCCCCGCTCCTTCGCCCTGCGCCAGGTCCCGCCGGCGGCGCGCGCCTGGTGGCTGCGCTACGAGACACCCTTGCGCTTCGCCACAGCCACCGCCGCCGTGCTCCTGGTCGCCCTCGTCGCCGGCGATGCCCTCTTGAAGCCGCCCACCACATCCCTCCCCAACCCGGCAGCCGCACCAGAAACGGAGACCCAGCGCTCGGCCGCCGGAGGTCCGGAGGGTGCCACTGCTACCACCCCCACCCCTGCCGGTGGAGCAGCATCCCTGGACGCAGCCCCTACACCGAGCCCAGAGCCTCCGGCAGCCATGGCTGCCGAGTCCGAGGCCCAGGACAAGGCTCAGGAGCCCGGCCCCGGCGTGACCAGTTTGAACCTGGCATCGCCAGAGAACGGCGAAGCCAAGCCGGTGGTGGCCGCGCCAGAGTCTGCAGAGAACCTGCTACAACCCCAGGAGCCAGAGCGAAACCTTCTATGGGCCCAGGCTGTCCTCGCAGCGGCCCTCGCCCTTCTGCTGGTCCTTACCCTCCTCCTCCGGCGGGCCCGTGGGATCTCCCTCCTCGATCTCTCCTCCCGTTTCCTCCGGTTCCCCCTCCGGCGGCGCATATTCGTCTCCCGTGTCCGATATCGTCCGGGAGTTCACCAGCCGGAACTGCCCGGCGATGAACGCGAAAAGCTGCAGGATCGTGCTCGTCGTGATGTTCGCGAACCCGTCGTCGCTCACCGACCGCCCCACACCCGCCCCGTAGAGGCCCCGGCCGTCCTCGTCGTAATAGTAGACCACCGCCATCACCGTGCGGTTCGTCGTCCCCGCCAAGTCCTCCGTGAAACTGTCCGACACGCTCAAGGCCGTGCGCACGTCTCCCTGATACACCGTCATCAGCTGCGAGCTCTTCGTCGTCGTCACCGTGTCGAAAACGTCCCGCGTCGTGTTCGTCCCCTCCGACAAAGCCCCGATCAGCCGGCCCGCCGCGTTGTACCGGTAAATCGTCGAGGACCGCCCCGTGCTCGTCGAGCCGTCCAGTCCCGTGTTCGACGTCGAACTCACCTGGTAGAGCAGCTGGATCTGTCCGTTCCAGACGCTGTAGACCTGTTCGCTCGCTCCGGTCGTTGGCGGCGCCGTCACCGGTGTCTCCGGCGTGCCGTCCCCATCCCGGTCGGTCAAGACCGGCGGCTCCGTCGAGGTGAAGTCCCCCACGGAATGCGCCCCCGTGAGCTGGCCCGTCCGCTTGTCATACTGGAACGTCATGACCGTATTGGACTCGTTCGCTGAACCGTTCGCGTACCGCGTCACGCCCAGCGAACTCTGCGTCCCCACCTGCCCGTGGGGGGTGTAGGTGATGTCCACCGTCGTCGTCTGGCTCACCACCTCGTTGGCCGGGTCGTCGGAAGTGTCCACGTAATGCGTCATCTGCCCATAACTGTTGTATTCGATCCCGTTTCGGATCGTCACGGTTTCCTTGTCCAGCTCGCTCGGCACCGTCGCCGTCGTCAGTTGATACGCCGGGTTCGTGCCCAAAAGCAGGTCCCAGAGCGAGAGCCCAGTCTCTTCAAGCAGCTCGCTCAGTTCTTCGGCCGTCACCTCTTCCCCGTTCAGCTGGTACGTCAGCCGCTCCACCGTCCCCGTTTGGTGCACCGTCGTCACCGTGCCCATCACACGCCCTAGGGAGTCGTAGGCCGTCTCCGTGCGCACCTCCGTCCGCGTCCCATCCGCGCTCGTCACCGTCTCCACCGACTCGATCAAGCGCCCGAAATCATCATAAACCATCCCCCCGCGCTCCGACGTCGTCCACTCGTCCACCGCCTCCCACACCGCCCGCTCCTCCAAAATCCCCAGGCGCACCAAATCCGCAATCGTCTTCTCCGGATACTGGCTCAGGAGCAGCGCCAACGCCGCCTCGCTCACCTCCGCGCCATTCTGGTAGTAGTGTACCCGCGGCTCCTCGCCCGTCTTGTGCGACACCGTCGTCTGGGCCGTCAGCCGCCCCAACGCGTCGTATTCGATCCCCGTCACGTGGCTCTCCGTCTTGAACCCATTTTCGGTCACGATCTCCAGGTATTCCGTCGCCATCCCCAAAGCGTTGAACTGGGTATCCAACCGCTCCACCACCGTTACCGAATGCAGTGCCGCCGACTCCCGAATCACAAAATGCCCCGCCGCGTCATGCGTCAGGCCTTCCGCCGACACCTGGTGCACCGTCTGCCGATACCCTGTCGTCCGGCCCGCGTCGTCATAGCTCATGTTCTCCATCACC
>JACQOP010000103.1 GCA_016202485.1 Chloroflexota bacterium | reverse complement strand
TACCAATACAGCAGAATGCAGAGGGATCAACCCTTGCCAGGGTCTTAGGGGTGTCCCCTAAGCAAATAACCTTTGGGGCGGGTAGGTGGGGACACAAGCGTCTGCCCAAAGCGGACTTTTGGTGCGAAGTCCCTTTGCTGGGAGAGGGCAGAGCTGAGAGCCTGCCTGACAGGAGCGAATGGGTGAAGCGCTCGCCTTCCCACTCACCGGCAGCAACAAAGGCGTCCCTTAGTGGGGGCCGCTGGGGGGTATCTCCCAGCGTACCAGGGCAGGCGGGTGGGAAAAATCGGGATTGCAAAAGTAAAGAAACACAAGAGGGCGTAGGGGAAATACCCCACGCCCCCAACGGACAAGGCAAAGAGAACAGAGGAACAGCATGACAACACAGTCGCAAGCCTCGGCGCACCGCCAGCGTATCCGTGTGGTGCTCAAGTCCTTTGACCACCGCGTGCTGGACCAGTCGGCTGACCACATCGTTGAGACAGCAGAGCGGGCCGGCGCCCAGGTGGCAGGCCCTATCCCCCTGCCAACCAGCATCAAGCGGTTCTGTGTCACCCGGTCCCCCCACGTGGACAAGAACTCCCGCGAGCACTTTGAGATCCGTACGCACAAGCGGCTCATTGACATCCTGAACCCCACCTCCAAGACGGTGGATGCCCTGACCCGCTTGAATATGCCCGCAGGGGTTGACATATCCATTAAGCTATAAGGTGCGCCTTCTTATAGGCGCAGGGAAAATCCCCGTTCTCTTTCCCCCTTTAGGAGAGGGGCAGGGGTGTGGTCTGCACAGGGCCCAGTTCCGGGTGGGCGGGCGGAAAAAAGTGGCCCGCCATGCTACGAAAGCAAGACCCCGCGTGGGAGCGGGTGATCAAACCAATCTAAGGCAGTAGTCATGACCATAGGACTCTTAGGCAAAAAGCTGGGCATGACCCAGGTCTTCCTGGACGACGGTACCGCTGAGTCCGTCACCGTCCTGGAAGCAGGGCCGTGCACCATCACCCAGGTCAAGACAAAAGCCAAGGACGGCTATGAGGCCGTGCAGCTTGGCTTTGGCGAGACCCGGCGTCTCAGCAAGCCCGAGGAAGGCCATCTGAAACGGGCCGGCGGCAAGTTCCCCCACCTCAAGGAGTTCCCAGCCTCGGACGCAGTTGCCGTGCAGGTGGGCCAAAAGGTGGACGCCTCCATCTTCAAAGCCGGCGACCTCGTGGACGTCACAGGCATCACCAAAGGCCGGGGATATGCCGGCGTGGTCAAGCGCCACGGCTTTAAGGGCGGCCCCAAGACACACGGCCAGTCGGACCGCCAGCGCGCCCCCGGCTCCATCGGCTCCGGCACCACTCCTGGCAAGGTCATCAAGGGCCTGCGCATGTCCGGTCATTATGGTGTAGAGCAGGTTACCGTCCGCAACATAAAGGTGGTGCGTGTGGACCCCCAGCGGAACCTCCTCCTCCTGCGAGGCGCAGTGCCGGGGGCCAGCCGCGGCGTCGTGACAGTCCGCCACGCCAAGAAAACCCTAGGGAAGGGCAGCTAACATGCAGCTCCCTCTGTACGACACCAGTGGGGCAACCGTGGGCACGGTAGAGGTCAGCGACCTCCTGTTCAACGTGCCCATGCACACGGCGGTGGTCCACCAGGCCATGGTGCGGCAGCTTGCCAACAAACGCCAGGGCACCTCCGATACCAAGACTCGCGCCGAGGTCTCCGGCGGCGGCATCAAGCCCCGTCCCCAGAAGCATTCGGGCAAGTCCCGCCAGGGGTCCATCCGCTCCCCCCAGTGGCGCCACGGCGGCGTTGTCTTCGGCCCCCACCCCCGTTCCTACCACCAGCGCATGCCCAAGAAGATGCGCCGCCAGGCTATCCGCTGCCTCCTCTCCGATAAGGTCTCGGAGCAGAAACTCATGGTGGTCCAGAGCTTGGAGCTCCCCGATGCCAAGACCAGGGCCATGACCGGCATCCTCCACGCCCTGAACATCAATTCCAGCGTCCTCCTGGTCACCCCCCAGAAGGATGACAGCATTGTCCGCTCGGCCCGCAACCTGGAGAAGGTGACCACCTTGCCGGCCACCGACCTCAACGTCGTGGACCTGTTGCACCATGACCACCTGGTGATGACCGTGGACGCTGTCCGCAGAGCCGAGGCCCTGTGGGCTGTACCTGCCTCCAAGAATGCGGCCAAGAGCGTAACAGGAGGGGAGGCGTAACCATGGAGGCAATGCAAGTCCTCGTCCGTCCCGTGGTGACAGAGAAGAGCACCCTGCTCCAGGAGCAGAATAAATACGTGTTTCAGGTGACCCCCAGGGCCAACAAGACCCTGGTGAAGCAAGCCGTTCAGGCTGCGTATAACGTCAAGGTCCTGGACGTCAATATGCTCAAGAACCGGGGCAAGCTGAAGCGCTTTGGCCGTCGTATCAAGCAGACGCCGGATATCAAGAAGGCCATCGTGACCCTTCAGCCCGGTGACCGCATCCAGATCTTTGAGGGGGCTTAGGGTATGCCGCTAAAAACCTTCACGCCCATTACACCTTCACGCCGGGGGGCCGTTCTCCCCAGCTTTGAGGAAATCACCAAGGATAAGCCGGAACGCTCCCTGACCACGCACCTGAAGCGCCACGCAGGCCGCAACTTCCGGGGCAAAATCACCGTGCGCCACAGGGGCGGCGGCTCCAAACGCGCCTACCGTATCATTGATTTCAAACGTAACAAGTTCGGCGTGCCGGGCAAGGTGACCGCCATTGAGTACGACCCCAACCGCTCTTCTCGTATTGCCCTGGTGCAGTACGCCGATGGCGATAAGCGCTACATCCTGGCCCCCAACGTCTTGAAGGTGGGCGATAAGATTGAGTCCGGCCCCGACGCCGACATCAAGGTGGGCAACGCCTTGCCCCTGTCCAACATCCCCACCGGCACCATGGTCCATAACATAGAGTTGCACCCCGGCCGCGGCGGCCAGATCGTCCGCTCCGCTGGGGGCTCCGCACAGGTCCTGGCCCGGGAGGAAAACTATACCCTGGTCCGCCTGCCCTCGGGAGAAATGCGCCGCTTCCTCAACCGGTGCATGGCCACCATCGGCCAGTTGGGCAACCTGGACCACAAAAACGTCAAGTCCGGCAAAGCAGGCCGCATCCGCCACCTGGGACGCAGGCCCCAGGTCCGCGGCTCCGCCATGACGCCCCGGGACCACCCCCACGGCGGCGGCGAGGGCCGCTCCCCCATCGGTATGCCCGGGCCCAAGACCCCCTGGGGCAAGCCTGCCCTCGGCAAAAAGACCAGGAACAATAAGCGGACCGATAACATGATCGTCCGCGGCAGGAAGCAGAAGTAGGTCAGCAATGTCCCGTTCCATCAAAAAGGGCCCCTACATCCAGGAGAAGCTAGCAAAGAAGGTGGAGGCTGCCAAGCGCAGCAACGCCCGTGTGGTGATCCGCACCTGGTCCCGAGCCTCCATGATCATGCCCGATATGGTCGGCCTCACCATCGCTGTCCACGATGGCCGCCGCCATGTGCCTCTCTTCCTCACGGAGAACATGGTGGGCCACCGCCTGGGGGAGTTCGCCCCCACGCGGACCTTCCGCGGCCATGCCGGTAGGTCGGAACGCACTTCACAGGTAAGGCGGTAACCCATGGCTGTCCAGGCTACTGCAAAAAACATCACCATCTCCTCTAAAAAGCTCAAGTGGGTGGTCAACCAGGTCCGGGGCCGGCCCGTTGGCGAGGCCCTCTCCCTCCTGCGCTTCTCCCCCACCCCCGCTGCCCAGGAGGTGGCCAAGGTGGTGAAGTCCGCCGCAGCTAATGCAGAGAATAACCTACTCATGGACCCGGATTCCCTGGTGGTCAAGGAAATCTATGCCAACGAGGCCCCTACCATGAAGCGTTTCATGCCCAGGGCCCGCGGGCGCGCTGGACGGGTCAATAAGCGGTCCAGCCATATCACCGTAGTAGTGGATCAGGAGGCTTAGTTGGGCCAGAAAACCCATCCCGTCGGCTTTAGGCTGGGCATCATCCGCGATTGGGACGCCACCTGGTTTGCCCCCAAGGGTAAGGCGTACAAGGAATGGCTCCTGGAGGACCTGAAGATCCGCCAGTCCATCTTGGACAAGTACCCGGACGCGGGCATCTCCCATATCAAAATTGAGCGCAGCAGCAACGACATCACCATCACGCTGCACACCTCCCGACCTGGCATTGTCATCGGCCGGGGCGGGCAGCGCATTGACGAGTTGCGACATGAAATGGAGTCCCTGACAGGCAAGCGCTCCAGGGTGAACGTCCAGGAGATCCGCCAGGCAGAGCTGGACGCCTACTTGGTGGCCCGCAGCGTTGCCGACCAGCTCCAGCGGCGCATCGCCTTTCGCCGTGCCATGCGCCAGGCGGTGACCCGCGCCATGCAGTCCGGCGCCCAGGGCATCAAGATTGTCTGCTCGGGACGGCTGGGCGGCGCCGAGATCGCTCGCACCGAGAAGGTGATGGTGGGCCGCGTCCCCCTCCACACCCTCCGCGCTGATATTGACTACGGCCTAGCCGAGGCCGCTACAGTCATGGGACGCATTGGCGTGAAGGTGTGGCTCTACAAAGGCGATGTCTTCCCCAAGCCCCGGGAAGCGACCGAGGAGTTGGGTACCATTGAGGTAACCCTAGGGGCCGCGGAGAGTGAAGGAGGCAGCGGCAATGCTGCAACCCCGTAGAGTCAAGTTCCGCAAGATGATGCGGGGCCGCCGCAAAGGTATGGCCACCGCTGGCAGCTCCCTGGCCTTCGGTGATTTTGGCCTTAAGGCCCTGGAGCCGGCGTGGATTACCTCCCGCCAGATAGAGGCGGCTCGCCGGGCCATCACCCGCCGGTTCCGCCGGGGTGGGCAGGTCTGGATCCGCGTTTTCCCAGATAAGCCAGTCACCAAGAAGCCTGCCGAGACCCGCCAGGGCGGCGGCAAGGGCGCCACGGACCACTGGGTCGCCGTGGTCAAGGCGGGCCGCATCCTCTTTGAGGTGGGAGGCGTTCCCGAGGAGACCGCCAAGCACGCCCTGTGGCTGGCCTCTCAGAAGTTGCCAATTCCGGTACGCACCGTCCGCCGTGAGGGCGTTCTGTCCACCGCCGGCGCGGAGGAAGAAGAATAAGGGAGTAGACGTCTAGTATCATCAATACACCACCTAGAGGCCGAAGCCCCTCTGCCCTTCTCCCTTGACGGGCCTTGCCTGGCAAATGCCTTAAATCTAGGAGGGTGCGAGGGAACCAGAGCCTGTCCTTGGTAAGCCGTAGCCCTGAACGGAGTGAACGGGAAGCGAAGGATTCCCTGTCGGGGGCTGCTGGGGGTGTCCCCCGTGAGCCAAAGCC
>JACQOP010000102.1 GCA_016202485.1 Chloroflexota bacterium | reverse complement strand
GCTTAGGGGACACCCCTAAGACCCTGGCAAGGGTTGATCCCTCTGCATTCTGCTGTATTGGTATTAGTGCTTCACCAGCTCCTGGGCAAGTTGCTGTGGGACTTCAGCATAGTGGCTGAACTCCATTGTGTAGTTAGCTCGCCCCTGGGTCATGGAACGCAAGTCGGTGGCATAGCCGAACATTTCCGCCAGGGGCACATGGGCGTTGATGACCTGGGTGCTGCCCTGGCCTTCCATGTTACGGATCTGGGCGCGGCGTCCGTTGAGGTTGCCCAGGATATCACCCAGGAAGTCGCCGGGGGTGATAATCTCCACCGCCATGACGGGTTCCAGCAGGACGGGCCTGGCCCGCCGGATGGCTTCCTTCACGCCGATGTTGCCTGCGGCCCGGAAGGCCATTTCCGAAGAGTCCACCTCGTGGTAGCTGCCGTCGGTGAGAACCACTTTCACGTCAATGACGGGGTAGCCGCCCACTACGCCGTTTTCCAGGGCGCTCTTGGCCCCTGCCTCCACAGCAGGGATGTACTCCTTGGGGATAGCGCCTCCCGCAATCTTGTTCTCAAAGACGAAGCCCGTGCCCCGTTCCAGAGGCTCCACCTCCACATAGACATCGCCGTACTGGCCGCGACCGCCGGACTGGCGGACGAAGCGGCCCTGGGCGCGAGCAGGGGTAGTAATAGCTTCGCGATAGGCCACCTTGGGCCTGCCCTGGTTTACATGGAGGCCAAACTCGCGCTTGAGGCGCTCTGTGAGGACTTCCAAGTGGAGCTCGCCCATGCCGGCTACAATGGTCTGGCCCGTTTCCTCGTCAAAGTGCCGGACAAAGGTGGGGTCCTCTTCCGCCAGCTTGTTCAGGGCGTCGCCCAGTTTCTCCTGGTCGGCGCGGCTCTTGGGTTCCACGGCGATGGAGATGACGGGCTGGGGGAACTTGATGGACTCCAGGAGCAGGGGTGCGGACTCGTCGCAGAGGGTGTCGCCAGTAAAGGTGTTCTTCAGGCCGACGGTGGCGCCGATATCGCCGGCGCCCAGTTCTTCCACATCCTCACGGCGGTTGGCAAGCATACGGACGATTCGCCCCATGCGTTCCCGCTGGGTCTTGGTGGAGTTGTAGACGTTCATGCCGCTTTTGATAGCGCCTGAATAGACGCGGAAGTAGACCAGGCGGCCGGTAAAGGGGTCGGTGACCACTTTGAAGGCCAGAGCGGTGAAGGGGGCATCCTTGCTGGAAGGGCGCTCCACCTCCTGTCCGTCCTGCAGGCGCTTGCCCTTGATGGTGGGGATATCCAGGGGGGAGGGCAGGTAATGGGTGATGGCATCCAGAAGGGGGGGGACACCCCAGTAGCGGAGGGCGCTGCCACACAGCACTGGTACAATGAGGTTGTTGATAGTGGCTTTACGGAGGGCGGCCCGGAGCTCTTCCACGGTGATGCTCTCGCCTTCCAGGTACTTGACGATGAGGTCGTCGCTGGTCTCGGCGATTTTCTCCACCATAGCATCCCGGTAGGTCTCCACATCCTGGAGGTATTCCTGGGGGATGGGGGCCTCGGTGGGGACCTGGTTGTTGCCATTGGCGGCGAACATCAGGGCCTTTTCCTCCATGAGGTCAATGACACCCTTGAAGGAGGCGTCGGCGCCGATGGGGAGCTGGATGGGGACGGGGTTGGCCCTGAGGCGCTGCTTGATCATATCCACGGTGCGGATGAAGTCAGCGCCCACGCGGTCCATCTTGTTGACGAAGCAGATGCGGGGCACGCGGTAGCGGTCTGCCTGGCGCCAGACGGTCTCGGACTGGGGCTGGACGCCGGCGACGGCGTCAAAGACCACGACGCCGCCGTCCAGGACGCGTAGGCTGCGCTCCACTTCGGCGGTGAAGTCCACGTGGCCTGGGGTATCAATGATGTTGATCTGGCAGTCCTTCCAGTAGGTGGTAGCGGCGGCGGCGGTAATGGTTATGCCGCGCTCCCGTTCCTGGTCCATCCAGTCCATGACGGTATTGCCCTCGTCCACGGAGCCCATTTTATAGGTGCGGCCGGAGGCGAAGAGCACACGTTCGGTGACGGTGGTCTTGCCAGCGTCAATGTGGGCAATGAAGCCTATGTTGCGTATGTTTTCCATGTGGTCCGTCTTGGCAGGTATTCCCGCCACAAGGAAGGCCCGTGTTTCGGGCATTACTCTTTTGTATTGTATAGCTATGCGGGGAACCCCACGCGGGGGGCCCAAGCCTGTCCTGGATAGAAGCCTTGCAACCCCGATGCCAGAGAGAACCCAGCGAGACACAGGAGAGGACTGGGCTGGGGCGTGCTACAGTGGGGCGATAGCTGCGGGGAGAGTGCGATGCGGGCTACCACCGGTAGTGGACAAAGGCGCGGTTGGCCTCTGCCATGCGGTGCAGGTCCTCCCTCCGCTTCACTGCCGTGCCTTGGCCCCGGGAGGCCTCCAACAACTCACGGTACAGGCGATCTGCCATAGGCGCTCCGCCCTGGGAGCGGGCCGCGCCGATGAGCCACCGCATGGCGAGGGCTTCTCGGCGGTCGGCGCGCACTTCCACGGGGACCTGGTAAGTGGCGCCGCCGACGCGACGGGGCTTCACTTCCAGGAGCGGGGTGGCGTTGCGCATGGCCTGCTCAAAGATTTCCGGAGCGGGACGATGGGTCTCCAACTCCAGCCGCTGCAGGGCGTTATAGACAATGCGCTCCGCAGTGGTCTTCTTGCCCTGCATCATAATCCGGTTGATAAAGCGGGCGATCTGCTGGTGCCCATACCGGCGGTCAGGCGCAATCACTCGTTTTTCGGCTCTCCTACGTCTGGACATACTCTTTCTTGCCTTTTGGCCTTTGCCTTTGCGCCTACTTTTTCTTAGCGCCGTACTTGCTGCGGCCCTGCTGCCGCCTGTCCACGCCTGTGGTGTCCAGGGTGCCGCGGATGATGTGGTAGCGGACGCCCGGGAGGTCCGGTACGCGCCCGCCGCGGATAAGGACGACGGAGTGCTCCTGGAGGGTGTGGCCCTCGCCGGGGATGTAGGCCGTGACCTCAATGCCGTTGGTCAAACGCACCCTAGCGACCTTGCGCAGGGCCGAGTTGGGCTTTTTGGGGGTAACGGTCTTGACCTGGACGCAGACGCCGCGGCGCTGTGGGCAACCGGGGCCGCGCACCACACGATTGCGCAGGGAATTCTGGACAAAGCGCAGGGCTGGGGCTTTGGTACGGTTCTGCCCCTTGGTACGACCCCGTCTTACGAGTTGATTAACGGTAGGCATAGGAATGTTCTCACAGAGAAAACAGCAACACTTATCTTTACCGCAACGAGCGGCAACAAACGTGAAGTATAGCAACCGCCTTTGGTTGTGTCAATGTGCACGTGCGCCGCTCCGCGGGGCGCCTTCCGTTCCGGCTATTCCTGCCAGGTAGGGCCTCTCTACCAAGATGCGGCTTGCTGCCCTATTAAGCGGCCAGGAAACAGGACAGCGGAAAAGGGCGGCAAAACCGCCCTTTTCAAGGTGATATGCAGGGCTATTTGAGGCCGTAGCGGCGACGCATGCGCTCTACGCGGCCTTCGGTGTCCACAATGCGCTGCTCCCCGGTGAAGAAGGGGTGGCACTTGCTGCACACCTCTACTCGCAGGGTGGGCTGGGTGGCGCCGGTGACGAAGGTGTTGCCGCAGGAGCAGACGACCACGGCGTTGGTGTAGTACTGGGGATGGATTTTAGCCTTCATTGGATGCTCCTAGGGTGACCGGGTCTATGTTGGCCCGCCTGTGGTCTTTGGTGCCGAAATCATAGCGGACGTGGCCGTCCTTGAGGGCGTACAGGGTAAAGTCGCGCCCCACGCCTACGTTGACGCCGGGAACGATCCGCGTGCCCCGCTGGCGCACCAGGATGCTGCCTGCGAGGACTTGCTCGCCGCCGTAGCGTTTCACGCCGAGGCGCTGGCCGTGGGAATCACGCCCGTTGCGGCTGCTGCCTCCGCCTTTCTTATGTGCCATGAGAGTTCCTCCGTGAGTGACTATGGGGTAAAGGGCTGTTACCAGAATCCACCCTCAGCCTGTATCCCTCTCCCTTGATGGGAGTGGGGCATCCTGCGCTAGCCGCCGACGATGTCGGTGATGCGGAGCCGGGTAAGGGACTGGCGGTGGCCGGTCTTGGTGCCCTGGCGAGTCTTGGCCTTAAACTTGAAGACCACCAGTTTGGGCCCCCGGTGCTGCTCCTCCACGACAGCCATGACCTTGGCCCCCGGCACCGTTGGGGCGCCTACGGAGAGCTTACCGTCCCGGGAGACGAGGAGCACGTCGGTCAGCTCAATGGCCTGGTCTTTATCGCCGAGGAGTTTTTCCACGTCCAGGACGGCGCCTGGGCTGGCCTGGTACTGCTTGCCGCCGGTCTTGAAGATTGCGTAATCCATGATCGCTCCAAAAGAGTCCTACGGAATATTTAGTGTAGCTACCCAGGGGGCAGCCTGTCAACAAAACGCCGTTTGTCACATAGCCAGCGTACCTGTATACTTGCGTCGCTTTTGCTATGGCTACGGGACGTGAGTTCCAGCAGGGGACATGCCCTCCCCCAATGGGACGCAAGTACAGGAGTAGATATGCTGTTCCGGCTTGGTCTTGCACTGGTGCGCCTCCGGTGGTGGGTCGTCGGTTTCTGGACGGCGGCCTTTTTGGTCGCGGGTGGAATAGCGCCACGAGTCTTTGACAACCTGACGCCGGGGTTCGGCAGGGCGGATACGGAATCCCAGGCGGCCATTGACCTGCTGAATGAGAAGCTGGGCCAGGAGGAGGTGGTGCTGGTGGTGGTGGTGTCCCACCCGGACCTTCAGGTGACGGACCCGGCCTTCCAGGCGGGAGTGGAGGAGGCGCTAGCGGGGCTGCAGGGGTACCCGGACCTGGGGCGTACCGCCACGCTATACAACGGCGGCGCCCAGAACTTCGTCTCCAGGGACGGCCACTCCACCTTTGCGTATGTGTCCCTGAAGGGCGGGTTTGACCACGGCATGGAGACGTACAACGAGGTACGTGGGCGCATCGTCACGCCTGGGGGATTCCAGGTATGGGTAACCGGAGGCGTCCCTATCTTCTCGGCCCTGAACCACGCAGCGGAGCAGGACCTGCAGCGTTCGGAGGCCCTGAGTCTGCCCCTGGTGCTGGCGGCGCTGGCCGTGGTCTTCGGCACCCTCATCGCTATGGTGGTGCCCCTGGCCATCGCAGTGATAGCAGTCACGGTGACCATGACCACAGTCTTTGTGCTGTCTCAGGCGACAGAAGTGTCCATCTTCGTCTTGAACATCGCCTCCTTCCTGGGCATCGGCATGTCAGTGGACTACACCCTGCTGATGATCAGCCGTTTCCGTGAGGAGCTGGCCCGGCGGGACCGGGCCGAGGCGGTGGCTGTGACCATGAACACCGCAGGCAGGGCCGTGCTGTTTTCCGGCGTAACGACGGTGGTGGGACTATCGGGGCTGCTGTTCATGCCCTTCATGTTCTTCCAATCCTTGGGCATTGGGGGTGTGGTAGTGGTGCTGGCCTCCATGCTGGTGGTGCTGACCCTGGTGCCGGCCGTCTTCGGCATTCTGGGAGAGCGCATCAACCGGTTCCGGGTGCTGCCGTTGAGGAACGGGCCACCGGGGAGCTTCTGGCGGGCGGTTGCCACACGGGTGATGCGCCACCCGGTGCTGGTGGCGGCGCCGGTCATTGCCTTGCTCCTGCTGCTGGGCGCGCCCTTCCTGGGGGTGAAGCTGGGAACGCCCTGGGCCACGGTGCTGCCGCCGGGGACGGAGGCGCGGGAGGCATGGGAGAAGGTGGAGGAAGACTTTGGCCTGGGGGAGCTGACGCCCGTCTCCGTGGCAGTGCTGAGCAGTGATGGGGTGCTACGACCCGAGGTGATAGGGGCGTTGTATGACTTTGCCCACCGTTTTGCAGAGGACCCGCGGGTGCAGCGGGTAGAGAGCATCGTGACGCTGGCTCCATCCATTGCCAAGGAGCAGTACCAGCAGATGTACAGCGCGCCCCAGGCCTTGCCACCCCAGGTCCAAGCGGCCCTTGCTGGGTTTGGCAGTGAGGACGTGACGGTGGTGCGCATCTATTCCCGGTATGCCGTGCTGTCGGACGAGACCAAGGGCCTGGCGCTGGACGTGCGGGCGGCGGCCAGGGTGCTTGGCGCTGGGACATCCCCCCTGGTTACTGGTGCGACGGCAGACCTGGAGGACACGAAGGATGTGATGTACACCTATTTCCCTTGGGTCATCGTGTACATCATTATTGTGACGTACGTGGTGCTCCTGGCGCTGTTCCGGTCGGTGGTGCTGCCGGTGAAAGCGGTGGTCATGAACGCCCTGAGCATCACGGCCAGCTACGGGGCGCTGGTATTCATCTTCCAGCAGGGGAACTTTGAGGGGCTGCTGGGGTTTGCCTCGTCGGGCTATGTGGAGGTGACCCTGCCCATCATCCTGTTCTGCATCGTCTTTGGCCTGAGCATGGACTACGAGGTGTTCCTGCTGAGCCGTGTGAAGGAATTGCACGACCAGACAGGGGACAACACGGAGAGCGTGGCGGCGGGTCTGGAGCGGACGGGGCGTATTATCACCAGCGCGGCGCTGATCCTGGTGCTGGTGGCGGCGGCCTTTGCCACCAGCGAGGTGATAGTGGTGAAGGCCTTCGGCGTGGGTGTGGCCCTGGCCATTCTGCTGGACTCCACGCTGATACGGGTGCTGCTGGTGCCGGCGCTGATGCGGGTGATGGGCGAGGCCAACTGGTGGGCACCCCGCTGGCTGCTGCGGGCGCTGCCCCAGGCGCGAGTGGAGGGATAGGGTAATGAGCGCGACAAAGCATCCGATGGTGAGGTTGCGGCGATGATAGAGCAGATTATGGTTCTGATGGAGGGCTACCTGGCGGGGGATATCTCGTGGCAGGAGATGGAGGGGTGGTTCGCCAATAACATAGATGAGCTGATGGATGAGGGGGACTGGGAGGGCCTGGTGCTGGCGGACCAGGTGGACGCGGACCTGATGGAGGTGAGCAAGGGCGTGCTGACGGAGGAGGAGTTCCGGATACGGGTCCAGGCGCGGATGGACGCTCTGACCAAGGAAAGGGAAGGTGGGACATGAAGACCTATGACCTGATTGTCATTGGCTCCGGCTCTGGGCTGGAGGTGTTGGCTGAGGGGGCGGAGCGCGGTATGAGGGTCGCCGTGATAGACCACGGCCCCTTCGGCGGGACGTGCCTGACCCGTGGGTGCATCCCCTCCAAGATGCTCATCCATGTGGCGGACGTCATGGAGACTATCCGCAACGCCGGGCGGTTCGGCGTCAAGGCAGAGGTACGGGGGGTGGACTGGGAGTTCATCCAGCGGCGGACCTTTGAGGAGATTGACGAGGAGTCGGCGGGCATCCTGGAGGGCAACCGCGCGGTCCCCAACATGACCGTGTACACCGAGACGGCGCGGTTTACCGGGCCCAAGACCCTTGCGGTGGGCGCCGAGGAGGTCACGGCGCCCACGATAGTAATTGCGGCGGGGACGCGGCCCGCCGTGCCGGACATCCCGGGCCTGGCGGATGTGTCATACCACACGTCGGACACGGTGATGCGGCTGCCGGAGCAGCCCCGGCGCATGGTGATTGTGGGAGGCGGGTACATAGCAGCGGAGATGGCCCACTTCTTCGGCGCCCTGGGCACCGAAGTAACCATCGTCCACCGCAGCGGGGTGATGCTGCGGAGCGAGGACGAGGACATAGCCGAGGCCTTCACCAGGGCCTACCGGCATCGGTTCAACGTGCTGCTGGGGACGCAGGTGCGGCGGGTGTCCCAGGGGAAGGGCGGCATTCTGGTGGAGGTCAGTGCGGGCCATCTGGAGACGACGCTGGAGTGTGACGCCCTACTGGTCGCCACGGGGCGCGTGCCCAACACGGACCTGCTGGAGGTGGACAAGGCAGGGATTACCCTGGACGCGCGGGGCTTCATCCAGACGGACCAGTATCTGGAGGCCAGTGTTGCCGGCGTGTGGGCGCTGGGGGACATTGCGGGCAAGTACCAGTTGAAGCACTCGGCCAACCTGGAGGCGGCCTATGCCGCCAATAACATCTTCAGCCCGGAAGACAAGCTCCCGGTGGACTACCACGCCATGCCCCACGGGGTGTTTGCCTCGCCCCAGGTAGCCGGGGTGGGCCTGACGGAGGAGGAGTGCCGGGCAGGAGGCAAGGAGTACACGGCAGGCACTGCCAGCTATGGGGACACGGCCTACGGGCAGGCCATAGAGGACCGGGAGGGGTTTGCGAAGGTGCTGGCGGACCCTCACACGGGGGATATCCTGGGGTGCCATATCATCGGCACACACGCCACGACGCTTATCCAGGAGGCGGCCAACGCTATGCGCCAGCACCTGACGGTGGAGGCCATCACCCAGGGCATCTATGTGCACCCGGCGTTGCCGGAGGTGGTACAGCGGGCCTTTGGGGCGCTGCCAATGCACTGAGGGGGTTGCCTGGGGAGTTGTTTTATTTTTCTGTGGAAACTCCCGGGCCCTTGCTTCACGCCTCTACACCTCTTCCAAGAGGAGGTCTGCCCGATCATTTGCCTTCCTTGCGGACTTCATGGCGAATGCTGTTTTTCCCGCCCACCCATAACGCTGGGGGACACCCCCAGCAGCCCTCAGCAGGGAACGCAGTTCCCTTGCACCCTCCTGGCTTGATGGGCAAGGCCGCTCAGGACAGACTTCGCAGCCCCCAGCAGGGAATCCTTTGCTCCGCTCTAGGACAGGCTGAGGTTCCCTTGCGCCCTACTGGTCTGACGGGCAATTATCGGGGTATTGCGCGAAGATAGACTCTGTCCCACGGTTCGGCGGCATCGCCTATGCTGACATCAAGGCCTAGCTCTAACAAAAGGTATACACAGCGGGATACACCGGCCTTGTACCCCTTGGCATCCTCAATGGGGATGACCACCCCATTAACTTTGACGCGCCGGCGTAATGCTCCATCTTGATCGCAAAAATCAGATAGGCTTAGCCTGGCTTCCGTGAGCAGGTCTGCCGTTCTTACTACGGTGTTCATTGGGGTTCCTCCTTAATCAAATTGCTGGTTTGTCCGGTCTGGCCTGGCTATTGGGATTGCTTTACAGCATTAGGAATGGCTTTATTTCACCCCCTTCCATGGACCTTCTTGGGCAAAAGAAAAGAGCCGCTCAGGCGGCTCTCTGGTATCTGGAAAGGGTTTATACTACCCCTTCAGTTCTACCATACTGACCTTGTCAAGAGTGCTATCTCGCATGCGAGGGAATTAGGTACTCATACATGGTCTACTTTCAAAATCTGGATTCGTAGCTTTCCGTTCATCTGGTAGACCTCCTCTCAGTCCAACGATAAACAACCTGTCAAGCCCCTATCTCATGTATGACTTGAAGAACAAAAGGGAGCCGCTGAAGCGGCTCTCTGGT
>JACQOP010000101.1 GCA_016202485.1 Chloroflexota bacterium | reverse complement strand
GCGGGAATGGAGACACATGGCTGATTGAAATCTTGTTAGAGGGACCTCCGGATCAGACCCTCGCAGCCCAGGGGGAAAGACCTACGTCGCAAGAAGAGGCGGGCTTATCCATCAGCCCGCCTCTTCTTGTTCCTCCCTCTTTGAGGACTACTGTCCCTAGCTGGCCGGGGCCTTCATCCCGTTGACCTTGGCCCTCACGGCATCGGCATCGTTAAAGTAGTCCTTGTTGATGGGGATCCACTGCTTCCACTGGGCAGGGACATCGTCTTCAGCAAAAATGGCGTTGACGGGGCACACAGGCTCGCAGGCGGCGCAGTCAATGCACTCGTCAGGATGAATGTACAACATCCGGTCTTCCTCAATGTCGCCCCCATAGATGCAGTCCACCGGGCAAACATCTATGCAAGCCTTGTCCTTCACGTCCACGCACGGCTCGGTGATAATATAGGTCACAGAAACACCCTCCTAGCAAGGTTTGAGGAAATTCGTCGAGCTCTCATCGCCACTGTAGATTCTATGACAACCTCATCAGGTTGGCAATGTACCTGCCCCAGGGGAATGCCCTTTTTGTACCCAACTCCCTGTTTGCCACAGGAGCCTGGCCCACGTCCATCAGAACTGCACTCCTGTTTCGCCCCTGCATCCCTGGCGCCCTCCGGTGTGTAGAGGGGCTATAGCCCTTGCCGGGGGCTGTTGGGGCGTCCCCCAGGGCTAAGGGCAGGTGGGCGGCCGGGAAGGAAGGCGTCCGCTGCGCCTGAAAAGCTCAAAGGCTTTCTCATCCAAATCAGGGCAGTGGTGTAGCCCCCACAAGGCCAGCCGTTAGAAAGTCAGCTTGCGGTACAGCATAGGCAGGCGACTGGGTAGCGAGTTGATGTCTCCCAGCACCTCATACCCCATATCCTGGCACATGGTCTTCAAGTAATCGTGCCCCGCCTTGTCCACCGTCAGCGCAAAGGGCGTAATCCCCTTCCGCCGGGCCTCCACAAAGGCCATCTTCGTATCGTGCACCGCATACTCCTTCTCCACCCCTTCCCGGCTGTACCCCCGGTCCTGGGGCCGGCCATCGCTCAGGAGGATCAGCAGCTTCGTCCGTTTCTCCTGCTCCTCCAGCTTGGCAATGGTGTGCCGGATGGCCGGGCCCATGCGCGTCGCATGCAAGGGCGTCACCTTGTCCACCCTGCGCTTGATGCGCTCGTTAAACGTCTCCTCCATGTCCTTGATGACGTAGAACTCTACGTTCTCACGCCCGTAGCCGGAGAAGCCGTAGATGCCGTAGGTGTCTCCCACCGTCTCCAGGGCATGAATAAGCAGGACAATGCTCTCCTTCTCCAGGTCAATGATGCGCTTGTACGTGCGGCGCGCCCCCTCACCCCGGCGGGAGCGCAGCCAGATCATGTACTCCACCGGGTCGTCCGGGGCGTCCCAGTCCTCCACCCGCCGCGACTCGTCAATGGCCTCCGCTGTGGAGGCGCTCATGTCCAGCAGGAAGGCAACGGCCACGTCCCGTTCAATCTTGTTGCGCCTCCAGTGGACCTTCTCCGTAGGGGACAACCCCGCCCACTTGTCAATAATGGACTCAATCACCGCGTCCAGGTCAAAGTCATCACCGTCCGGCAGGTGCTTCACCTTCCGGTACTCCTCCGGCATCAGCATCTCAAACTGGCGGCGGATCTGGTTCATCAGTCGGCCATAGGCATGCACCGTCTCCGTATAGAAGCGGGTGTCCCCTTCCGCCATCGGCTTCTCCCGCACAATGCACCACCGCGGCTTATAGTCCCCCGCACGGAAGTCCCACTCGTCGTACACAAAGGTCTTGGGATCCTTGGACTCCAGAGAACTGCCCTCTTCCTCCTGGTGCGGGATAGGCCCGTAGCCCTGGCCGGGTTGTTGCGTGCCGGGCTGGGATCCGGCCTCCTTCACCAGGTTCTGAACAAAGGCCGCCAGGTCCGCATTGAACTCCCCTGACTCTGCGTCCAGCTCCAACTCCGCACTGTTGGCCAGCATCTGCTCCAGCATCTCCAGGGGCATCTGCTGCTGCCCCGATTGCTGCCCGCCCTGGCCCGCCTGCTGCCGCAAGGTGTTCAGGATCTGGCTGAGCTCCGGCTTGAAGTCACCCCGGAAGTCCACCTGGGGCGGCGACTCGTACTCCTCCCCCTCTTCCTCCTCCCCCATCTGCCCCTGCCCTGCTCCGGCCATCTCTCGCATCTGCTCCAGCAGGTTCTCTAGTTGCTCTTCAGGGATCTCCTGCTCCGAGACGTCCATCTCCGACCAGTCCTCTTCCTCCATCTCCTGGTTCGGCATCTTCGCAATGATGTCGTACACCCGCAGTGCGGCTTCTGCCGTGTCTTCAACCACGGCATCGGTGTGCAGCAGCCGCTTGGCAACCTCTGCAATGACCGCAGCCTGGTCAATGAACTCCGTAGGCACCGGCAGGTTCTTGTGCTGGTTGAGACTGAACCGCACCAGGAACTCCACCATGGCCTCTTGTAGGGCCATCTCCTTGATGTCCGGCCTTTGTGACAACGCGTCTGCCTGGATACGCCGGTACGCAGGCGCTACCCCCGGGTATTCGGCCTTGACACGGTAGTCCAGCCGCGTGTCCTCCAGCACCGTGAACAGGTCCAGCGCCAGTTTCCGGATGGGGAACATATCAAAGAAACGGCCCATGTCCGTCAGGTAGCCCCGCTCCGCAGACGCCGCGCCGTCGGTCTGAGGGACCTGCCCCTCTTGGGCCGCCTCCAGAGCAGCCAGCCCCGGCGTCAGCAGGATCTCCCCCTCCTGCACATCTGGCCGGTTGAGGAGCTGTCCCGGCGCCTGGCTCTGTCCCTGTTGCTGCCTCCGAGCCTCCAGGCGCGCCTGCTTCTCCTGCAACGCCTCTTGCTCCCGGGTATGGCGCGTGTCCTGGAACCGGTTGCCCTTGGCGTCAAAGTCAAAGTCAAAGCTCCCAAACTCTATGTGCGCCACCTGGTGGGTGGATACCACCTTGAAGAAGGAGAAGTTCTCGTCCTTGGAGCCGAACTTGTTCATCTCCGGCGGCAAGTACACCGTCGTCCCCTCTGTGGTGGCGTGGTCTTCAGAGACCCAGCCGATATTCTTCCCAGCCATATCCTTGCTGTTGGCAATGTCCACTTCCGCACCCGCCAGGCCACGGCAATACATGCGCAGGATATCGGCAATCCTGTCCAGTTCCACCGCCGATGACAGCGCCTCAATCACCTGCTCTGAGGTGTTGGACTCTATCCTGAAGTACGCCATGCCCCCGTCCAGGTTATCCATGAGAATACGCAGGCCATAGTCGTACCACGCCTCTACCTGGCTCTCACTGACACGTCCAATCAGGCTGGGGGCGTTGCGCAGGAATGCAGCCGCAGCCTCATTGGACCTGGGGATAAGCTCCTGGGCAAGCTCCAGAAAGCGCCCCTGGGCGGCCGCGCTGGCCCTGCCCAGCGACGTGGCGCTGTCGTGTATGAACAGGGAGATATTGGGCATGCCACTCTTTGCCATGTCGGCAGTCATGTCCATGAAGCGGGCCCGCTGCCCTTCCTGCACAAAAGCCGTCACCTTGGGCACGGCCTCAAAGCACCCCTTCACCTCCCGCCAGTTGGCCTCGGCCACCGCCCGGCACAGCCGGATGAAGGCCGGGCGGTCATTGCCCACCCGGGGCAAAACCGTCTCGCCCATAGCCATGCACTCCGCCGCCAGGTCCGCTGACTTGTGCGCGACAAGGTCCATCAGCCCGGCAAAGCTCTCCAGCTCGGCAAAGGACGCCGTCTCCAGCACGGGCCCGCTGATTTCAAAGAACTTGGCCGACAGGGCGCTGGACTTCCAAGTGCCCCGGTAAAAACCCTTCCCCAGGTTCGCCCATATCTGCATGTTCCGAGGGCGGAGGGACTGGAAGGCCCGGGGGCTGGCCCGGAAGAAGGACACCGCTAGGCTGGGCGATTCCTGGCACAGGGCGCTACCGTGACGGCCCCATTCCAAAAGCTGTGTGGCGTTCAGCAACTCCAGTACCTCAGGGCTGGAACGGAAGTATTCCGCTGCCGCCTCCCACGAGCGTACTGTCTGCTTGGCAATGTCAACACCCTGCTTGGCCCAACTGTTCACGTCAAACTCGCTCAGCCGGGGACCGAGCTTCTCTGCCGCCCGGCGGAACTCGTCCACTACCGAGGAGGGGAACCGTTCCAGCTCCCGTTCTAGATCGGCCAGGCCTGTGGTCATGGGTTCACTCCTCCTTGGGCCATCCCGATTGTTCTAATATCTCCAAGAACTGGCGTAGGATCCGGGCCGTCGCCCCAAAAATCCTGTGCTCGTTGTAGGTGAACGTGGTCATACGGGTCAGCACCCCGTTGCGCATCCGCATGTCCTCTACGTAGTTGCGAGGGTCCATCAGATGGGCAACGGGAACCTCCACCACCTCAGCAATCTCAATGCCGCTGGGCGTGAAGGTATACGGGTAGGGAATAGTCCCCACGTAGGGATGGATACGGAAGCCCGCCCCCGTGTTCGTCTCGCTCAACTCCCCAAGAATAATGATGTCCTTGGGTCGGATCCCCATCTCCTCTTCCGATTCCCGCAGGGCGGTGGCAACCAGGTCTGCGTCCTCCGGGTCCTTGGACCCGCCCGGAAAGCACATCTCCCCCTTATTGAACTCCACCTCCATGCTGCGCTTGTTCAAAAGCACACAGTACTCCCCCTCTTTTGGGTACAGGAGGAGAAGTACTGCGGAGTCCTTGAGGGTCGGGTCGGGGAGGATATCCGGTTGGTGGTTTGCTAGGGCAGCTCGTACGAACTGAATCGTCCGGTCATATAGCTCTTTCACAATCTGCCCCCTGGATATTGATGCTACTCAAAGATGGAGGAAATAATCTCCTCCATGCTCCGTTGCACTTCGCCGTCGTCGGTCACGCCCCACACCACTGAGCACTGGCATGCCCGCCGGGGTGAGATACCCTGTTTGATCAGTTTGCCGGCATAGATGAGCAGCCGGGTACTGGCGCCCTCCTGCAGGCCGTAGTCCTTCAGGTTGCGCACCTTCTCACCCAGCTTGGCAAGAGACAGGGCAATCGGGGCGTTGACCCCGCTCTCATGCTCAATAACCCTGGCCTCAACGTCCCGGTCAGGGTAGTCAAACTCAAGGGCCACAAACCGCTGCCTCGTGCTCTGCTTCAGGTCTTTCAGGGCGCTCTGGTAACCAGGGTTGTACGACATACACAGCAGAAACCCGTCATCCGCGTACAGCACCTGCCCCCGCTTCTCAATGGGCAGCAAACGGCGGTGGTCCGTCAGTGGGTGAATGAGCACCGTAGTGTCCTTACGGGCTTCCACCACCTCGTCAAGGTAGCAGATGGCCCCAACCTTCACCGCCCGGGTCAGCGGCCCGTCAATCCACTTCGTCTCCTCACCCTCCAGCAAGTAACGCCCCACCAGGTCGCTGGCGGTCAGGTCCTCATGGCAGGCCACGGTGATCAGCGGTATGGACTTGCCCCGCATCTCGCCGTTGCCGCCGGCCCCTGTAATATGACTGACCGGCCGGCCTAACCGCCAGGCCATGTGTTCAACAAAGCGGGTCTTCCCGCAGCCGGTAGGCCCCTTCAACAGCACCGGTATCTTCTGCTCATAGGCCGCCTCAAAGAGGCCTATCTCATCACCCACCGGGACGTAGAACGGCTCCTCCTCTACGGTGTACTCCTCTATCAGAAATTCCCGGTATACACTTCTTGTCCCTTTTGCTGGCGTGGTCACGCAACCCTCCCTTGGACGCGATGATTCCAAAGCGTTTGAACCCGTTCGTGTAATGCTTCCAGACCACCGTCGTTTTCTATCACTACGGCGGCGTGCTTGGCGCGCTCTTCGTTGGATAGCTGGGCGCGGATGCGACGGCGGACCTCCTCTTCCGGCAGGTTGTTCCGCTCCTTTACCCGCCTCACCACCACATCTTCAGGCGCTGCCACTACCCATACCTCGTCTACTTGAGACGTCCAGTTCGCCTCTATCAGTATGGCCGCCTCTAGCACTCCCACCTGCACACCCCTAGCCCGCATGACCTCCAACTGCTCCCCTATCATCTTTGCCATCCTGGGGTGCATGATGGAGTTCAGGCGGGCAAGTTCACTGGGGTCTGAAAAGACAATGGCGCCTAACTTCCTGCGGTCTATTTCCCCGTTAGGCTGGAGAATGTCATTCCCAAAGGCAGCGACAACTGCCTTCCATGTCTCGCTGTGGGGAATGTACGCCTGATGCCCAACCTTGTCGGCATCAATAACCTCGGCCCCCAGCTCCTGGAGCTGTTTACTTACCTCGCTCTTCCCAGAGCCAATACCTCCAGTGAGGCCGATGACCAGCATGTCGCCTGCTTTCTTCGCTGGCAGAGTAAGGGCATTGTAGCGTCCGCCTACCCACGGGTCAAGCAACTGGGCCTACCTTCCGAATCCCCGCTTTTTCCTATGGTAGAATATAGGAGTTCCTCTCCTTTGCCCAGCCACACTGCCATGGGAAAGGCATGTCCCAGCATTTCCTGCCCTGCTTCCACACAACCTTATCAAGTAATTGTAGCACGATAAGGGGAAAACTACACATGACCAGCAATTTTCGGGCCTTGCCGAGCGTAGACCGCCTCCTCGCCCAATCCCCCCTCCAGGAGCTGGCCCACGCCTACTCCCGCGACGCCCTGGTCGGCCTCATCCGCCAGGAGTTGCAGTCCCAGCGCGCCGCCATCAGTCAGGGCCAACAGGTCCCCACTATCAATGGCTTGGTGGAGGCAATTCAAAAACGCGCAACCCAGCAGTGGCAGGCCCTTCCCCAGCCTGTCATCAACGCCACCGGCGTCATCCTCCACACCAACCTGGGCCGCGCTCCCCTCAGCAACGCCGCCCTCAGCGCCCTGGAACTGGCCGCCCAGGGCTACTCCAACCTGGAGTACGACCTAGCACAGGGCGAGCGCGGCTCCCGCCAGACCCACGTGGACACCCTCCTCCGCCAGCTTACCGGCGCAGAAGCAGGCATCGCCGTCAACAACAACGCCGCCGCCGTCATGCTGGGCCTCGCCGCCGTCGCCTCAGGCAAACAGGTCATCGTCAGCCGGGGCGAGGCCGTGGAGATCGGCGGCGGCTTCCGCATCCCCGAGGTCCTGGCCCAGAGCGGAGCCGCCCTAGTGGAGGTGGGCGCCACCAACCGTACCTACGTCTCCGACTACGAATCCGCCATCACCGAGCATACCGGCGCCCTTCTGAAAGTCCACGCCAGCAACTTCCGCGTCCTCGGCTTCACCGCCTCCCCTTCTCTGGAAGAACTCGTCGCCCTGGGACAAAAACACGGCATCCCCATCCTCCACGACCTGGGCAGCGGCTGCCTCCTGGACACCACCCACTTCGGCCTCGCCCACGAGCCTACCCCCCAGGAAAGCATCGCCGCCGGTGTAGACCTGGCCTTCTTCTCCGGCGATAAGCTCCTGGGCGGCCCCCAGGCCGGCATCGTCGTGGGCAGCAAAGACCTGGTCCAGCGCCTGACACGCCATCCCCTGGCCCGCGCCCTCCGCCTGGACAAGCTCAGCATCGCCGCCCTCACCGCAACCCTCCTCCACTACCTCAAGGGCGAGGCCACACAGGAAATCCCCACCTGGCGCATGATTGCCGCACCGGAACCCGCCCTCCGCCGCCGCGCCCTTCGCTGGGCCCGCGCTATCGGCCCCACCACCACTCTAGTCAGAGGCCAGTCCACCATCGGCGCCGGCAGCCTCCCCGGCGAGACCCTCCCCACCTGGCTGGTAGCCGTGAACCCCGGCGGCATGGACGGCGGCCCCGACGCCCTGGCCGCACGCCTCCGCTCCGGCAATCCCCCCGTCATCGTCCGCATCCAGGACAACCGCGTCCTCCTGGACCCTCGCACCGTCCTGCCAGGCGAAGATCCCCTACTGTTGAAGGTTGTGCAGGAAACTATGCGATGAACGAATAGCAAGACCTCGTTGGCGCCCTTGTCCGCCTGACAGAAGAAAGGTTAGCCCACATCCTCTCGCATCCGGAAAAGCCTTGCCCGACAATTGCCCTAAATCTAGGAGAGTGCCAGGGAACCACAGCCTGTCCTTGAGCAGAGCGAAGGATTCCTTGCCGGGGTCTTAGGGGTGTCCCCCAATGCTTCTAGTGAGTAAATAAATGGCGCCCCAATCTCCATCTCCCACCACGCTCAGTGGCCTCACAAGGCCATTCCCACCGCCGCCCCTGTGCTATCCTGTACAGGATTGCCTACCTTCAACCTCGGAGCGCTCTAACCCATGGGACGACCCAACTGGTACGCCGACCATCCACCTGCCTGCACCTGCGCCGCCTGTGAAGCAAAACGCGTCGCAGGCTTCCGCAAGAAAGGCATCTCAGTGCTTTCCAGCCTCAGCAGGTGGTTCAAACGCCTGGGGCGCAAGGGCTAACAGGCTGGCCCATCCCAAGCATATTGACATCCCGCTCCCGCTGTGCCACAGTAGCGTCCCATTTCCCTTCATCCCCTCAGAGCCGGCCCAACTTCTCTTGGGAGCATAGCTATGGGAACACTGCCCCTGGAAAACGTCCGTGTCCTGGAGCTCGCCCACATCGTCGCAGGCCCCGCGGCAGGCCTCATCCTTGCCGACATGGGCGCCGATGTCATCAAGGTGGAGCCCCCCGATGCCCTGGACCCTAGCCGCATCGGCACCGCGCGCTCCGGCAGCTTCCTGTTCTTCAACCGCAACAAGCGCAGCATAGTCCTGGACCTCAAGCACCCTGATGGGCTGGACGCCTTCTACCGCCTGGCCGGTACCGCCGACGTTGTGGTGGAGAACATGGGGCCCGGTACCATGGACCGCCTGGGCATTGGCTATGACGCCCTCTCCCAGCGCAATCCCCGCATCATCTTCTGCAGCGTCAAAGGCTTCCTCTCCGGCCCCAACAGCGACCACCCCTTCCTGGATGAGCTGGCCCAGATAATGTCCGGCCTGGCCTACATGACCGGCCCCCTGGGAAAACCCCTGCGCGCCGGCGCCAGCATCGTGGACATCGGCGCCGCCACCTACGCCGTCCTCGGCGTACTGGGCGCCCTCCTGGAGCGTCAGGCCACCGGCCAGGGCCAGAAAATCACCGGCGGCCTCTTTGAATCCGCACTCTTCTTCGTCGGCCAGCACATGGCCCAGACCCAGTTCACCGGCAACCCGCCCAGGCCCACCGGCTCCCGCACCCGCGGTTCCCCCGGCGGCTGGGGCGTCTACGACCTCTTTGAATGCGCCGACGGCAAACACGTCTTCATCGGCGTCACCAGCAACGCCCAGTGGGGCCGCTTCTGCCATGCCCTCGGCCTCCACAAGCTCGCCGCCGACCCCAAGCTCGCCGACAACTCCGGGCGCTCCCAGAACCGCCCCTACACTATCCCTGTCATTGAAGAGGCCGTCCTTGCCCTGGGCAGCCCTACCGTCATCCGTCTCATGGAAGAAAGCGGCGTCGCAGTCGCACCCCTCAACACCCCCGAGACCGTCCTCCAGGAGCCCCACGTCCAGGCCCCCGGCCGTCTCCTGCACACCGAAGCCCCCGACAAGGCCCTGGACCTGCCTGCCCTGCCCTACGAAAGCTCCGCCTACGGGTTCTCCCTGCGCCACCAGCCTCCCTACCAGCCCGGCCGCGACACCCGCCAGGTCCTGGCCCAGGCCGGCTACTCCCCCGCCGAGGTAGACCGTCTCCTCCAGACGGAAGCCGCTAAGGTGCTGTAGCATTTTGTCGTTCCGAGCGCAGCGAGAAACCTAGGACGCACGCCAACTTTGCCCCTGTCCACACCCCTTCCGCCTTCCCTGGGCGCACACCCGCGTGTCTGCCCCGCCTCCTCACGGAACGTGCGCCCCAGCAGAGAAACCGCTACACTATCCCTCATGAAAAAGCGCCCCATCTACCTCCTGGAAGACCTCTACCACCCACCTGCACCTGCGCCGCCTGTGAAGAGAAGCGTGTCGCCCGCTTCCGCAAGAAGGGCATTCCGCTGTTCTCCAGCCTTGGCAAGTGGGTCAAACGCCTCGGGCACAAGGGCTATAACAGGCTGGCCCATCCCAAGCATATTGACATCCCACCCTCGCTGTGCCACAGTAGCTTCCCATTTCCCTTCATCTCTTCAGAGCAAGCGCCAGCCCTCCCGAGAGCATTTCTCCCAAATAGCCATTATCTTGCAGGTGTAAAGAGGGCTGCCTCTTCACCGGGGAATGCTGGGGGCTGTCCCCCGAGAGCCGAAGCCCGGAACGCAGTGAACGGGGCTACGGGTGGGTGGGGACCAAACGGATCGCCTCGGCAGAAGGCCTAAATCGCCTTTCCATCCAGCACCGACAGATAGAGGAGCACAGCTATGGGACCATTGCCACTGGAAAACATCCGCATCCTGGAGCTTACCCACATCGTCGCGGGGCCAACCGCAGGCCTCATCCTCGGCGATATGGGGGCCGATGTCATCAAGATTGAACCGCCCGATGCCCTGGAGCCCGGCCGGCTAGGCACAGGCCGCAACGGCAGCTACTTCTACCTCAACCGCAACAAACGCCACATCGTCCTTGACCTGAAAAAAGAGGATGCCCTGGCCGTCTTCTACCGCCTGGCGGATAAAGCAGATGTGTTCATAGAGAACATGGGCCCCGGCGTCACCGACCGCCTGGGCATCGGCTACGACGAGCTCTCCCGCCGCAACCCCCGCATCGTCTATTGCAGTGTCAAGGGCTACCTCAGCGGCCCCTATGCCGATCGCTCCTCCATGGATGAGTTGGCCCAGATGATGTCCGGCCTCGCCTTCATGACCGGCCCCTTGGGGCGGCCCCTCCGTGCCGGCGCGAGCATCACCGACATCGGCGCCGCCGCCTTTGGCGTCATCGGTATCCTCGCCGCCCTCAGAGAACGCGACGCCACCGGCAAGGGCCAGCTTATCACCAGCGGCCTCTTTGAGACCGCCCTCTTCTACGTCGGCCAGCACATGGCCCAAACCCAGTTCAGCGGCCAGCCGCCACGCCCTATGGCCGAGCGAGACCGCCGGTCCCAGGGCGGCTGGCCTGTGTACGACCTCTTTGAATGCGCCGACGGCCGCCACGTCTTCATCGCCGCCTTCAACGTCTCCCAATGGAAGAAGCTCTGCCATGTCCTCGGCTTCACCGACCTCCTCGCCCACCCCGAGTTGCAAAACATGGCCGGGTTGGGCAACGCCCGTCCCTGGACCATGCCACGCCTGGAAGAAACAATCCGCGCCTGGGACGCCAAGACCCTTGTCGCCCAGCTTTCCGCCCAGGGCGTTCCCGCCTCCATGGTGAACACCCCTGAATCGGTGCTGGACGAAGCCCACCTCCATGCCCCCCAGCGGCTCCTCAACGTCGGCGCTGGCGAGAAGTCCCTGTCTCTTCCCACTCTCCCCTATGAAAGCTCCGATTACCACTTCTCCGTCCGCCACAACCCAGCCGTCCGCCCTGGCCGCGATACCCGTCACGTGCTGGCCGAGGCTGGCTACAGCCCGGCAGAGATTGACCATCTCCTGCAAACGGAAGCCGCCAAGGTGCTGTAGGCGATGATTTGCTACAATGATTCTTGATGAAAAAGCGCCCCGTCTACCTTCCAGAAGACCTCTACCACCAGCTTGCCCAGCGTGCCACCCAGGAAGGCACATCCATAGAGGAGCTGGTCCGCTTCGCCCTCGCCCAGACCTATCCCAGTCCTGCCACCCTGGGGGCGCAACAGCCCGCCCCGGGCCTGCCCAAGGACTCTACGCCCCATCCTTCTACCCCCTTCCCTTCAAGGCCTGTCCGCCAGCGGAGCGAAGGAAAGAGGGCCAGGGGATTGGGTAAGTCCACCCCCCTGCGCCCCGCCGTCCCGCCCCAGCCCGCCGCACCCCGCACCCCCGTCCCCGACGAGCTCTACGTCCGCCACCAGACCGTGGACGAAGCCCTCTACCGCCT